>NZ_JAAGNW010000029.1:14301-44428 GCF_010645215.1 Burkholderia multivorans | reverse complement strand
GTGCGATGCCGTGCGCGCGCTGATGCGCGACAGCGATCTGATCGTCGCGCTCGGCACCGAGCTGGGCCCGACCGACTATGACCTGTATGCGACGCGCAGCTTCACGATGTCCGCGCCGCTGGTGCGGATCGACCTCGATCCGCAGCAACTGTGCCGCGGCGCGACCCCGGCGCTGCCGCTGCTCGGCGACGTCGGCGAGACGCTGCGCGCGCTGCGGCGCGTGTGGCCGGCCGATGTCGGGCGGCGGTGCGGCGAGCAAGGGGACGGGGACGGCGTCGAGCGCGCCGCGATCTGCCGGGCGGCGGCACGGCGCGAACTGAACGACGAGATGCGGCGCGATCTCGCGCTGCTCGACAGCGTGCGGGACGCGCTGCCCGACGCGGCGATCGTCGGCGATTCGACGCGCATGGTCTATGCGGGCAATGCGGGCTTCGCGGCGTCGCGGCCGCGCAGCTGGTTCAATGCCTCGGTGGGGTTCGGCTCGCTCGGCTACGGGCTGCCGGCCGCGGTGGGCGCGAGCCTCGGCGACCTGTCGCGGCCCGTGGTCTGCCTGGCCGGCGACGGCGGTTTCCAGTACACGCTCGCGGAACTCGGCACCGCGGTGCAGCACGGTGCGCGCGTGATCGTCGTGCTGCTGAACAACGGCGGATACGGGGAAATCAAGCGGGCGATGATCGACGGCGGCGTCGAGCCGGTCGGCGTCGATTTGCACACGCCGGACTTCGTCGCGATCGCGCGAGCGTATGGCTGGGGCGCGCAACGGATCGACGAAGGCGCGCCGCTTGCGGATGCGCTGCGCGAAGCGGCCGGTCACGGCGCGCCGTACCTGATCGAGATCCGGGCGGCGTGAATGCGCGAACGACCTCGCCTCGCGCCGGCATGCGCGAGGTGGGGCCGTCCCGTTACAGGCGCCCGCGCCGCGTCACGCGCGCTTGCGCACCGTCTTCGGCGGCGGCAGGAACGTATCGACGACGCGCAGGCAGCTCGTCAGCGCTTCGTCGGCGGTGAACGACGTCGGGTCGCGCGCGAGTTCCAGCCAGAAGCCGTCGATCACGGCAGTGAGCGTCAGTGCCGCGAGATCGCCGTCGACGCTGCCGCCTCGCCCTTCGGCGATCTGCTCGAACAGCTTCTTCAGCGCTCGCCGGTAGCCGCTGTACAGCTCCTTGTGGGCCTTGCGGATCACCGGGTCGCTGTGCGCGACACTCCAGAAGCCGAGCCAGACCTTCACGTTCTTCGGCGCAAACACCGGCGCGGCGAAGCACACGCGGATGATCGCGTTGAGCTTTTCCTCCGGGCCCGCCGCATTCGCGGCGGCCGCGCGAGACACGTCGAGCAGGTCGGCTGCCAGCCGCTTGTAGGTCTGCGCCATCAGTTCGTCTTTCGACTGGAAGTGATGGTTGATCAGGCCGCGCGACACCTTTGCTTCCGCGCAGATGCGGTCGATCGTGGTTTCGGAATAGCTGTAGCGCGCGATGCAGCGCATCGTCGCGTCGATGATCGATTGCTGGCGCACCGCGGGCGTTTCTCGGATGCCGCGGCTGTGGGTTGGAGCCGGCGCCGTGCCAGGCGTTTTTTTCACGGGGTGACCTTACAGAATCGTCATGGCACGGATTATAGGTGAGTGTCGGATGCTTGTTCAATTGCAATGCGTCCGCTCGCGCCAAACCCGCGAAAACCCTGGTTCCGGGAATTTTGAAAACTGTTGAAAAACTGTTCAACAGCGCCTATGCTCGAACCCGCATGAGGTTGGTCGGCCATTCAACAAAATGCCGTAATCCCAGATGGGACGGGCGTGAGAGTTCGACACAGGAGACAGCATGTTGGCGCGGGTGGAGAGCGTGAAGTCGGCCGTCGAGGCGCGCGTGCAGGTGAGCGATCTGCACAAGCGGTTCGGCGAGCTGGAAATATTGAAGGGCGTGTCGCTGACCGCGCGCGAGGGCGAGGTGATTTCGCTGATCGGCGCAAGCGGATCGGGCAAGAGCACGCTGCTACGCTGCATCAACCTCCTCGAGACGCCGACGCAAGGGCGGATCGTCGTCGACGGCGAGGAGATCGGGTTGAAGCTCGACCGCAAGGGCCGCACGACGCCCGCGGATCCTCGCCAGGTCGAGCGGGTCCGCACGCGGCTCGGCATGGTCTTCCAGAGCTTCAATCTGTGGGCGCACCGCACGGTGCTCGAAAACGTGATCGAGATGCCCGTGCATGTGCTGCGCGAAACGCGCGCCGATGCCGTCGCACGCGCCGAGCAATTGCTCGAACGCGTCGGCCTCGCCGACAAGCGCAACGTCTATCCGGCCTTCCTGTCCGGCGGCCAGCAGCAGCGCGTCGCGATCGCGCGCGCGCTCGCGATGCGCCCGACCGTCATGCTGTTCGACGAACCGACGTCCGCGCTCGATCCGGAGCGCGTCGGCGAGGTGCTGAAGGTGATCCGCGATCTCGCCTGCGAAGGTCGCACGATGATTCTCGTCACGCACGAGATGGCGTTCGCGCGCGACGTGTCGAGCAAGGTGCTGTTTCTGCACGACGGCCGCGTCGAGGAGAGCGGTACGCCGGCCGAGCTTTTCGACACACCGCAGAGCGAACGTTGCCGCCAGTTCGTCAACGCGCACCGGCAACGCCACTGAGGCACGGGGGCGGCCCGCGCGCGCCCGCGCAGCCGCCCCGATCGATCCGCATTGTTTCCCGGAAGGAGTTGGACCATGAATCGCGTCGTTCGCAGTCTGCTGTGCCGCATCGGTTTCGTCTTCGCAGCGCTGGCCTCGCTCGGTTCCGCGCATGCGGCATCCGGCGTGCTGCGCTTCGGCGTCGCCGCCGAGCCTTATCCGCCATTCCTGATGAAAAGCCCGACCGGCCAGTGGAGCGGCTTCGAGGCCGACCTGATCCGCGCGTTGTGCGTCCAGATGAAGGCGACCTGCGAGATCAAGGAAGTGGCGTGGGACGGCATCATCCCGGCGCTGCTCAGCGACAAGATCGATGTGATCTTCAACTCGATGTCGATCACGCCCGAGCGCGAGAAGGTGATTGCGTTCTCGCGGCCGTACTACGAGACGCCGGGCACCTTCGTCGCGCAGAAGGGCGTGAAACTCACGCTGACGCCGGACGGCCTGAGAGGCAAGGTGATCGGCGTGCAGGGCTCGACCGCGAATGCCGAGTTCATCAAGCAGGCGTACGGCAACACGGCGACGGTGCGGCTCTACAACACACAGGACGACTGCAATGCCGATCTCGTCGCGGGCCGGATCGACGCGACGTATCTCGACCAGCTCGGCATCCTCGATTTCCTGAAGACGAAGGACGGCTCGGCCTTCGAGCTGAAGGGGTCCGGCAGTGTGAAGATGGATCCCGCGATCTTCGGCAGCGGGGTCGGCGCGGGCCTGCGCAAGGCCGATGCGCCGCTCAAGCGGCAGATGGATCAGGCGCTCGACCAGTTGCACGCGTCGGGGAAGTACGCCCAGATCTCGAAGAAGTACTTCCCGATCGATCTCTGGCCGCACTGACGCGCGCAGCGCACGAACGAGGAGGCGGCATGGACGGTTGGGGATGGGTAAGCGACCTCGGCATGGATCCGGACGGCTGGGGCGTCGCGCTGCTGCGAGGCGCGGGCGTGACGCTCCAGATTTCAGTCGGCGCGTTCGTCGTCGGCATCGTGCTCGGGCTGCTGGGCGCGGCGGCGAAGCTGTCCGGGGTGCGCGCACTCGAACGCATCGCGCAGGGCTACACGACGCTGTGCCGCGCGGTGCCCGAGCTGCTGCTGATCCTGCTGCTCTATTACGCGGGCACCGACGCGATCAATCTCGCCATGACGGCGCTCGGCGGCGGGCCCGTCTCGGTCAACGGCTTCGCGGCCGCCGTGATCGTGCTCGGCATCGTGCAGGGGGCGTATGCGGCGGAGATCATCCGCGGCGCGATCCTCGCGATTCCGTACGGGCAGATCGAGGCCGGCCGCGCGTTCGGCGCGCCGCCCGGCCTCGTGTTCCGGCGCGTGACGCTGCCGGCGATGGCGCCGTACGCGCTCGCGGGCTTCGCGAACCTGTGGCTGATCCTCGTGAAGGACAGCGCGCTGGTCAGCGTGGTCGGCTACAACGAGCTGCTCTACACCGCGAAGCAGGCGGCCGGCTCGACGCGCGAATACCTGCGCTACTACCTGATGGTCGCGGCCGTGTACTTCGTGATCACCTCGCTGTCCGGCGTGCTGTTCCGCGAGATCGAGCGCCGCTTCGGCCGCTGGATGCCGGCGTCCTGAGCCGCGCCGTTTCCCTTCATCGATTCGGGCCGAGATCATGAATCTGAGCGTAGTGTCATCGTATGCGTCGCTGCTGCTGCTCGGCGTGCTGACCACCGTCAAGCTGCTCGTCATCTCGGCCGTGTTCGGCTTCGGGCTCGCGATCGCGGTCGCGTTCGCGCGGCTGTCGCCGAATCCCGTCGTCGCGCGGCTCAGCAAGGGCTTCACCGAGCTGATTCGCGGCACGCCGCTGCTCGTGCAGATCTACCTGATCTACTACGGGCTCGGCTCCTTGTTCGCGGGCTGGCCCGCGCTGCGCGACAGCGTGCTGTGGCCGTTCCTGCGCGACGGCTTCTGGTATGTCGCGTTCGCGCTCGTGATCAGCGTCGGCGCGTATGTCGGCGAGGTGCTGCGCGCGGGTTTGCGCGGCGTGCCGAAGGGCGAGATCGAGGCCGCGCGCGCGATGGGGATGCGGCCGTCGATGATCGCGCGGCGCGTGTGGCTGCCGCGCGCGATCCAGATCCTGCTGCCGACGCTGGCCGGCGAGACCGTGATGCTGCTGAAATCGACGGCGCTCGCGTCGACCGTCGCGGTGATGGACGTACTCGGCGCCGCGAACTACATCCGCGCGCAGACCTTGCGGACCTATGAGCCGCTGCTCGCGATCGCGGTGATCTACGTAGTGCTCGCATTCGCGATCGAGCGCGCGTTCGGACGGCTCGAGCGGCGCGTGCCCACGCGCATGCCGCGCTGACACAAAAACGCGAAGACACGAACCAGGCGGCGGCCGGACGGCCCCGCGCGAGGGAGGACGCATGAACTATTCGGAGCGGGTCGAGCGCCTGCAGGGCAAGCGCACGGCGGCCTGGGACATCCACTACGCCGCGCAGAAGGCGCTGGCGGCCGGCGAGCCGGCGATCCTGCTGAGCGTCGGCGACCCGGATTTCCCGACGCCCGCCGTGATCGTCGAGCGCGCGGTGGCCGCGCTGCGCGGCGGCGACACGCATTACAGCGAAGTGCGCGGCCGCGCCGAGCTGCGCGCGGCGATCGCGCGCGAGCACGTGAAAGCGGCGGGGCAGGCGGTCGGCCCGGAGCACGTGATCGTGACGGCCGGCGCGCAGAACGCGCTGTTCGCGATGTCGATGTGCCTGTGCGAGGCCGGCGACGAGGTGATCGTGCCCGAGCCGATGTATCTGACCTACGAGGCGAGCGTGCGCGCGTCGGGCGCGACGCTCGTGCCGGTGCCGGTCGAGGCGGCGGCCGGCTTCAGGCTCGACGGCGATGCGCTGGAAGCCGCCGTCACGCCGCGCACGAAGGCGATTTTCTTCGCGACGCCGTGCAATCCGACCGGTGTCGTGATGACGCGCGACGACCTGCAGCGGATCGCGCGCATCGCCTGCGGCAGCACGATCCGCCAGGCCTGGCGCGCGCGCGGCAGACCGAGCGCAGCGGCGGCCTCCAGCTGCCCCTGGTCGACCGACAGGATCCCGCCGCGGATCACCTCGGCGGAAAACGCCGCGTGATTGAGCGTGAGGCCCAGCACCGCGGCCAGGAACGGGCCGATCAGTTCGGTGGTGGAGATATCCACGAACGTGAGGTCGGTGAACGGCACCCCGAGCCGGATATGCTCGTACAGGTAGCCGAGATTGTTCAGCACCAGCAGCAGCACGATCAGCGGGATCGAACGGAACAGCCAGATGAAGATCCACGCGCTCGCCGCCAGCACCCGCGAACGCGACGCGCGCGCGAGCGCGAGCGGCACGCCGAGCGTGAAGCCGAACAGCGCGCCGAGCAGCGTCAGCCACAGCGTGCGCGCGAGGCCGGACAGCACCGGCTCCGACAGGAACCATTCGGCGAACACCGGCCAGCCCCAGTTCGGGTTGCCGAGCAGCGAACGCAGCACCAGCGCGATCAGCACGACGCCGAACACGGTGCCGGCGGTGCGGGCGCGATGACGGGCCGGCACGATCCGGTAGCGCGCGGCGTCGGCGGATGCGGTCGCGCCCAGGGCGGGCAGCGCGCCGCCGACGATCCGGGTGGTATCGCTCATCGTCTACTCCCTCCTGTCGACCGGCTCAGGCCGGTTCGTAGTCCGCGTGGCGGCTCGTCTTGCGCGCGAGCCCGAGGTGGTCCCGCAGCGTGCGGCCGGGCAGCGTGCGCTGGTAGCGGCCGCGCGCCTCGAGCGCCGGAATCACCAGCTCGGCGAAGTCGTCCACCCCCTGCGCCTGCACCGGAAACCCGAGGATGAAGCCGTCGGCCGCGCCCGCATCGACCCAGCGGATGATCGCGTCCGCGATCTGCTCGCCGGTGCCGATGAAGTTCGGGCGCGGCGTCGCGACGGCCAGCGCGACTTCGCGCAGCGTGAGCCCCTTCGCGCGCGCGTCGGCCTTGATCCGGTCGGTGGTCGAACGGAAGCTGTCGCGGCCCAGCTCGCCCAGCTCGGGAAACGGCGCGTCGAGCGGGTACTGCGTGAAGTCGTGGTGATTGAAGAAACGGCCGAGGTAAGCCAGCGCCTCCTCGATCGACAGCAGGTCGCGGATCGCGCGGTACTTGTCCTCGGCCTCGGCGGCCGTGCGCCCGACCACCGGCCCGATGCCCGGAAAGATCTTCACGTCCTCGCTCCGCCGGCCGTGATCGCGCGCGCTTTGCCGCACCCGCTGCGCGAACGCGTGGGTCTCGTCGAACGACGGCGAATGCGTGAACACCGCATCGGCGTACTTGCGCGCGAGCGCGATGCCGTCATCGGACGAGCCGGCCTGGAAGATCACCGGCTGCCCCTGCGGCGAGCGCTGGATGTTGAGCGGCCCCGCGACCTGGAAGAAGCGGCCGGCGTGATCGAGCGTATGCAGCTTGTCGCGGTCGAAGAAACGGCCGCTCGCGCGATCGCGCACGAACGCGTCGTCGTCCCAGCTGTCCCACAGCCCCTGCGCGACGCTCAGGTACTCGTCGGCGATCTCGTAGCGCAGCGCGTGTTCCGGGTGGATCGTGCCGTAGTTCTTCGCGGTGCCTTCGAGCGGCGTCGTCACGACGTTCCAGCCGGCCCGCCCCCCGCTGATCACGTCGAGCGACGCGAACTGCCGCGCGACCGTGAACGGCTGGCTGTACGACGTCGACACCGTGCCGGCGAGCCCGATCTTCGAGGTCAGCGCGGCCAGCGCGGACAGGATCGAGATCGGCTCGAAGCGGTTCAGGAAGTGCGGGATCGATTTCTCGTTGATGTACAGGCCGTCGGCGACGAACGCGAACGCGAAGCCGAGCGCCTCCGCCTTGCGCGTGATGTCCGCGATGAACGCGAAGTTGATGCTCGCGTCGGGCGGGTTGCTCGGGTGCTTCCAGGCGTTCATGTGGCTGCCCCCGCCCTGCAGCATGATGCCGAACGGAATGGATTGCTGGGTCATGATGAGGTCCGCTTGCCAAGAAGAAGAGGGTTCAGGCGCGCGCCGACTGCCGCGCGTGCGCCAGCAGTTTGACCGATTCGAGACGCGCCGCGTAGTCGGTCACCGGCGAATCGACGACGAATTCGTCGACCCCGAGCCGCGCGCTCAGCGCCGCCAGCTCGCGATGTACGTGGTCGGGCGTGCCGGCGACGATGTGCGGCCGCAGCTCGTCGATCCGGTAGTCGGTCGCACCGCTTTGCCGCGCGAACTCGGCGGCGGCCTGCGCGCTGCCGAGATTGAAGCTCTGCCCGCCCGCGAGCTTCAGCTTGTAGATGCGCAGCGCGCCGATCAGCTGCGCCGCGCGCGCCTCGGTCGGCGCGACCACCGCGAACAGCGCGAGCAGCGGCGCGCGGCCGCTCGCCTGCCGGTAGGTGTCGAGCGCGCGTGCGATATGGTCCTCGTCGCCGTTGAAGTGGCCCGCGTAGCAGAACTGCCAGCCGAGCCGCGCCGCCAGCGCCGCGCTGTCCGGCGAACCGCCGAGCAGGATCCGCTCGGGCGGCTCGGGCGGCGTCGGCATCGCGAGCGCGCCGGCGAGCGGATGATCCTCGTCGACGCCCCAGTCGAGGAACGCGCTCAGCTCGGCGAGCTGCGCGTCGAAATCGGCTTTCTTGGCCTTGTCGTGGCGCGACTGCAGCGCCCGCGTGGTGAGCGGCAGCCCGCCCGGCGCCTTGCCGATGCCGAGATCGACGCGGCCCGGCGCGAGCGCGGCGAGCAGCTTGAAGGTCTCGGCCACCTTGAACGGGCTGTAGTGCTGCAGCATCACGCCGCCCGAGCCGATCCGGATCCGCGACGTATGCGCGAGCAGGTGCGCGACGACGATCTCCGGCGCGGAACTGGCGAGGCCGGCCGCGCCATGGTGCTCGGCCACCCAGAAACGGCGATAGCCGAGCTGTTCGGCGCGCTGCGCGAGCGTCACCGTGAAACGCAATGCATCGGCGGCGCTCGTGCCGTCGGCGATCGGGCTCTTGTCCAGCAAGGAAAGGGCGTAGGTCATGGGCGTCAGGGAGAAGGTCGCGGCGGGTCAGCTCTTCGGCAAACCGGGCGGATTGGTCTGGGCCCGGTCGATGGCTTCCGAGCCCAGGCTCCAGCGGTCCAGCACCTTGCGGTACGCGCCGTCCCGGATCAGGTCGTTCACCACCTGCGTGAGCGGCGCGGCGAAACCGCTGCCCTTGCGCGTCGTCGCGGCGATGTCCGCGGTGCGCGGCCAACCGCCGCTCAGCGTGCCCACGAGCCGAATCCGGCCGTGCTGCACCGCCGCCTGATACGCGTAGATCGAGTTGACGCTGAAGATCGCGTCCGCTCGGCCCGACTGCAATGCGACGCCCGCCGTCGCGCGATCGTCGTAGTACTGGACCGCAACCGGCTTCAGGCCTTTCGCGACATTCTCGCGGTTCCATTCGAGCAGGATCTTCTCCTGGTTCGTGCCCGAATCCGTGATCACGCGCAGCCCGGCCACATCCTTCGGCTCGCGGATCGCGGCGATCCGGCTGTCCGACTTCACGTAGAAGCCGACCAGGTCCTGCCGATAGCTCGAGAAATCGAATTTCTCCTTGCGCTCCTCGGTGACCGTCACGTTCGAGAGCACCACGTCGACCCGGCCCGAGTCGAGCGCGAGCGGCCAGTCCGGCCACGCGAGCGGAACGAGCCGCAGCTTCTTGCCGAGGCTGTCGGCGATCAGTTGCGCGAGATCCGCATCGAAGCCGACGACGGTGCGCGCGTCCGTCGCGTACGTGCCGAGCGGCGGATCGCTCGGCGAAATGCCGACGGTCAGCGTGCCGGCCTCGACGAACTTGAAGGAAGCGGGCAGCGTGCGGATCGCGGCCGGATCGGCGGTAACGCGCGGCCGCCCCGGTTGCTCCGGGCTCAAATCGAAACTGACCGCCCACGCGGCCGCGCTCGCGCCGACCAGCACGGCCGCCAACGCGACGCGCAGGCGTCGGCTCGGGATACGGGTGAGGTTCATCGGACTCCCCTGTCTACGTGGATTGGCATGATCGGAAGACGCGCGGCGAACGCGCGCGGCGGCGCTCAGCGCAACGCGGCGGCCGGCTCGGCCGCCCACAGGTCGGCCAGCGTGCTGGTGCGGCCCGGTTGCACGAGATCCTTGCCGAACCGCAGGTGTTCGTGGATCTCGGGGGCGATGTGCGGGTCGTACAGCGCGGCGTAGCCCGAGCCGAGATACAGCGCCCAGGCCTCGGGCTGACGGAATCCGGTGGTCAGGTAGAGGCGCTCGTAACCCAGCTGCACGGCGCGCTGTTCCAGCGCCTCCACGATGCGCTTCGCGAGCCCCTGGCGGCGCAGGTCTTCGCGCGTCCAGATCCGCTTCAGCTCGGCGGTCCGCACGTCGTAGCGCTTGAACGCGCCGCCGCCGATGGTCTCGCCGTCGCGGATCAGCAGGATGAACGCGCCGTCGGGCGGCGCGAACAGCGCGGCCGGATAGCGAGCCAGCTCCTGCTCGGCCCGGGCGCGGCTGTTGTCTCGATAGTCGTGGTAGCGGGTCGCGTATTCGTCGGTCAGCGCGTCGACCAGCGGGCGCGCACGCGGGTCTTCCGATGATGCTGTCAGCCATGATCGCAAGCTCGGTTCGGGCGTCGTGGGGGGACGGGAGCGGAACGACTCCGCCCGGCGTCGCGACGCCATCGTTCTTTTTCACGAATCAACCGGCCGCCCGCGACGACGATGCGTCGTCGCACGGCCCTGATCAGCACCTTACCGACCGCGTGCGCAAAGGCTAACCAAGCAATTTCGATAAGAATATCGAGGCGACGCTGCACAAGACATGACGCGCGCGCCGAGGCGCGGCGCTCAACGGCCGGCGTCGAACGGCTCGGCGAGCTGGAACAGGCAATCACCGCGCTGCGACTGGGCGGGATGCCGCTGGCACACCACCTCGCCGCTGCCGGCGAAACGGTAGACGACGGGCTCGCGCAGGGGCGTGTCGGGAAAGTGCAGGCGCGCGGCGGGCTGCCCCTCGCGCACCTGGTCGCCCAGCGCGACGAGCGGCTCGTAGAGCCCCTTGTCGTAGGCGTAGACATGATGGCGCGCGCCGTCGATGCGCATGAAGCGCGTGACGACGGGCGGCGCAGCGGGTACGAGCGGGCCGCTCAGCGCGCCGACGAAGCCCAGGAAATGCAGCAGCCCCTGACGGCCCTGGCGCAGCAGCGCCGGATCCGCCGTCGCACCGCCGCCCAGCTCCGTCAGAATCGACAGCGCACCCTGGCGACGCGCCGCCGCCGATGCATGCACCGGATTCGGCGCATGCAGGAAGGCGTTCGGCAAGCCGAACGCCGACAGCAGCGCGCGCACCCGCGCCGCTTCCGTCTCGTCGCGCGGCAGCAGCGCGAGCAGGTTGCCGCCGTGGTAGCGCAGCGAACTGCCGCCCGAATGCAGGTCGACCAGGTATTGCGCGCGCGGCAGCAGCGCACGTTCGAGATAGTCGGCGATCAGCGCGGTCGGACCGCCCGCCGGATCGCCGGGGAAGCTACGGTTCAGGTTGCCGCCGTCGAGCGGCGACACGCGCAGGCCCGCGTCCGCCGCGGGGAAATTCGCCATCGGCAGCAGGATCAGCTGGCCCGTCAGCATGCTCGGCTCGATTTCGCGGATCAGTTCCGACACGATGATCTGGCCTTCGTACTCGTCGCCGTGATTGCCGGCCATCACGATCACGACGGGACCGTCGCCGCGCCGGATCGATGCGATCGGAACCGGGATCCAGCCGTACGCGGAGCGGTGCACGGAATGCGGCACCCGCAGGTAGCCGACCTGCTTGCCGTCGGTGCCGAGGTCGATTTCGCAGTGGATCGGGTTGCGCAAGCGGGCAGGTTCGGTCATGGTCGGCATCGCGTGGGGGCGTCCGGGCGAAAGCTCGTTCGCAGGGACGCGGTTCGGGGCGGCGACGCGCGGTTGGCGCGCGCCCGGGCGTGTCCGATACTAGCGGGCCGGCGCGCCGCCCGCCAACAATCGCTCGTCACAACGTTATCAGCGCGCGCATCGCCAGCGGGCACGAGATCTGCTTGATGACGCGGGCCGAACCCGGCCGGTCGCATCCCGATCTAAACTTTTCCGCGAAAGATGCGTCCGACGAAACATGTCCCTCTCCGCGCCGCCGTGCGCAGCCGACCTTGCCGATGATGTCACTGATTCCCGAACAACCCCAGAAGCTCGTCCGCCACAACGTCAATTGGGCGATGAACGCCTTCCAGCGCTTCGCTGCCGATCGCTGCACGACGATGGCGGCGAGCATCGCGTTCTATGCGGCGTTCTCGCTCGCGCCGATGCTCGTGATGGTGATCGCGGTCGCCGGCTGGTTCTTCGGCGACGACGCCGCGCGCGGCCAGATCTTCAGCCAGGTGCACGAACTGATCGGCAACGACGCCGCCGCCAGCGTGCAGACCATCGTCGAGAACGCGCATCGCAGCGGCAATCGCGGCGGCGTCGCCGCGCTGATCTCGTTTTCGAGGCTCGCGATCGGCGCCTCCGCGACCTTCTCGTCGCTGAACACCGCGCTCAGCATCATCTGGCCCGCCACCGAAAAACGCGCATCGTCGGTACTCGGGCTCGTGCGGGTCAGGCTCATCTCGTTCGGCCTCGTGCTCGGCGTGGCCTTCCTGCTGATCGTGTCGCTCGTGCTCGACACCGCGATCACGTTCATCGGCCGCTGGCTGTGGGGCGCCACGCCCTACGTGGTGATCGGCAACCTGCTGCAGTTCACGGCCGGCATCGCGGTGCTGGCGGGCGCCTTCACCGCGCTCATGAAGTTCCTGCCCGACGCGCGCATCGCGTTGCGCGACGCGCTCACGGGCGGCATCGTCTCCGCGGTGCTGTTCTCGGCAGGCAAGAAGCTGTTCGCGCTGTACCTCGCGCATGCGGGCACCGCGAGCGCGTTCGGCGCCGCCGGCTCGTTCGCGGTGCTGCTCATGTGGCTGTATTTCTCGGCGGCCGTGCTGCTGCTCGGCGCGGAATTCGCCGCGGCGCGCGGCGCGGCGACGCACGCGCAAGACGACGCCCCCGCACGCTGACGCGCGGAAAGCACAGGCTGTCGCGCGTGTCCAGCCACCCTGCGCCCGGCACGCGACGCCGCGTTAATTTTGTGTGTCCCGGGTTCCGCACACGCAAACGTTCGCGCGCATGAAATCGTGTGACGGAACCACGCGCGGCGGAACGGCAACACGCGGCGCCATTCTCTAGCGCAACAATCGCAGTGCATCAATCCGTCAATATTCCGATTTCGGAAATATTACGTAATAGCGTTGATATATAAGGACTTTCGGCCCTTGTCACCTTTTTGAGACACTTTATTTTTTTGGGGTTCTTGCGTCTGGTGCGGTGCGCTATTCTCCAAATCGCAACAAATAACGACTCACTCGCGTGGAGAAACCTACCGATGAAGAAACTCGCGTTATCTACCCTCTCGTTGGCACTCATGGGCGCGGCCGGTGTCGCGCATGCGCAAAGCAGCGTCACGTTGTATGGCGTGATCGACACGTCGATCACGTATGTTCACGGTAACAACGGCACGGGCAACAACGCCTGGCAAATGGGCAGCGGCAACCTGTCCGGCAGCCGTTGGGGCATGAAGGGTACGGAAGACCTGGGCAGCGGCCTGAAGGCGGTGTTCCAGATCGAAGGCGGCTTCAACTCGGCCACCGGCGGGCTCGGCCAGAGCAGCGGCAGCACGCAGCGGATCTTCGGCCGCCAGGCGTTCGTCGGCCTGCAAAGCGACCAGTACGGTACGGTCACGCTGGGTCGCCAATACGACCCGCTCGTCGACCTCGTGCAGCCGGTCACGGCCGACAACTACTTCGGCAGCGTGTTCGCCACGCCGGGCGACGTCGACAACAACGACAACAGCCTGCGTGTGAGCAATACCGTCAAGTACGCGTCGCCGGTGTTCTCGGGCCTCCAGTTCGAAGCGTTGTACGGCTTCGGCGGCATCGCGGGCCAAACGGGCGCGGGCCAGACCTGGTCGGCCGCGGTCGCCTACAACAACGGCCCGATCGGGCTCGCCGCCGGCTACTTCCGCGCGTCGAACCCGTCGCCGACGGCAAACGCGCTGCGCAACAATGCGTGGGGCGGTTCGTCGGATCCGATCTTCGACGGCCCGATCAATACCGGCTACCAGAGCGCGAAGTCGATCGGCATCGCGCAGGTCGGCGGTCAATACGTGATCGGCCCCGTCACCCTGGGTCTCGGCTACAGCAACGCGCAATACAAGTCGGACGGTTATTCGCTGTTCACGTCGACGCAGAAGTTCAACACGGGCCGCGCATTCGCTGCGTTCCAGGCGACGCCGGCACTGCTGCTGGGCGTCGGCTACTCGTACACGAAGGCGAACGGCAACACCGACGCGAAGTACCATCAAGTCTCGCTGGGCGGCGACTACTCGCTGTCGAAGCGCACCGACCTGTACCTGGTGGGCGCGTACCAGCACGCGAGCGGCACGCAGCTGACGGTCAGCAGCACCGGCGTCGTCAGCACGCAGACGGCGCAAGCGTCGATCGGCTCGTACGGCTACGCGGGCACCAGCTCGCAGGAAATGGTCGCCGTGGGCATCCGCCACAAGTTCTAAGCATCACGCCGACGGGCGCGCGCCTGTTTCGGGCGCCCGTCTCGCGACATCGACAGCCAAGGGCATCCGCCCTTGGCTGTTTTTTTGTGCGCAAGCCGACGCTGATATGGCGTTCTTGGCGCTCGGTTGGCAAACGGGTTTTCAAGGCCTCGGTCACGTCACCTGACGCCCGGCCGGACCCTCCTCATGCATCCTGTCACCGGCATGACACGGGGATCCCCCTCCGGAACACCCATCGCGCCATCCTCTCCCTCGACGCCGGCCACCCATCTCGTCACGCAGCCGCGCAACGCCCCCTTCAGCGCGTCGAGCCCGCCTGCGCGCGCTGCCCCCGGGAAGCCCTCCGCACGCATGGGCAGCCCCTCCACGGTCACGCGCGCCCCGCTGACGCAACGCGCCGCCGGTCCGGCCGCCCTGCCGGGAAATGTGCGCGCCGCCTGCGCCGCGCACATAAAAAAATCCCCGCGCGCCAACGGCACGCGGGGATTTTTTCGGACTGCGGGTAGCGACCGGACGAGCCGGCAACCCCTGCAAAATCCTTAGGCTGCTGCGTCTTTCAGCTTCTTCAGCGCACGAACCTTCACGCGAACGCTTGCCGGCTTGGCCGGGAACCAGCGCTCTTCACCCGTGAACGGATCCTTGCCGAAGCGCTTCTTCTTCGCCGCCACGGCTTGCGCGGTGACCTTCAGAAGACCCGGCAGCGTGAATTCGCCTGCGCCCTTCTTGTGGATCGAGCCGAGAACGACGTTCTCGAGCGCCGCGAGCACTGCCTTCACTGCCTTCACTTCGACTTCGGCGCGTTCCGCGATGTGCGTTGCGAGCGAGGCCTTGGTGAACGAGTCCTTGATCGGCGTCAGAGCGGCGGGCGCCTTCGCGACAGCCTTCTTGGCCACTACTTTTTTCGCGGGCGCTGCTTTCTTTGCAGCCACTTTCTTGGCCGGTGCGGCAGCCTTCTTAGCCACCTTTTTTGCGGAAGTCGCCATGTTTCTCCTACCAGGTGTGGTCGTTGGATACACGAAGCCCGCACGACGCAAGCTTCAAGGCCGGATTCTACAAGCGCCACGCCGCTTCGTGCAGCACTTTTGTGTGTTATCCCCGGGTTTCCCGCAGGTTTTGTTGCGCGGTACTCACTCCCGGCCCGTTTCACCCCTGTAAAAACAGCGTCTCCGCTGCAACCGCACACCCCTCACGTTACGCGCCGCGCGCAGCAGAATCGTCGCGCCGCGCACGACGCATGCGACGCGCCGTCACACCGCTCGCCCCGCCCACGCCCCTGCGCCGCCCGCCGGCGCCGCGCCCAGGCAAACAGCCCCGACGCACGCGCCGGGGCCTGACATCTCGCCGCCTCGCGGCGGTACAACACAGGGATGCTAAGCGACCGCCGCGAGCGCCGGCAGGCAGGTTCGCAGGTAGGCCTCGAAATCGCGGCTCACCTCCGGGTGCCGCAGCGCCAGCTCGACGGTGGCCTTCAGGTAGCCGATCTTGCTGCCGCAATCGAAGCGCGTGCCGTAGTAGCGGTAGGCGAGCACCTGTTCCTCGGTCAGCAGCGACTGCAGCGCGTCGGTGAGCTGCAGTTCGCCGCCCGCGCCCGGCCGAATCCGGCGCAGGTGATCGAAGATGCTCGGCATCAGCACGTAGCGCCCGACCACGCCGAGATTCGACGGCGCGTGCTCGGGCGCCGGCTTCTCGATGATGCCCGACAGCTTGATCACGTCCTCCTCCCACTCGCGGCCCTCGACCACGCCGTACGCGCGGCTGTCCTCGCGCACGATGGTTTCGACGCCGATCACCGAGCTGTGATAGTGGTTGAACACGTCGACGAGCTGCCGCAGCACCGGCTGCTCGCCGTGCAGCAGGTCGTCGGCGAGGATCACCGCGAACGGCTCGCCGTGCACCAGCTTCTCCGCGCACAGCACCGCATGGCCGAGGCCGAGGGCGGCCGGCTGGCGGACATAGAAACAATCGACGTGGCTCGGCTTGATGCCGCGCACGAGGTCGAGCAGCTTGTCCTTGCCGCGCGCCTCGAGTTCCGCCTCGACCTCGTAGGATTTGTCGAAATGATCCTCGATCGCGCGCTTGCTGCGCCCGGTCACGAAGATCATCTCGGTGATGCCCGCGTGGATCGCCTCCTCCACCGCATACTGGATCAGCGGCTTGTCGACGACCGGCAACATCTCTTTCGGGCTCGCCTTGGTGGCGGGCAGGAACCGCGTGCCCAGCCCGGCGACGGGAAACACGGCTTTGGTGACTTTGAGCATGGTCGCATTCCGCATCGGTTGTCGGCCTCGCACCGCGCGCCGCGCGGCAGCCGACGCACCCGCCGGCCGCCGCGCGCATCGTCGCGCCCGGCGCACGCCATCATTCATCGAATCGCATCGATCCATCGCATTCGTTCAGGACCGCGCCTGAATCCGGTTGATCTTGCCGGTCAAATGGCCGGGAGGCAAAGAATTTACCGGACTGCACGAGTCGCGCCGATCATTCGAACTCCTCGGCATAGGATGCGCCGTCGTAGCCCGGATCGAAGCGACTGATCGGCTCGTCGCGCAACGCGTCCCGGTACGCCGAGAGCACGGCCAGGACGAGCAGAACGACGCCACTCGCCAACCAATGCATATCCATCGTGGGCTCCTTGGGTCTATCAGCGAGCCTTCAAGCTATCAGAAAAAAATCGACAAATAATTGGCGCGCATTTTGTCCGCCGCGCGCCGCGCCGCCCGCGCGTCGGCGCCATTTTTTTCGTTCATTGCGCGATTTCTCGCGCATTACGATGGCAGGCCCATCGACGCCGTTCTTCGCGCAAGGAGCGAGACCGCATGTCCGTCGCCGCCCTCTCCCCGCTCGCGCGGGCGAATGCCCCCTCCCTCGACAGGAAGGAGCACCTGATCGACGCGCTGCGCGGATTCGCCGCGCTGCTCGTCGCCTATTTCCACTGTCGCCAGGTCGTGTGGGTCGGCATCCAGCAGTTTCATCGGGTGCACGGCCACGCGATCGGGCCCGACGTGCTGCTCGGCTACCTGACCTTTCCGATCGCCTGGGGCTCGGCGGGCGTGCCGATCTTCTTCGTGATCAGCGGCTACTGCATTCATCGCAATGCGGCGCTCCGGCTCGCCGCCGATCCGGCCTGGCGGCTCGACACGGCGAATTTCTGGGCGCGCCGCTTCGCCCGCATCTATCCGGTGCTGCTCGCCGCGCTCGTCGTCACCCTCGCGCTCGATCTCGTCAGCCTGCAGTACGAACCGGTCAGCCACAAGATCCGCGCGCTCGGGCCGCTCGCGTTCGCCGTCAATCTGCTGTCGCTGCAAGGCGTCGCCGGGCCCACCTACGGCTCGAACGGCGCGCTGTGGACCCTGTCGCTCGAAGTCCAGTTCTATGCGCTCTACCCGCTCGTATTCGCCGCGCGCCGCCGTTTCGGCTTCGCGCCCGTGCTGGCGGGGGTGGCGCTCGTCAACGTCGGGTCGGCATGGTGGCTCGAACGCCATGACCTGCAGTTCTTCACCTCCTACTGGCTCGCCTGGATGCTCGGCGCGTGGATCGCGGAAGCGCGCGCGCGAACGCCCGGACGCGAGCCGTCCGCGCGCTGGTACGGCGCGGGCGCCGTGCTGCTCGCGCTCGGCTGCGGCGCGTTCCGCTACGGCCAGTACGGCGCGTTCCAGCTGTGGGCGGCCGGCTTCGCATGCTGCCTGTACCCGGCGCTCGCGCGCCCGCCGCGTCCGAACGCGGCGCTGCGCGCGCTGTCCGGCTGCGGCGCGTTCAGCTATTCGCTGTATCTCGTGCATCTGCCGCTGTTCGTCTGCATGGCGTCGCTGCTGTACCGTTCGACGCCGCAGCTGTCGATCTGGCCGTCGTTCGGCCTGATGGCGCTCGCGTTGCCGTTCGCCTATCTGTTCTATCGCGCGGTCGAACTGCCCGCGATGCGCTGGTCGGCCAGCCTGAAGCCGCGGCGCGTCCGCGCGCCGGAGGCGTCGCGCATGAACGCATGATCGTGTAAGCGCTTCGCAGGATTGCGCGCGAAGTCGGCAGGGAATCACGCGGAATCGCTCGGGAATCGCTCGGGGGACCGCTCAGGGATCGTTCGGGAAATCGATTCAGGAAATCATTCGATCGACCGCGCGGCCCCTTCCCGCCCCCTGCATCGCGCAGGCCATCTCCCGAGGCATCGCCACTGCCCCTTCCCGAGCCGCCTACACGCCGCTCACGCCGCGCCCGCGCCGATCGGGAACCCTGACCCTGCCAGCCACACGCCGAACGAGCGGCCTACATCGCCCCACGCGGCCCCCAGGCCATCACTGCCCACGCGCCGTCTCTGCGAGGATCCGCTCGACCTGTTCGACATATCCCTCGCGCCCGAAGCGCCGCAACGCCGTCTCGAAGCCGTTCGCGACCAGCCGCTCGCGCAACCGCGCGTCGCGGCGCAGCCCGGCCAGCGCCCCGGCCAGCGCAGCCGCGTCGCCCGGCTCGCACAGCAAGCCGTCGACGCCGTCCTCGACGATCTCCACCACGCCGCCCGCGCGCGCGGCCACCACCGGCCGCTTCGCGAGCATCCCCTCGACGATCACGCGCCCGAACGGCTCCGGCGTGATCGACGTATGCGCAACGACGTCGACCGCCTTCATGCACGCGGCGATATCGCGCTGGAAACCGAGAAAGTGCACGCGCGCGCCGAGCCGGTGGCACGCGACATAGGCCTCCAGCTCCGCCGCATACGCGTCCTCGCCGAACAGCGGCGCGCCGACCAGCACGACGTGCAACTCCGGATCCAGCCGCGCAGCTTCGAGCAGCACGTGTTGCCCCTTCCAGCGCGCCAGCCGGCTGAACGAGCCCACGAGCCAGGCCTGCTCAGGCAAGCCGAAGCGCACGCGCAGCGCCGCCTGTCGCACCGGTTCCAGCGCGACGAACGGCTCGGCCGAGATACCGTTGAACACGACCTGCACCGCCCCGGCGTCGAACCCGGTCAGCGCGAGGAACGCCTGCGCGGTCGCCGCCGAATTCGCGATCACGCGCGTCACGCCGCGTCGCGCGCACTGGCGGATCAGAAACCGCTGACGCGCGCCGAAATGCGCGTCGCTGACGATATCGCGCACGTGCCAGACGAGCGGCCGGCGCGCGAGGCGCGCCGCAAGCACGCCCACCACCATCGCGCGCTGCGTGTTCGCATAGATCACCTCCGCATCGCGCGCACGCCGCGCGACCGCCCGCACCAGCGACGCAAGCGCGCCGAGCGCGCGCCACGGCAAGCCGCCCTGCTTGCGCACGCCGGCGAGCGCCGGACGGGCCAGCACCTCGACGCGCACCCCGGCCTCGGCGAGCGCGTCGCGAAACGGCCCGTCGTCGAACAGCAGCACCTCGGCGGCCTCGCCCAGGCTCGCGGCGACGTCGAGCAGCGACAATTCCGCGCCGCCCAGCACGCCGCTCTGATCCAGCACCAGCACCTTCGGCCGCGGCCCAGCGGGCGGCGCGACCCGCGGTGCAGGCAGCGGGCGCGCGCGCCGCCGCGCATCCGGCACGAAGCGCTCGACCTGTTCGACGACGCGCTCCCTGAAGCAGGCGGTCGCGAAACGTTCCGCGTTCTCCCGGCAGGCCGCCGGCTCGAAACGCGGCGCATGCCGTTCGAAGGCCTCGACCGCGGCCTCGATCGCGGCCGGATCCTGGGTGGCGAAAAACAGGCCGGTCGGCCGCGGATCCGACGCCGCGTCGCGCACCGTCTCCAGCGCACCGCCCTTGCCATAGGCGATCACCGGCGTGCCGCAGGCCTGGGCCTCGACCACGGAAATCCCGAAATCCTCCTCGGCCGCGAACACGAACGCCTTCGCACGCTGCATCCGGTCGTGCAGCACCGCGAACGGCTGATAACCCATGATCTCGACATTCGCGCCGGCCTTCGCGCGGATCCTGCGCATCTCGGGACCGTCGCCGATCACGACCAGCCGGCGCGCTGGCATCCGCGCGAACGCCTCGACGATCAGATCGATCTTCTTGTACGGCACCATCCGCGACGCGGTCAGATAGAAATCCTCCTTGTCGGCGTGGAGCGAGAACGCGTCGACATCCACCGGCGGAAACACCACGGCCGCATCGCGCTGGTAGACCTTGCGGATGCGGCGCGCGATGAACGCCGAATTCGCGACGAACCCGTCGACGGCGTTGGCGGTCCGGCTGTCCCAGTTGCGGATGTAATGCAGGATCGCGCGCGCCGCATAGGACTTGAGGCCGCGCGTGAGCTGCGACTGCGCCAGGTACTGGTGCTGGAGGTCCCACGCGTAGCGGATCGGCGAATGCACGTAGCTCACGTGCACCTGATCCGGCCCGGTCAGGATGCCTTTCGCGACCGCATGGCTGCTCGAGATCACGAGGTCGTACGCGGACACGTCGAGTTGCTCGATCGCGAGCGGCATCAGCGGCAGGTAGCTGCGATAGCGGGTGCGCGCGAACGGCAGGCGCTGGATGAACGAGGTGGTCACGGGCCGGCCGCGCAGGCAGCGGCGGTCGTCGAGGAAATCGACGAGGCTGAACAGGTCGGCGTTCGGAAAGCACGCGATGATCTGTTCGAGCACGCGCTCGGCGCCGGCATAGGTCACGAGCCAGTCATGCACGATCGCCACGCGCAACGGGCGCTCGGCCGGCCGCGCCAGCGGCTGCGCGAGTGCGGGCGCCTCGACGCCCGCCGGCGCGGCGGCCCCGGGCACGGCCGGAAACAACGCGGATGCTGCGAGATCGCGGTTCATGCGCTTTTCCTCGAATGGAGACGCCCGAGCGCCGCGCGCGCCCACGCGCGCAGGCCGGGCGTCGTCGTGAACGACCACGCCAGATTCGCCGCCGCGACGGCCGCGCACCCCATCGCGGCGGCCGGCACGCCGGGCAGCGCGGGCGCGAGATACAGGCTCGCGAGCAGGAACGCGAGATGCGCCGCCATGTCGAGCACGATCGGGCGCATCCGGATCGCGGACAGGTACAGCAGCGCGAGATAGTCGAGCAGCGCACGCCCGGCCACGACCACCGCCGCGCCCGTCAGGCCGAACGCGTGGATTCCGTACGCGAGCGCGGCGACGAAGAACGGCAGTTCGACGAGCCCGACCAGCGCGGCGCGCGCCGGATTGACCTGTGCCTGGATCAGGATCCGCGTGACGCTCGCCTGCCCGACCAGCCACACGCCGATCACGAGCAGCCGCCCGACCGGGCTGGACAGCGTCGCGAGATCCCTGCCGACCCACACCGTGAGGAACGGTTCCAGCGCGAAGATCGCGACGATCGCGACCGGCGTGAACGCGCCGTTCAGGAATTCGAGCGACTGGCGCGCGAGCGTGTCCGCGTGCTCGCGGCCCAGCGCGGACAGACGCGGAAACAGCGTGCGCACCAGCGCGTTCGGCAGCATGTTCAGGCGCGTGACGAGGTTCTGCGGCACCGTGTAGTAGGTGACGTAGCGCGCGCCGAGCGCCGCGCCGAGCATCACGCGATCGAGCGTGTCGGCGATCGTGCCCGCCGTGCTCGCGATCAGCATCCAGCCGCCGAAGCTGAACAGCCCCCTGGCGACGCCGAGGCGCGGCCGCTCCACGCGACGGATGCCGAGCACGCGCACGCTCGCGACGCCGAGCAGCAGCGCCGCGACGAGGCGCGCGCCGACCGCCGCCGCGAGCACCACCGGCAACGTCGGCGCGACGAACCACGCGGCGCCGAGCGGCAGCAACTGGAACAGGAAGGTGCCGATCGTCTGGTTCGTGTTGAACACGCCGAAACGTTCGGCGCCGTTGATCGCGCCCGCGAACACCCACGAGACGTTCGCGAGCGGAATCGCGCACGCGAGCCAGGGCAGCGCGCCGTACACCTCGTGGCGCAGGCCGGCCGGCAGCGACGAAAAACTCGCGGTGTAAACGAACGCGCCCGCATAGATCAGCACGCCGCCCGCGACGCCCGTCGCGAGATTGAGCCAGCACGCGCTCCAGAACACCTGCGCGCCCTGTCGCGCGTCGCCGCTCGCGAGCGCCTTCGAGATATGGTTCTGCGCGGCCATGCTCATGCCGAGGTCGAGCACGCCGAAATAGCCGATCAGCGTCCAGACGAGGCTCACCACGCCATAGCGTTCGATGCCGAGCGCCCGGATGTACGCGGGCACCGTGACGAGCGAGACGAAGGTCGGCAGCACCAGCCCGCAGAAATTGATCGCGACGTTCCTGAGCAGCCCCTTATCCATGTGCGCGCCGCCCCTTCCCGCTCATTGCGGCCTCCAGCGATACATGAGCACCTTGCCGCGCGCGTCCTCCTCGACGAACACCAGGTACTCCCCGTTGTCGCGCCGGTACGCGCTGATGCCGAACGGCACGTCGACCCAGCCCGACGCCCGGCCGACTTCGGGCCCCGGCTGCAGCACGCCGAGTTCCTTGCCGCTGTCCTTGTCGTAGACGTGCACCGTGCCGACCGGCTCGACCGCGAACAGGTAGCGCCCTTCGACCGTCAGGCCGATCAGCGTCAGGATCGGCTTCGCATCCGGCCGCCACGGCAGCGGCAGCGTGTAGCGCGCGACCGGCGACCCGGTCGACCATTTGTCGAAGCGCACGAGCACCCGGCCGACTTCCTTCGTGATGCCGGGCTGCGGCGGCAGGTCGGCGGTGTAGCCGGTCACGTACAGCGTGTCAGTGGCGGGCTCGTACAGCGCGCGCCGCAGCTCGGTGAACGGCGCGGGCGTCGGATAGGTCGTCAGC
The DNA here is from genome assembly GCF_010645215.1 of Burkholderia multivorans. Classification (GTDB taxonomy): domain Bacteria; phylum Pseudomonadota; class Gammaproteobacteria; order Burkholderiales; family Burkholderiaceae; genus Burkholderia; species Burkholderia multivorans_A. Next base: position 21,505 of record NZ_JAAGNW010000029.1, on the reverse strand, counting down.
TTCGCGTACGAGTAGATCGGATTGCCCGCGCGATCGAGCCCGCCGTAGCGGTAGCGATGGATCCCGCGCGTGTCGCTCGTGCGCCAGACGTCGCCCGCCGTGTCGACCCACCAGCCCCAGCCGCCCGCCATGCCGCGCCCGCTCGTGTTCAGCTCGAATTCGCCGTCGTCGAAGCGGCCGTTGCCGTTCGCGTCGCGCCAGATCCAGTCGCCGCCGGGCGGCCGGTTCGGCACCGCATCGACGGGCCGTTCGCGCCCCGCGAGCAGGCCGGACGGGATCGCCGTCTCGCCGTCCCGCTTCGGATCGAAGCGGTAGATCTTCAGGTGGTCGGCATACATGTCGGTCAGGTACAGGAAGGTCCGGCCGTCGATCCGGCGCGCGAACGGCATGCCCGGCCACTGGTCGGTATGGAAGACCGGATCGTCCGGATAGCGGAACCGGTTCGACAGGAAGCCCGCGTAGGTCCACTCCTTGCCGGGCGGACGCGAGAAGTCGAGATCGAAACGCTTGTTGCCGGTATAGACGCTGTTCGGCCGGCCGGGATCCATCCATGCGCCGTCGACGAACAGCAGGCCTTGCACCTGCCAGCGCAGCCGGCCGTCGGGCGCGTAGCTTTCGAGCACCGCGCCGAGCCCGGCGCCGATCGTGTCGTGACGCGGCCCGATGCCGTTCATCGCGACATAGACGTTGCCCGCGCGATCGACGCCGATGCCCGTCAGCCCGTTGAAGCGCTGCGGCCCCGGCCGCCCCGCGTAGCCGGAGAAAATCCCGCCGCGCGCGCCGAGCGTGGCCGCTGCCGCGTAGCGTTCGCCCGCCTTCGCGTAGATCAGGATCTGCTGGCGCGGCCCGTTGTCGGCCACGAGCACGCGGCCGCGCGCGTCGACGGCCACGTCGACCGCCTGCGTGTCGTCGGGCAGCGCGGGAGCGTCGTCGATCGGGCGGCCGTCGGGGCGCACGTGCGCGAGCCGCGCCGGGCCGTGCAGCGTCTCGGTGAGCAGCCACAGCGTGCCGTCGCCCGCGAGCGCGATCCTCCCGGGCTCGTGCGCATCCCAGGCGATCTTCTTCTGCATCGTCTCCGCGTCGTAGACCGCAACGCTGTCATGCAGCGGATCGCTCGCGTACAGCAGCGTCTCGCTCGCCGCGAGCCCCGCGACTTCGGCCCGCGTATCGACGGGCACCTCGTTGACCACCAGGAAGCTCGCGGCCAGCCGCGCGCGCGGATCGGACGCGCCGGCCGCGCGAAACGGCGCGGCGGTGCGCAGGTCGCCGAGCGCGCGGCGCGAGATGCCGTACCACTGGCGGCCCTTCGACGGCCAGATCCCGGGGCTCACGAGATGCCCCTTTTCGTTGCCGACGCCGATCGCGACATAGGCATAGCGGCGATTGACCGCAATCGCGCTGCCGCCCGTATTGCCCCAGCCGTGCGTGCCGCCCGCGAAGCCGAGCATCCGGCCGTCCTGGTAGACGCTCGCCTCCGCGCCGCTCTCGTCCCAGGGCGCGTTCGTATAGACCTTGCCGTCCGGCGTCACCGCGATCGCGCGGATATCGATCTGGGTCCAGGCGCCGTCGCCGTAGCCGAAGGTGTTGCCGATCCAGGACGTGCTCGCGGGCAGCACGGACGACGCCGCCATCGCGCCGCCCGCGAGCAACGCGACGCCACCCGCCAGGAGAGCCAGTATCGAACGCCGCAATGCGCCTCCGCCGTCGACGATCGGCGCAGCGCGCGCTGCGCGTACGCGGCACGGCGCGGCCATTGCGTCGGGCCGCCTCGCCGATCGGGGTTACAAACGATCGGACGCAGGTTAGCGGCAAAATATTCGCAAGAAATCCGCAAATATTGTTCATCGGTGTGGGCGCCGGTTCGAGATCCGTAACGATCCGCGCGCGGAACCCCGCGCGACGCCGGCGCGGTTCCGCCGACGGGAAATGACGGCCCCGGTTTATTTTTGGCGACGGCGCGGGCGTTTTACACGCGTTTTTTTACCGATTTCTTTTTCCTAGAATCGATTCCGACTGCCGAATCCCGATGCCTCGACGGCATCCCGACCGGCCGCGCGATGCGGCCTTCAGGCCCGCGGACGAAATCGACCATGCCCAGCAGCCCCTTGCCTTCCGCCCCGCCGGCGCGTCAATCCGGCCGCATCGCGCTGCTCGACGCCCTGCGCGCGTTCGCGGTGCTCGCGGTGTTCTGCCAGCATGCGCTGAAAGCACCGCTGTGGATCGGCGTCGACCTGTTCTTCGTGCTCAGCGGCTTCCTGATCACCGGCATCCTGCTCGATCGCAAGGCGCGCGGGCTCCCGTACTTCGGCCACTTCTACGCACGCCGCGCGCGCCGGATCCTGCCGCCCTACCTGCTGCTGCTCGTGGTGTCGTCGTTGCTGTTCGGCGTCGGCTGGCTCGCGCACTGGCCCTGGTACGCGTTCTTCTCGACCAACGTCGGCCTGTCGCTCGGCAGCATCGGGCACGACAGCCTCAACGTGCTGTGGTCGCTCGCGGTCGAGGAACAGTTCTATCTGTTCTGGCCGTTCGTCGTGCTCGCCTGCTCGCCGCGCGCGCTCGTGCGGGTCGCCGTCGGGCTCGTCATCGCCGCGCCGCTGCTGCGCGCCGCGGCGACGCCCTGGTTCGCCTCGTTCTGGCCGATCTACTACCTGACGCCGTTCCGCATGGACCTGCTCGCGGCAGGCGCGCTGCTCGCGCTCGCGCAGCGGCGCGACCGGCAGATGCTCGCGCGGCTCTATCGCCCCGCGCTCGCGCTCGCCTGCGTCGCGCTCGCGCTGCTCGCGTGGCTGCATCTCGCGTATCCGCGTTTTCGCGCGGCCAACACGCCGCTGTCGAATGCGACGCTGTACAGCGTGTCGCTGCTGCTGTGCACCTCGCTCGTCGTGATCGCGCTGCGCGGCCGAGGGCGCGTGCAACGCGTACTGACGCAACCGGCGCTCGTCTATCTCGGCGCCGTCAGCTACACGGTCTACCTGATTCATCTGAGCGTGCTGTACGTGGTCTGGACGCTGCCGCTGAACCGCTACCTGAGCGCGGCGCTCGCGCTGGTCCTCACGCTCGCCTACGCCAGCCTGAGCTGGCACGCCTTCGAACGCCGGCTCACGCGCGGCGCGCTGCCGGCCGCCTTGCCCGACGCCGCCGGCACGCGCGCCTGACGCCCCCATCACTCGACGAGGAAACCGCCATGACCGAAACGCGCAAAGCGATCATCACCGGAGTGTCAGGACAGGATGGCGCCTATCTGACGCAACTGCTGCTCGACAAGGGTTACGCGGTGACCGGCACCTATCGCCGCACGAGTTCCGTGAACTTCTGGCGCAGCGCCGAGCTGGGCGTCGCCGAGCATCCGCGCCTCACGCTGGTCGAGCACGACCTCACCGACCCCGGTTCGAGCCTGCGCCTGCTCGAAACCGCGCAGGCCGACGAGTTGTACAACCTCGCCGCGCAGAGCTTCGTCGGCGTCTCGTTCGATCAGCCCAAGACCACGGCCGACGTCACCGGCCTCGGCACGCTGAACCTGCTCGAGGCGATCCGGGTCGTGAGCCCGCGCACGCGCTTCTACCAGGCGTCCACCTCCGAAATGTTCGGCAAGGTCCAGGCGATCCCGCAGACCGAGCAGACCGCGTTCTATCCGCGCAGCCCTTACGGGATCGCCAAGCTGTTCGCGCACTGGACCACCGTCAACTACCGCGAGTCGTACGGCCTGTTCGGTTGCAGCGGCATCCTGTTCAACCACGAATCGCCGCTGCGCGGCCGCGAATTCGTGACCCGCAAGATCACCGATACCGTCGCGAAGATCCGTCTCGGCCAGACGCAGGTGCTGGAACTCGGCAATCTCGATGCGAAGCGCGACTGGGGGTATGCGCGCGAATACGTCGAGGGCATGTGGCGGATGCTGCAGACGGATACGCCCGACACCTACGTGCTCGCCACGCAGCGCACCGAGACCGTGCGGGACTTCGTGCGGATGGCGTTCGCCGCGGCCGGCTACCAGCTCGAATGGAGCGGCAGCGGCGAGCGCGAACGCGGCCTCGACGTGGCGACGGGGCGCGTGCTGGTCACCGTGAATCCGAAGTTCTACCGGCCGGCCGAGGTGGACCTGCTGATCGGCTGCGCGGACAAGGCGCGCGAACAGCTCGGCTGGCAGCCGGACACCACGCTCGAACAGCTGTGCCGGATGATGGTCGAGGCGGATCTGGCCCGGAACCAGCGCCATGAATCGTATTGAGGGCGGCGCGCGCCGCGCGCTCGTGACCGGCCTCGCCGGCTTCACGGGCCGCCATCTCGCCGCGCGCCTCGAAGCGGCCGGCTACGCGGTGTGGGGCATGGTCGCGCCCGGCAGCACGCATCCGGACGATCCGCTGTTGCGCCGCCATCCGCACCGCTTCGCCGACCTGCTCGACCTCGACGCGCTGCAGGCCGCGGTGGCGGACGCGCAGCCGGAGGTCGTGGTGCATCTGGCCGCGAGCGCGCATGTCGCGCACGGCGACCCGCGCGCGCTCTATCTCGTCAACGTGGTCGGCACGCGCAACCTGCTCGCCGCGCTCGCGAGCCTCGCCACGCGCCCGCGCGCGGTGCTGCTCGCGAGCAGCGCGAACGTCTACGGCAATACGCAGCGGGACCGGCTCATGCGAGCGCCGGGCAGCTGTTCAACGTCTGCTCGGAGCGCGCGTATTCGTTGAAGGAGGTGCTGGCGATGCTCGCGCGGATCGCCGGCTACGTGATCGACGTGCGGGTCGACCCGGCGCTCGTGCGCGACAACGAGGTCAGGCAACTGGTGGGGTCGCGCGCGAAGCTGCGCGAGCTGATCGGCCCGCAGACGCTCACGCCGCTCGAAACCACACTGCGCCGCATGTACGACGCGCGGCGCGCGCCGGGCGCCGACGCGCAGCGCTAGCGCCGCGCGGCCCGCTGCCGGCGAGCCGGCAGCGGCGAGCGAGCCGGCTTCGTCAGGCGTCGAGCCCGCGCGCGAGGTCGCGGCGCAGGTCGTCCGGGTGCTCGAGGCCGACCGAGAGCCGGATCAGCCCGTCGCTGATCCCCGCCGCCGCGCGCGCCTCGGGCGTCACGCGGCTGTGGGTCGTGGTGGCGGGATGGGTGATGGTCGTGCGCGTATCGCCGAGATTGCCGGTGATCGACACGATTCGCGTGCCGTCGATCACGCGCCACGCATTCGCGCGCTGCGCGTCGGGCGTGTCGCCCTTGAGCTCGAACGAGAAGATCGCGCCGCCCGCCTTCTGCTGACGCTGCGCGAGCGCGTACTGCGGATGCGATTCGAGGCCCGGATAGAACACCCGCTTGACGGCCGGATGCTGTTCGAGCCAGCGCGCCAGTTCGAGCGCGCTCGCCGACTGCCGCTCGACGCGCAGCGACAGCGTCTCCATGCCCTTGAGCAGCACCCAGGCGTTGAACGCCGACAGGGTCGGCCCCGCGCTGCGCACGAACGGGAACACCTTTTCCATGATGAACGCGCGCGAGCCGACCAGCGCGCCGCCGAGCACGCGGCCCTGGCCGTCGAGGAACTTGGTCGCCGAATGCATCACGACGTCCGCGCCGAGCTTGAGCGGCTGTTGCAGCACCGGGCTGCAGAAACAGTTGTCGACCACGAACAGCGCGTTCGCATGCTTCGCGATCGCGCCGATCGCCTCGATCTCGGCCAGTTCGGTCAGCGGATTGGACGGCGTCTCGAGGAAGAACAGCTTGGTCTGCGGCTGCACCGCGGCGCGCCACGCGTCGAGGTCGGTCGGGTCGACGAAGGTCGTCTCGATGCCGAAGCGGCTGAAAATCTGCGAGAACATCCCGAGCGTCGAGCCGAACAGGCTGCGCGAGCTGACGATGTGATCGCCCGCCTGCAGCGCGGCCATCACCACCGACAGGATCGCGGCCATCCCGGACGCGGTCGCGATGCACGCCTCGCCGCCCTCGAGCGCCGCGAGGCGATCCTGGAACATCGTGACGGTCGGGTTCGTGAAGCGCGAGTAGGTGTAGTTGTCTTCGGAATTCTTGAAGCGCTCGGCCGCGTCGGCCGCGCTCGAGAAACAGAAGCTCGAGGTCAGGTACAGCGCTTCCGAGTGTTCGTTGAATTCGCTGCGCAGCGTGCCCGCGCGCACGGCCAGCGTGTCGAAATTCAGTGAATCGTCCATGTTCCGTTCATCCGTATCCAATCGCCTTCCGGGCGTGGAGGCAACAAAAAAGCCCGCTCATGCATCGGCATCAGCGGGCTTCTGGGGGCGGTAGCAGCGTTCGACTCGGGACGGCGACTGTACCGGCCTTCGCTTTAGCTGTTTTGGGTTGCCCCGCGTCCGCAAGCTGATATCAAATCGACGCAAGCCTGCATCGTATCACGCCTGTCGGATCAGGTGCGCGCCGTTCACTCCACCGACAACTGCAGGTTCATCTGCGAGCGGACCGTGTCGCCGTTGGCGTCGTGATCGATCTGCGACGCGGGCACGAGGCGCGCGCGCTCGATCGTGTCCAGGTACTCGGGCGTGATGTCGCCGGTGACGTAGTCGCCGTCGAAGCACGACGCCTCGAAACGGTCGAGCGCCGGGTTGATGTCGCGCACCGCGCGGCGCAGATCGCCGACGTCCTGGTAGATCAGGTAGTCCGCGCCGATCATCTTCGCGACCTCTTCATCGCTGCGGCCGTGCGCGACCAGCTCGCCGCGCGTCGGCATGTCGATCCCGTAGACGTTCGGGAACTTCACGGGCGGCGCGGCCGACGCGAAGATCACCGACTTCGCGCCCGCGTCGCGCGCCATCTGCACGATCTCGTGCGAGGTGGTGCCGCGCACGATCGAATCGTCGACGATCAGCACGTGCTTGTCCTTGAACTCGATGCTCATCGCGTTGAGCTTCTGGCGCACCGACTTCTTGCGCACCGCCTGGCCCGGCATGATGAAGGTGCGGCCGACGTAGCGGTTCTTGAAGAAACCCTCGCGATACTCGACGCCGAGCTTCGCCGCGACCTGCATCGCGGCCGGCCGCGACGAGTCGGGAATCGGCATCACGACGTCGATCGGCACGTTCGGCAGCTCGCGCTTGATCTTCTCGGCCAGGTAGTCGCCCATGCGCAGGCGCACGTTGTAGACCGGCACGCCGTCGAGGCACGAGTCCGGACGCGCGAGGTACACGTATTCGAACATGCACGGGTTCAGGCTCGGCGCATCGGCGCACTGGCGGCTGTGGAAATTGCCGTCCCGATCGAT
>NZ_JAAGNW010000029.1:13759-14291 GCF_010645215.1 Burkholderia multivorans | reverse complement strand
CGATTCCGACGCGATGATCCACTCGGTGCCGTGCGCGGTTTCCTGCTTGCCGATGCACAGCGGACGGATGCCGTAGGCGTCGCGGAACGCGAGCAGCCCGTAGCCCGCGATCAGCGACACGATCGCATACGAGCCGCGCACCCGGCGATGCACGCCCGACACCGCCTTGAACAGCGCGTCCGGATCGAGTTCGAGGCCCGAGGTGGCGAGCTGCAGCTCGTGCGCGAGCACGTTGAGCAGCACTTCGCTGTCGGAATTGGTGTTGATGTGGCGGCGGTCGATCCGGAACATCTCGTCCTTCAACTGCTGCCAATTGGTCAGGTTGCCGTTGTGCGCGAGCACGATGCCGAACGGCGCGTTCACGTAGAACGGTTGCGCCTCGGCCTCGCTGGTCGCCGAACCGGCCGTCGGATAGCGCACCTGGCCGATACCCAGCGTGCCCGGCAGGCTGCGCATGTTGCGCGTGCGGAACACGTCGCGCACCATGCCGTTCGCCTTGTGCATGTGGAAGTTGCTGCCGTCCGCGGTCGCG
>NZ_JAAGNW010000029.1:13099-13749 GCF_010645215.1 Burkholderia multivorans | reverse complement strand
CATCCTGACCGCGATGCTGCAGGAGCAGCAGGCTGTCATAGATCAGCTGATTGACCGGGGATTGAGAGATAACGCCTACGATGCCGCACATGGCATGTGTCCTTCAAGGATGCAAAATCGGTTCGGTCCCGGTCGTGCGCGCACTTACAGATGTATGTACGCGGCCAGTCCGTCGGGCAGCAGCGGCTTCAGCTCGCGCACACCCTGTTCGGCGAAGGGACGCAACAGCGCGTCGCGCCAGAAATCCTGTTTAGGCAATTCGGTCAGGCCTGCCGCCGCGACCAGCAGCAGCACCAGCAGCACGCCGCGCACGAGGCCGAACATCATGCCGAGCGAACGATCGACGCCGCCCAGGCCGCTCGCCTGCGCAATCCGCGACAGCAGCGCGTTGGCCACGCCGGCCACCAGCACCACGCCGATCACGAGCAGTCCGAAGGCGATCACCCATTGGGTCAACGCGCCGCCCGGCCAGTTAGCTGGAATATAGGGCACCACGAGGCCGACGAAGCGGCACGCGATAAAAAAAGCCGCGATCCAGCCGATCAGCCCGAATACTTCCGAAACGAAACCCCGCCACGCGCCGCGCAGCGCGGACAGGCCAATCACCGCCAGGACGGCATAGTCGAACGCAGTCAGCATCGCGGATTACT
>NZ_JAAGNW010000029.1:11072-13089 GCF_010645215.1 Burkholderia multivorans | reverse complement strand
GGTCTGCTTGCGATGTTCGACGTAGGCCGGCACGCCCGCCGCCTTCAATTTGGTCGCCCAGGCGCGCGCAGTCGCGTCGTCGGGGAATGCGCCCAGTTGCACCGCAAAGCGCGCGCCCGGCGGCGAGGCCGGCGACGACGCCGCGCCGTCGCCCGCAGCGGCCGCGACGGGCGGCGCCTGGTCAGCGACGGCCGCGGGCTTCGCGGGCGGCGGCGCGACGTTCGCGACGGCGGCCGGCTTGTTCGTCGCGGCGGCCGGCTTGTTCGCCTGCGTCTGCGCCTGTACCGGTGCCGGCGCGGCGGCCGCCTGGCTGCGCGCGTCCTGCGCAGGCGCGGCGGCCGTGGCCGCGACATCCGAGGCGGGCGGCTCGTCGTGCGCGACGCCCGCCTGCACGTCGGTCGCATCGTCGTCGCTCGCGGCGCTCGCCTGATGCGCGGGCCGGTTCGGGATCTCGATCGCGATGTCGTCGGTGACGGGCTTCGGATGGGAATCGAGCACCATCGGCAGCACGATCACCGCCGCGACCACGAGCGCGATCGCGCCGACGAGACGCCGGCGCGCACGTTGCTTTTCAGGAAGGGTCGGATCGAGAAGAAAAGCGTCCGCATCGGGGCGCTGTTCGGTGCGGCGAGGCCGCCGCTCCACGCGTTCTGTGCGAACGTTCCGGGAAGAACCACCGGTTCGTGAGCCGCGCCGAGCCGGCGCGTCGTCATCTTTTTTGCCGAACGAGAAAATGCCCATGAATGGCTGGTCCGAAACTACCCGTCAGTCAGTGTTGCTGCGATTTACGATAGGCCATCACGCCGGCTACCGTGTGGAAGCTACCGAAAACCACGATTCTATCATTGTCGGACGCCCTTTTTAGTGCATCGCGAAACGCATCGGCGGGACTCGCGTAGCGGGTCACGCTCGCATCGTGCCCGTCCTCGACGCCCGCCTCGCGCAGCGCCGCCTCCAGCGCGGCCGACGACGACGCGCGCGGCAGCGGCAGATCGGTCACGCACCAGTGGTCGATCTCCCCTTTCAGCTGCTTGAGCACGCCCGCGATGTCCTTGTCGTGCATCGCGCCGAACACCGCGTAGGTGTACGGGAAGAAGCCCATGTTGCCGAGATTCTGCGCGAGCACGGCGGCCGCGTGCGGATTGTGCGCGACGTCGAGCACGATCGCCGGCTTGCCCGGGAGCACCTGGAAACGGCCGGGCAGTTCGACGTTGGCGAGGCCGAGCCGGATGTCCTGCGCCGCGACCGGCAGCCGGTCGCGCAGCGCCTCGAGCGCCGCCAGCGCGGCCGACGCGTTGATCAGTTGGTTCGCGCCGCGCAGCGCCGGATAGGCGAGCGCCGGATAGCGCTTCTCGCGGCCCAGGTAGCTCCATTGCTGGCGCTCGCTGCCCGCCTGCGTCTCGTAGCGGAAGTCGCGCCCGACCAGCCACAGGTCGGCGCCGATCGCCGCCGCGTGCTCGACGAGCGTCGCCGGCACGGCCGGATCGCCGCAGATCGCGGGCTTGCCCGCGCGGAAGATGCCGGCCTTCTCGAAGGCGATCTTCTCGCGCGTGTCGCCCAGGTATTCGACGTGGTCGAGATCGATGCTCGTGACGATCGCGCAGTCGGCGTCGACGATGTTGACCGCGTCGAGCCGGCCGCCGAGGCCGACCTCGAGGATCACCGCATCGAGCCCGCGCGCCGCGAACAGATGCATGATCGCCAGCGTCGTGAATTCGAAATAGGTCAGCGACACCGGCTCCGGCAGGCTCGTGCGCGCGGCCTCGACCGCCTCGAAGTGCGGCAGCAGGTCGGCGTCGGCGACGATCTGGCCGTTCAGGCGCGCGCGCTCGTTGAAGTCGAGCAGGTGCGGCGAGGTATGGCAGCCGACCCGGTAGCCGGCCCGCGTCAGGATCGTCTCGAGGAACGCGCAGGTCGAACCCTTGCCGTTGGTGCCGCCGACCGTGATGACCGGACAGTCGAACGCGAGCTTCAGCGCATCCTTGACCTGGCCGATGCGGGTCAGGCCCATGTCGAT
>NZ_JAAGNW010000029.1:10494-11062 GCF_010645215.1 Burkholderia multivorans | reverse complement strand
ATCGAGTTCAACCGGGAAGCGGAAAGCTTACGCGAAAAGACAACGCGCGCCGCCCGGCGGCAAGGCCGGGCGACGCGCGACGGGGTGCGGAACGGGCGTCAGGCCAGCGCGTCGGCCGGCTGGCGCTGGAGCAGCGCCAGCAGCTGGGCGATCTCGTCGCGCAGCTTGCGGCGATCGACGATCATGTCGATCGCGCCCGTGGTCAGCAGGAATTCGGCGCGCTGGAAGCCTTCCGGCAGCTTCTCGCGCACGGTCTGCTCAATCACGCGCGGGCCCGCGAAACCGATCAGCGCCTTCGGCTCGGCGATCACCACGTCGCCGAGGAACGCGAAGCTCGCCGACACGCCGCCCATGGTCGGATCGGTCAGCACCGAGATGAACGGCAGCTTGGCCTCGGCCAGCTTGGTCAGCATCGCGGTGGTCTTCGCCATCTGCAGCAGCGACAGCAGGCTTTCCTGCATGCGCGCGCCGCCCGACGCCGTGAAGCAGATGAACGGCACCTGCTGCTCGAGCGCGTTCTGCGCGCCGCGCGCAAAGCGCTCGCCGACCACCGAACCCATCGAGCCGC
>NZ_JAAGNW010000029.1:6942-10478 GCF_010645215.1 Burkholderia multivorans | reverse complement strand
TCCTTCAGACGATCCGGATACTTGCGGCTGTCCTTGAACTTCAGCGTGTCGACCGGCAGGATCTCCTGGCCGATCTCATAGCGCCCTTCCGGATCGAGCAGCGCGTCGAGGCGCTCGCGCGCGCCGATCCGCATGTGGTGGTCGCACTTCGGGCACACATGCTGATTCGCTTCCACGTCGTTGCGATACAGCACCGCCTCGCAGGACGGGCACTTGACCCACAGCCCTTCGGGAATGCCCTTGCGGCTCTTCGGGTCGGTCTGCTTGATCTTCGGCGGCAACAGTTTGTCGAGCCAGCTCATCGTATGGTTTCCTGTTCCTTGGCCAAGCCGGACGTGTTGCATCCGGCTTTTCCGTCAGTGAATCGTAAGGTCGCGGCGCCTCACGCCGTGGGCTTGCCCGCGCCGTCGAGCGCTGCGCGCAGCTCGGCGGCAAACGCCTGCAGGGCGGCGACGGCGCCTTCCGGCGCGGTCTCCTCGAGCAATTGCACGAGGCGGCTGCCGATCACGACGGCGTCCGACACTTCGGCCACCGCGCGCGCCGTGGCGGCGTCCCGGATGCCGAAGCCGACGCCCACCGGAACCGGCACGCGCGACTTGATGGCCGGGATTTTACCCGCAATGCTCGAAACATCCAGATTTCCCGCGCCGGTCACCCCTTTCAGCGACACGTAATACACGTAGCCGCTCGCGATCTTGCCCACTTCCACGATGCGCTCGTCGGTCGACGTCGGTGCCAGCAGGAAAATCGGGTCGATACCTGCCTCGCGCAGGGTGGCGGCGAAGGCGGCGGCTTCCTCGGGCGGATAGTCGACCACCAGGACGCCGTCGACGCCGGCCGCCTTGGCCGCGTCGGCGAAGGCCGCGACGCCCATTCGTTCGATCGGGTTCGCATAGCCCATCAGCACGACCGGGGTCGTGTCGTTGCGCTCGCGGAAGCGGCGCACGTCGTCGAGCACGCTGCGCAGCGTGACGCCGCGCGCGAGCGCGCGCTCCGACGAGCGCTGGATCACGGGGCCGTCCGCCATCGGATCGGAGAACGGCACGCCGAGTTCGATCACGTCGGCGCCGCCTGCGGCGAGCGCGTGCATGAAATCGACGGTTTTCGCGGGATCGGGGTCGCCGGCGGTGATGAACGGGATCAAGCCCTTCCGGCCCTGTGCTGCGAGTGCTGCAAAAGTGTTCTGGATACGGGACATGGCAAAGTTCCTTTGTCGATCAGAGTTAGCGCTTCAGCGCTTACTCTGATCCCATACAAGGTTGTCGATCAGAGTTGGCGCTTCAGCGCTTACTCCGATCCCATAAAAAGTCATCGTCCGCGCGACCGGCGCGCGGCGGCCGCTCATGCGCCGCCGGCCGGCGCGGCGAGCGCGCACACGCGCTCGTGCGCGATCGCGCAATAACTTTCGTTGATCTCATAGCCGACGAAGTCGCGCCCCTGGCGCGCACAAGCCACCGCGGTCGTGCCGCTGCCCATGAACGGATCGAGCACGCGGCCGCCCGGCGGGCAACTCGCGAGCACCATCCGCTCGACGATCTCGAGCGGCTTCTGGGTCGGATGGTCGACGCGCTCCGCGTGCTGCCGGTGCAGGCGCGAGACCGACCAGACGTCCTTGGGGTTGTAGCCGAGTTCGAGCCACTTGCTGCCCTCGAACAGCTTGCGCGAGCGCGCTTTCTTCGTATCGGCGTCGTACGGGATGCGGACCGGATCGAGGTCGAAGTAATAGCCCTTCGACACCGCGAAAAACCCGATGTTGTCGTGCACCGAGGTGTAGCGGCGCGTCGTGCCGCCCATGCTCGGCACGCGCCGGTCCCAGATGATCTCGTTGATCATCGTGAGCCGCGTCTTCAGGAAGCTGAAGATCTCCGGCGCGTACTGCCAGGTGCAGAACACGTACAGCGACCCGCTCGGCTTGAGCTTCGGGATCGCCAGCTCGAGCCACGCGCGGGTCCAGGCGAGGTGATCATCGCCCGACCGCTTGTCGGAGTCGTTGCCGTAGTCCTTGCCGAGCCCATAGGGCGGATCGGCGACGATCAGGTCGATCGACGCATCGGGCAGGTTCGCCGCATCGGTCAGGAAATCGCGGTTCAGCAACGCAATGCCGCTCGGCAGCGCGCACGGCTCGGCCAGCACCGGGCTCGCCGCGCCGCCGCCGGGTTCGTCGATCAGGTCACGCATCGCAGCGGGCTTCAGAGCGCGATGCCCGATCGCTCGGCGACCGTGTGCATGTCCTTGTCGCCGCGACCGGACAGGTTGACGAGCAGGATCCGATCCTTCGGCAGCGTCGGCGCGAGCTTCGCGCCATACGCGATCGCATGGCTCGATTCGAGCGCCGGGATGATGCCCTCGATCCGGCAGCAGTCGTGGAACGCCTTCAGCGCCTCCTCGTCGGTGATGCCGACGTACTGCGCGCGGCCGCTGTCCTTGAGCCACGCGTGCTCGGGACCGACGCCCGGATAGTCGAGGCCCGCCGACACCGAGTGGGTCTCGAGGATCTGGCCGTCGGCGTCCTGCAGCAGATAGGTGCGGTTGCCGTGCAGCACGCCCGGGCTGCCGGCGATCAGCGAGGCCGCATGATGGCCCGAGTCGAGCCCGTCGCCCGCCGCCTCGACGCCGATCAGCTGCACGTCGCGATCGTCGATCTGCGGATAGAAGATGCCCATCGCGTTCGAGCCGCCGCCGACGCACGCGATCACCGCATCCGGCTGACGGCCGGCCAGCTCGGGCATCTGCACCTTGCACTCGTCGCCGATCACGCGCTGGAAGTCGCGCACCATCATCGGATACGGATGCGGGCCGGCAACCGTGCCGATGATGTAGAAGGTGTTCTCGATGTTCGTGACCCAGTCGCGCATCGCCTCGTTGAGCGCGTCCTTCAGCGTGCGCGAGCCCGATTCGACGGGCACCACGGTCGCGCCGAGCAGCTTCATCCGGTAGACGTTCGCGGCCTGGCGGCGCACGTCTTCGGAGCCCATGTAGACGATGCACTCCATGCCGAAGCGCGCGGCGATGGTCGCGGTCGCGACGCCGTGCTGGCCCGCGCCCGTCTCGGCGATCACGCGGCGCTTGCCCATCCGCTTCGCGAGCAGCGCCTGGCCGATGACGTTGTTCACCTTGTGCGCGCCGGTGTGGTTCAGGTCCTCGCGCTTCAGGTACAGCTGCGCGCCGCCGAGCATCTCGCTCCAGCGCTGCGCGTGGTAGATCGGCGACGGACGGCCGACGAAGTGCTTGAGTTCGCGCTGGTATTCGGCGACGAATTCCGGATCGACGCTGAAGCGCTCGTAGGCGGCGCGCAGCTCGTCGAGCGCGTGGATCAGCGTTTCGGCGACGAACACGCCGCCATAGGGGCCGAAATGGCCGCGATCATCTGGGAGGTTGTACATGATGTCACTCTCGGGTTGCGGTGCGGCGCACGGGCGCTGCGGCCCGGCGTCACGCACCGGCTGGCGTCATTGGGCGTCCGCGTCGCGCACTGCGCGCACGAACGCCGCCATGCGGGCGTGATCCTTCACGCCCTTCGCGCCCGGCGTTTCGAT
>NZ_JAAGNW010000029.1:3606-6932 GCF_010645215.1 Burkholderia multivorans | reverse complement strand
CGACCGCAAACGGGCGCAGCTGGCGAATCGCATCACCGACGTTTTGCGCGTTCAAGCCACCACTCAAAACGGCCCGATGCACGAGCTCTTCGGGAATAAGTGACCAATCGAATACCTTGCCGCCGCCGCCATAGCCTTCGACGAGCGTGTCGAACAGGAGGCCGCGGGCTGCCGAATAGTGAAGTGCTGATTCTAGCAAATCGGCGGGCCGCGTCGTACTCCCGATGCGCAGCGCGCGCAGCCAGGGCAGCCGCGCGGCCTGCGCGAGCGACGCGCACTGCTCGGGCGTCTCGTCGCCGTGGAACTGCAGCAGCGACAGCGGCACCTGGTCCGCGACGCGCGCGAGCGTGTCGGCATCCGCGTTGACGAACAGGCCGACCAGCGTCACGAACGGCGGCACCCGGCGCGCCAGCTCGGCCGCCTGGGGCGGCGTGACCGCGCGCGGGCTCTTCGGGTAGAACACGAGGCCGATCGCGTCGGCGCCGAGCGCCACCGCATGATCGACATCGGCCGCCTGCGACAGCCCGCACAGCTTGATGCGGGTGCGGCACGGCGCGGCAGCGCCCGACGCAGCGGCGCCCTGCACTGAGGAATCGAGAGACGTATCGGTCATGATTGCAGATCCAGGTCGGCCCACACCCCGCTCCACGGGACGCTGCCGAGTTGCGCGGGCGGTACCGCGAATTCCGCCGGATAGCCGACGTGCGCGAGATACAGGCCCTCCGGCATGAAGGTCGGCGCGGCCTGGCTGCGATCGCGGCTCGCGAGCACCTCGGCGAGCCAGCCGGCCGGATAGCGACCGCGCCCGACCGCGACCAGGCAACCCATCAGGTTGCGCACCATGTGGTGCAGGAACGCGTTGGCGCGAAACCGGAAATGGATGAAGCTGCCGACCGGGTGTGCGCCCGCGGAACCGGCCGCGTCGCGCCGGATGTCGATCTGGTACAGATGCTTGACGGGCGTCTTGGCCTGGCATTCCGACGAGCGGAACGCCGAGAAATCATGCTCGCCGATCAGGCAGGCGGCGGCCTCGCGCATCGCGTCGACGTCGAGCGGCGTATGCACCCAGCCGGCCCGCCCCGACAGCATCGGCGAGCGCACCGGGTGGACGTACAGCACGTAGTGGTAGGTGCGCTCGAAGGCGGCGAAGCGCGCATGGAACGTGTCCGGCATCGCCCGCGCCCACTGCACCGCGACCGTCGACGGCAGGAACGCGTTGGTGCCGCGCACCCAGGAAAACTCGGTGCGATCGAGCGTCGTGTCGAAATGCACGACCTGACCGAGGCCATGCACCCCGGTATCGGTGCGCCCGGCGACCGTGGTGTGCAACGGCGCCTGGGCGAACTCCGCGAGCGCGCGCTCGAGCGCATCCTGCACGGTCTTGCCGTGCGGCTGCGATTGCCAGCCGCAGAACGCGGCGCCGTCGTACTGGATGCCGAGTGCGATCCGCATCACGACAATTCGGCCAGTTTCGCGAGCCGCACGCGCGCTTCGTCGGCCGTGCCGGCGTGGCCGGCCTCGACCACTTCCTGCAGCAGCGTGCGTGCGCCCGCCAGATCGCCCAGCTCGACGTATTCGGACGCGAGATCGAGCTTGTTGTGCGCGATCTTCGCGAGCGTCTCGGGCGACAGCGCCGGCAGCGCGGCGCTCGGGCTCGTCGGCAGGTCCAGGTCGAAATCGAGGTTCAGAACGCCGAACTGCGCACCGCCCAGCGGCGCCGGCGGCGGGGTCAGGCTCAGCGGCGGAAGCGCTACGCCCCGCCCCTCGTCCTCGTCGAGCAGCGGCAGCTCGTCGTCGTCCTGCATGGCCGTCAGGTCGACGGCGCTGGCAGGGGCGATGCGCCCCTCATTTGAAGGAGCCGAGCGGGCTGGACCGTTAGTTGCGTTGTGAGGCGCATTCAAGCCGAGGTCCGCGAAGGCCGTCTCGCCGTCCGGGGTCGCGCGCGGCGGCAGCGGCATATCGAGACTGTCGAGCGCAGCAATCGCGTCGCTCGGGAATTCGGTGTTCGGCGCGGAAACGGCAGGCGCCGGCGCATCCGCAACCGTGCGCGGCTCGTCGTCCCAGACCAGGGGTTGAGCGTCATGGCCATCGATGCCGTGCGGCGCGGCGGCGGCCGGCACGTCGGTCACGTCGGTCACGTCGGTCACGTCGGTCACGTCGGTCACATCGGACGCCGACTGCGGCGCGTCAGTTGCAGCCGTGTCGTGGCCGGCAAGCGGCGACGCGGCGTCGTGCCCATTCGGCCCGGTTGCTTCCGATTGTGCCGACGCGCCGTGCCCCGCCTCGTCGGCGGCCGCCAGTGCTGCCCCGCCTGCCGCGACAAGGGCCACCGGTGCCGTGGACGCCCCTGCCGTGGACGCCGGCGGCGCGGCAAGACCGCGCGCCGCTTCGGAATCCGCCTGATCGCGGCCTTCCTCGACCGGCTCTTCCGGTTTCTTGCGTCGGCGCAGCGCAAATCCGACGATCAGCGCCGCAACCGCCGCCCCGACCGCGATCGCCGCCCCCGTGTTGAACGGCGCAGCGGGCGCGGCGACCGGCTTCGCGGCCAGCGGGGCCGGCGCGGGCGCGGACGCCGCGGATACGCCGCTCGCGCCCGCCTCCGGCAGCGCGGCAGCGCCTGAGGCCGAATTCGCGTCGGCCGGCAGTGCCGGCGTCACAGCCGGCGCGGCGACACCGCTCGGCATAACCGCTGCCGCATCGGGCGCGGGCTTGCCGATCCCATGCTTCTGCAACTCCATCAACACGCGATTCTTCAGCGCCAGCAACTGCTGCAAACTGGACGGCCGCGCCTGCGCGGCCTCCGGGCCATTCAAGGCCGCCCCGCCATGCGCGGCATCCGCCACGGGCGACGCGACAGTCGTATGGGCGCCCGCCTCGCTGGCCCCGACCGGGGCGGCCTGGATCGAGCCCGCCCAGACATGCGGCCCGCTCTCCCCGGCCGTCGCCTGGACCGGCGCCGCAAGCGGCGCCGACGCGCCGAGAACCTGCCCCGCAGCGGCACCGACCGGCGTCGATGCGCCGGACGCCAATGCGGCCGAACCCGGTACGCTCGGCGCGGCCAGATCCGGCGCGGAGGCGCCTCGCGCGCCGGCGGCCGACGCGCCGCCCGGCGTTGCTACCGACGACGACGCGCCGGCGGCAACGGACGCATGCGAGGCGAGCGCCGGCGCGCTCGCGCCGACGCTCGACGCGGCACCGGCAGCCGCCGACGCGCCATGCGCAACGACGGCGCCGGTGGCCTCGAGCGGCGGCACCGTGAGCGTCGCGCCGATCCGCAGCCGGCTCGGATCATGTTTCATGAAGGCCTGCGGATTCGCATCGAACAG
>NZ_JAAGNW010000029.1:829-3596 GCF_010645215.1 Burkholderia multivorans | reverse complement strand
GGCGGCGGCGATGTCGTTCAGCGATTGCCCGGCGGTGACGGTGATCGTCGACGGTGCGGCGCCGGCATGGCTCGCGTCGGGCGTCGCGTACGCGGCGGGCGCGGCCGCCACGCCGACCAGCGCGGCAACGGCCAGCGCGATCGCGCCGCGGCCGGCGGGGAAACGGAGTCGAGACGTCATCGGTTCGATCGCCGCGCACTGGCGCGGCTCTAGGTCACATTTGGAAGAGCACAAAATTCGGAGCACAAATAGAAAAAGCATCGCGCGGCACGCGACGCTTTTGGGGTTGTCTACGCGTCGTAAGCGCACAGTTTACTTTACCCGTCGGCAATCTCGCCCAAAACATCGCATGCTGCGGCCGGCGCGGACGAATGTCGCGAGGCGAAGCCCCGTCAGCGACGCGCGCCGGACCTCGCGCCGCCGCGCCGGCCGCGCAGCGAAACGACCGCGCCGGCCCAACAAAACAGCCTGACCGGGGTCAATAATTCGCCGCGCCCGCCGTTAATGAAATTCTGGCCGAAATTAAAAAAATTAATCCGGCACAAGCCCTATCCCATTGAATTGAATTTCAATCGAATGATAAGAGGCCAATTCCCGCCTCTATTCGATGGATTGCGCATTCATCCTACCAAAGCCCCGCCCAGCAAGGCTTCCAAGCCTACCAGAGCAAACCTGCATCTTCCAAAAAAGAAACTTTCAACTACAATCCATCCGCATTACACAAATTTACACAATTTAACGATTAATCGTCGCTACGATCGGATTCAAACAAGGATCGGCGTATTCCAGCCATCGCCATTGCAAATGACCGGCATGCGATGGGGAGAATCGACGTCACGAGATACCAGGCGTTTTTCACCACGCAGTCGTACGACTGCATTGATCCACTAGCTCGTCACGGGGACCGAACATGGGCTATCAGCAAGGCTTAAGCGGCTTGGCAGGGGCGTCGAACAGCCTCGACACCATCGGCAACAACATCGCGAACGCGAGCCCGGTCGGCTTCAAGGCCAGCCGCGCGCTGTTCGCCGACATGTATGCGAACTCGATCGCCTCGGCGGTCAACAACCAGATCGGCATCGGCACGATGACGGCGGGGGTGCAGCAGCAATTCACGCAGGGCAACATCACGTCGAGCAATTCGACGCTGAACGTCGCGATCAACGGCAACGGCTTCTTCCAGATGTCGAACAACGGCGTGACCACCTATTCGCGCGACGGCACGTTCCAGCGCGACAAGGACGGCTACATCGTCAATTCGCAGAAGATGAACCTGAAAGGCTACCAGGCCGATGCGAACGGCGTGATCAACACGTCGGCCACCGTGCCGCTGCGGGCGCCGACCACCAACATCGCGCCGCAGGCGACCAGCAATATCAACGCGCAGTTCAACCTGAACTCGCAGGATGCGCTGCCGACCACGACGCCCTTCAACCCGGCCACCCGCACGTCCTTCAACTACAACACCTCGGTCCAGGTGTACGACACGCTGGGCGGCGCGCAGACGGTCAACATGTACTTCGTGAAGAGCGCGGCGCCGGCCGGCACCTGGCAGGCGTATGCGGGCGCGGATGGACAAACGCCGACCAACCTCGGCACCATTACCTTCAACACGTCGGGCCAGATCACCGGCACGACCACGGGCACCCCGCCCGCGCCGACCCCGAACCCCGGCCAGTTCGCGTTCACGATCCCGAACACGACGGGCGGCGCGAACCCGCAGAACCTGACGCTGAACCTGACGGGCACGACCCAGTACGGCGGCAAGAACGGCGTCAACAACCTCGCGCAGGACGGTTTCGCGAGCGGTACGCTGACGAACTTCACGATCGGCGCGGACGGCATGCTGACGGGCAACTACTCGAACGGCCGGACGACGACGCTCGGCCAGGTCGCGATCGCGAACTTCAACAATCCGAACGGGCTCGTGAGCATCGGCGGCAACCAGTACATCGAGACCGCGGAATCGGGTGTGCCGCAAATCTCCGCGCCGGGCAGCACCAACCACGGCACGCTGCGCGGCAGTTCGCTCGAAGAATCGAACGTCAACCTGACGAGCGAGCTGGTGAACCTGATCACCGCGCAGCGCAACTACCAGGCCAACGCGCAGACCATCAAAACCCAGCAGGCGGTCGACCAGACGCTGATCAACATGCGCTGACGCGCACATGAAAAACGCGCCGCGCCGGACCGTGACTGTGTCACGGCCGGCGCGGCGCGTTTGCGTCGGGGTCCGGCCCATGGGCCGGACCGTGCGCAGCAGGCTTACTTGTCGAGCAGGATGCGCAGCATGCGGCGCAGCGGCTCGGCCGCGCCCCACAGCAGCTGATCGCCGACCGTGAACGCGGACAGGTATTCACCGCCCAGCGCGAGCTTGCGCAGGCGGCCGACCGGCACGCCCAGCGTACCCGTCACCCGGGCCGGCGACAGGTCGCGCATCGAGGCCTCGCGCTCGTTCGGCACGACCTTCACCCAGTCGTTCGCCGACGCGAGAATGCCGTTGATCTCGTCGAGCGGCACGTCCTTCTTCAGCTTGATCGTCAGCGCCTGCGAATGGCAGCGCATCGCGCCGATCCGCACGCACAGGCCGTCGACCGGGATCGAGCCCGGCTCGCCCATGGCCGGCTTGCCGAGGATCTTGTTGGTTTCCGCGCCGCCCTTCCACTCTTCCTTCGACATGCCGTTGCCGAGATCCTTGTCGATCCACGGGATCAGCGAGCCCGCGAGCGGCACGCCGAACTCGCTCGTCGGCATCGCGTCGCTGTTC
>NZ_JAAGNW010000029.1:0-819 GCF_010645215.1 Burkholderia multivorans | reverse complement strand
CACGCGGCGGTCGATGTCGAGGATCGCCGACGCCGGATCGGCCAGTTGCGCCGCCGCCGCGCCGTGCAGCGCGCCCATCTGCGCGAGCAGCTCGCGCATGTTCTTCGCGCCCGCGCCCGACGCCGCCTGGTAGCTCATCACCGTCGTCCAGGCGACCAGGTTCTCGCGGAACAGGCCGCCCAGCGCCATCAGCATCAGGCTGACCGTGCAGTTGCCGCCGACGAAGTTCTTCGTGCCCTTGACGAGCGCATCCTTGATGACGTCGAGGTTGACCGGATCGAGGATGATCACCGCATCGTCCTTCATCCGCAGCGCCGACGCCGCGTCGATCCAGTAGCCGTTCCAGCCCGCCGCGCGCAGCTTCGGGAACACCTCGTTGGTGTAGTCGCCGCCCTGGCAGGTGATCACGACGTCGCACTTGCGCAGCGCGTCGATGTCGGTCGCGTCTTTCAGCGTAGTCTCGTTTTTGGCGAACGACGGGGCTTTGCCGCCCGTGTTGCTGGTGCTGAAAAACACCGGTTCGATCAGGTCGAAATCGCCTTCTTCCTGCATGCGCTGCATGAGCACGCTGCCGACCATGCCGCGCCAACCTACGAGACCTACGTTCATGACTAACCCTTTGACTGGAGCTTCCCCGCCATTTTCCGTCCCCGCGTGACCGCGCGGGGAAACAGGCGGGCACGACGGACGATCAGCGTTTAATGATCGTTTTCGTGGTGATGGTTTTGCTGATGACGATGACGCGCGTACCCGCACGGGCCGTATCGCCGTGGAGTTTCAAGACCGGGGAGATCAGGGAAAATCGCGTCATCGCTTGAG
>NZ_JAAGNW010000289.1:4332-6415 GCF_010645215.1 Burkholderia multivorans | reverse complement strand
AGCGCAGTCGATGTGCTTTCGCACGTGGGCTGGTCTGCATATTTTCCGTTGAGCGCCCGAGAGGCTCAAGCAGAACGCTTCGTGGCGCGAGCCGCCCGGCTTAGTCATCGCCATGTGCACAGCCGGATCGAACAATCACGCCTGCATCCGCCGACTTGCCGAGAGTAAGAGACACGATCCCGGCCAGCGCGGCTCAGCACGTCTCGCGTGCCGCACGACGCGCTGCCCACCCGTTTGAACTCATTCGTCAAACTAACGACCTACGTCTGCCGTACGGTCGACGCTCGCGCATGCGGGCATTGACGTCACCCGACGTCACGCCTCGAGCGCGGTCGGGCGGCCGTGTTCGAGCAGATGGGTCTCCCACAGCCCCGCGATTTCCGCGATATGTTCCCAGCCGGCGATGTGTGCGGCGCCGCGGATCCGATGGATCGCGTAGCGCGCACCTTCCGGGTCGTTGTCCTCGAGCGCGCGCTTGAGCAGCGCGATATCGCCTTCCAGCGCCCGGACGTTGAACTGCCCCGGCGCATCGGCGAAGGGCGCGGGCGCGGCCTGCGGTTCGGGCGGGGCGATCGACGCATCCGGACACCACAGCGCGATCAGATCGCGCAGGGCGCCGAGCCGCAGCGGTTTCGCCAGGATGCCGTCCATTCCGCTCGTCACGCAGCGCATCCGATGCTCGTCGTCGGTGGCGGCCGAGATCGCGATCAGCGGGGTGTGACGGCCCGTCGCCGTCTCCCATTCGCGCATGCGTTCAGCGACCTTGTATCCGCTGATGTCCGGCAGGTTGCAATCGAGCAGCACCATGTCGTACGCGCCGTGCTCGAACGCGGCGAGCGCGGCAGAACCGGTTCCCGCAATGAACGATGTGCAGCCGAGCGCATCGAGCTGGCTGCGGATCGCGAGCTGGACGGCTTCATGGTCGTCGACCACGAGCAGTTGAGGCTTGCGCCCGGCGTCGGGTGTTTCAGCCGACGGAGACAGCGGCAGGGGCTCAGGCGGCGCCGGCGACACGGACGACCCCGTCGACCCCGGCGTCGACGCGCTGCCGGCCGGCCGCGACGGGCCCGCGAGCAGCGGAGGCGGCGCGCGCCAGGTCGCGGGCGGCGCGTCGTGGCCGGGTTCCTCGATCAGGGCGGGGATCCGCACCGTGAAGCTCGTGTTGCCGCCCGGCGCGCTCTGCACGTCGATGCTGCCGCCCATCAGCACGCACAGCTCCTTGCAGATCGCGAGGCCCAGCCCCGCGCCGCTGTTGCTGCGCCGCGAGGACTGCTCCGCCTGCCAGTACGCATCGAACAGATGCGGCAGCTGCTCGGGCAGGATGCCGATGCCGGTGTCGAACACTTCCAGCGTGAGCGTGCCGGTCCAGTCGGAGCGGTTTGTCTGTGCGTAGCCGATGCGCAGGCCCACCCAACCCTGGTCGGTGAACTTGATCGCGTTGGTGAGCAGGTTCGACACGATCTGGCGCAGCCGCATCGGGTCGATCAACAAGGTCAGCTGCGGATTGCATTCGATCTCGAGCGACAGCGAGAGGCCCTTCTTCTCGGCCCGGCAACGCACCATGTCGAGCGTGTCCTCGGCCCATGCGCCGATCGGCGTGGCGATGCGTTCGATCCGCGCGCCGCGCGAGCCGACCCGCGAGTATTCGAGCACCTCGTCGAGCAGCGCGAGCAGCGTCTCGGAGGCCACGATCGCGGCGCTGGTCCGTTCGGCGAGCGTCGGATCCAGCCGCGATCCCTGCAGCAATTCGAGCGATGACAGCACGGTATGCATGGGCGTGCGCACCTCGTGGCTCATGAACGCGAGGAACGCGCTCTTGTCGCGTTCGCTGCGCACCGCGCGGGCGCGCGCCTTCATCGAGATCAGCGCGAGGATCGCGAACCCGAGCATCGCGCCCGCGACCGCGAGCAGCTGTTTCCACCGATAGCGGAGGATCGATTCGAAGGTGGGCTGACCGTAGTTCGCCTGCCGCAGCCATTGGTCGAGGATCGCTTCCGTCTGGCGCGAGGACATCGCCGCCCGCGACTTGTCGATGATCGAGGCGAGAATCGGCATGTCCTTGCGCGTCACCATCGATACCGCG
>NZ_JAAGNW010000289.1:0-4322 GCF_010645215.1 Burkholderia multivorans | reverse complement strand
ACCGAGGCGTCGACGCCGATCGCCGCGTCGGCGAGGCCGTCGCGCACGGCTTCGAGCGCCTGCTCCTCGTCCTGGAAACGCACGATCTCGATGCCCGGATACTTGCTGCGAAGGAAGTATTCGATGCCGCCGTCGCGCTTGATGGCGACGCGCTTGCCGGCCAGCTTGCCCAGGTCGAAGACCATCGTATGGTCGTGCGCGGCGACGATCGCGATGCGGCAGACGAGGTAGGGCGTGGTGCTGACCGCGTTCTCGCCGAGCCGCGCATGCATCGTCTCGTTCCAGATGTCGGGCAGCAGATCGAGCTGGCCTTCCTGCAGCATCTCGAGCGAGTGTCCCCATTGCGCCTGCTGCACGGGCTCGAAATGCAGGCCCGAGATGTGCGAGATGGCGTCGAGGTAGGACGGGATGATACCGACGCGTCGGCCGCGATCGACGTATTCGAACGGGCGCCAGCTCGGCTCCGAGGCGACGCGCACGACCGGGTGCGCGCGGATCCAGTCGCGTTCCTCGTCGGTGAACGCGGGCGTCGGCCCGGCGGCGCATGCCGCGGGCAGCCAGAACGCCAGCAGGCACGCGACCAGCCGCCGTCGCCACGCCGCGCAAGCGGGCCGAGCCTTCGGATGAAGACCCGGCCCGCTTGCGCGGCGCAGCGCGGAAGACAGGCTGGCGAGAAAGCGGAGCAAAACGGAATGCACGGTGTGGCGCGCTGATGGCGAGAGCGTGAGTCGAGGCGAGCCATGGTATCGCCGTCCTTTCGCGGGATTGGGCTGTCGTCTTATGTTTAAGACAAAAACTGTAGGGTGCTTCCTAAAAGCGAACAAGTACGAAGAGAGGGGGCGTTTCGGACGCTTTTTAGTCAGTGGGATGCGGGTTGTTTTTAGCGGTGGAAGGCGTGGAGGCCGGCCGTTGGTTGGGATTCGTCCGCGTTATGCGGGCGCGCAGAGTGCGTCATGCCCGGGATCGGCTTCGGTGCGCATCGACGCTGCGGAGCAGCATGGCCACCATGCATTGGCACGGGTTGCGGCAAGGCGTGGGAGGTTGCGCGTCGGCGCGAAGCTCGACCCAAGAGCGGGCCGGCATCTGGATTCAGACAGGGCGGTGCGCGCGAACGGCGTGGCGCAGAGCCGTTGAGTTCCGCGCAGGAGGGCGGCGGGCGTTGCGGGTCAGCGTTGCTCAGGCGGCGTCGTGGAAGATGAGGCCCAGCGTGGTGCGCTGGCCGTCGTGCACGCGGCTCACGCCGTGACGCATGCTCGCGCGTGCGAAGTTGCGCGCGCTGCGCACGGGCCGATGGTTGACCGCGAATACGACGCCGTCGCCTTGTCGCAGCGGCACGATTTCTGCACGCGGCGCTCCGCGCGCAGCCTGCTCGGTCAGCATCAGTTCGCCGCCGCTGAAGTCGCGACCGGGTTCGTCGAGCAGAAACACGGCCTGCAGCGGGAACACGTGTTCGCCGTACAGGTCCTGGTGCAGGCAGCAATAGTCGCCCGTGCGATAGCGCAGCATCAGCGGCGTCGGGCGTCGCTGCCCTGCGGCATGGCAACGGGCGATGAAGGCCGCGTGCTCGGGGGGAAAGCGCGTGTCGATCCGCAGCGCCGCGTGCCAGCGATTCGCGATCGGCGCGAGCGAGGGGTACAGCGCGGCGCGCAATTCGGCCACGAGTTCCGGAAGCGGATAGCTGAAGTAACGGTATTCGCCTTGCCCGAAATGATGGCGCGACATCACGACGCGACTGCGAAAGCGCGTCTTGGCGTCGTCATACTGCGCCGCGGTCGCGCGGCACAGGTCGGGCGTCAGCACCGACGGCAGGATCGCGTAGCCGCGCGTCGCGAGGTCGGCCTCCAGCCTTTGCCAGTCGAGCGCACCCAGGCGCGCGGCGGGCGAGGTCGCAGCCTCGGGCGCGAGCGTGGGGCCGGACGTGAAATCGAGCGGCAAGGTCGTCATCGGTAAGCTCCTCGTTTCTCGGTGGTGTCCGCATTCTACGTAATGCTCGGCGCGGATGTGGCCGGGGATGCTCGACCGGATACGCGGCGGGCTGGCGCTGACCTCGCTCGACGCGTTGCTCGGCATCGCGACGCGGGTGGCCTCACAGGTCGTCCATCCGGTGGCCGCGTTCCCGTCCGACGTGCTGTTCGGCGCGACGTTCCTGTCGGCCATCGCGTCGACCACGGTGTTCGTTGCGGTACAACCTGCCGTGGGCGAACGGCATCGGCGCGTTTGCGACGATCTTCATGTTCGGGCAGACCGAGGGGCTGTTCGCGATCGGCTGGGTGCGGAATAGCGCGGGGTCGGCGCGCGGGCTCGTGCATTCGGCGCTGACGCTGTTCGCGGGCGTCGCACCCGCGGCCGGGCAGCGCGCGTTGCCCGCGGCGGCGTCATCAGTCGGAGGCCGCGCGACGCGACGTCATCGTACGCATGCCGTGCGCGCGACGCGATGAAACGCGCGGCTGAAGTAGATGAGGCTGTCGCCGTCGTCGCGCACGCGGATCGACGTTGCTTCGATGAACATCACCGAATGCGAACCGACGTCCTTCATCTCGGCGATCGTGCCCTGCACGCTCGCGAGTGCGTCGCGCAGCACCGGCACATCCCGCTCGCCTCGATCCCAGACGGGCAAGTCGAAGCGACGTTCCATCGGCAACCCTGTGAGCCCCGCGAAATGCCGTGCGAGGAGTTCGTGCTCGGCCGGCAGCACGTTGATGCAGACGTGGCGATTGCGCTCGAAGATCGCATGCAGCGCGCTCGACCGGTTGAGGCAGGCCAGCACGGTCGGCGGCGCGTCGGTGACGGAGCACACGGCGCTCGCGGTGATGCCGCAGCGGCCGTGCGGTCCGGCCGTGGTGATCACGTTGACGGCCGCGCCGAGGTGGGCCATCGCCTGGCGGAAGGCCTTCTGCGTATCGGTCGGTTCGACGCGCGCCGTGCGCTGGAGGTGGGATGCGGAGGGTGAAGCGGACGCGGCAGACGTAGCGGACATGAAGCGCTCCTGAGTGAACGAAGGCGGCGATGGCGCGTGCGCGAGCGGCGCGGCGGATCGTTGACGATGACCCGAGCGTACGTCGCGAAAAAGCGGACGAACATTCGAACGATTGGCGCCGGAGCTGGCGTTCCCGCCAACGCGTCTAAAGGTTCTACCTATCGCTGGATCGCGCCCCGAGAAAAAAGCGCGATCGCGTGTTCGTGCGGGGTATGCAGGGGTTTTCAGCGGGTTTTCGGCTCGTTATGATGTGCCATATCCCCCGCGAACGCGGACGCAGCGGGCCGGTCGCCGGCTTCGCGCGCGATGCGTCCGATACCCATACCGATATTTTCGAGACACCCCGATGACGCCATCCGCTCCGATCGTATACATCGTCGACGACGACGGCGGCATGCGGACCTCGCTCGCGTGGTTGCTCGAATCGGTCGGGATTGCTTCGGAAGGGTTCGCGAACGCGGCGGATTTTCTCGCGCGCTTCGACGTGAACCTGCCCGCGTGCCTGGTGCTCGACGTGCGCATGCCGGAGAAGAGCGGGTTCGACGTGCAGGCGGAACTGAATGCGTGCGGCGCGACGCTGCCGGTGATTTTCGTCAGCGGGCACGGCGACATCCCGATGTCCGTACGCGCCCTGCAGAACGGCGCGATCGATTTCGTCGAGAAACCGTACAACTCGCAGCAGATGCTCGAATGCGTGCAGCGCGCGCTGCGGCTCGCCCGGCAGCGGCATGCATCGGGCCGGCGTCACCGCGAATTGCGTCAGCGGCTCGATGCGCTGACTGCGCGCGAGAAGGAGGTGCTGCGCGGCGACGTCGACGGCAAGGGCAGCAAGCAGATCGCGTCGGACCTCTCGATCAGCGTGAAAACCGTCGACGTGCCTCGCGCGAGCATCAAGGAGAAGCTCGGCGCGACGTCGATCGCGGCGCTGGTGCGCGACGTGATGGCGGTGTGGGGCGACGAAGGGGACGCGTCACGCTAGCGCGATGGGCGGTGGCGCGCCCGCGCACGCGCCGGTTCACCGCATATACAACCCGCCGTTGATATCCCAGCACGCGCCGTTCGCGAAATGCGCGTCGCCGGACGCGAGCAGCACGGCCGCGTCCGCGACGAACCCGGCCGAGCCGAGGCGCCCGCCCGGCAGGCTGGCGAGCACTTGCCGGAGCTTCTCCGGCGCGACGCTTTCATGAACGATCGGCAAATCGAGCGGCCCCGGCGAGATCGCGTTGACCGTCACGCCTTGTGCGGCGAGATCGCGCGCGAACACCTTGGTCAGCGTCAGCGTGCCGCCCTTCGCGGCCGCGTAGTGCGCGCCCGTCGCCGAGCCGCCGTTCTGCCCGGCGAGCGC
>NZ_JAAGNW010000288.1:2689-6423 GCF_010645215.1 Burkholderia multivorans | reverse complement strand
GCTGCTTTACACAGTACGCGGACGAACGCTCGCTGCTTCCCCGTATCCGCTATCTCAAAAAAGGAGAGGTGCAACCACCGCGCAGCGAGGTTATAACCCGTCGCCCTGCTCCCCTCAACCCTGCACGCGCGGCGTCCGCCCGCCCGGCCGGGCCGCCTGGCGCGCGATGCCGTCGTGCCAATCGTTTGCGTGTTAAAGATGTTCAAATCTGTACGTTTGCGAGGGAAATGCCGGGCGTGGCTTTTTCGCTCAGTGTTTTGTTGTTTTTAAGATGATTTGCCATAATGCAAACCGCACCCCATGCACTTCGCGCGGGGGCGGTCATGTCATAGAACATGCAATTCACCCTCTGGGAGTGTCCAATGAAAATCCGATCGCTCATGGCTGCACTGCTCGTCGGCGGCATGCTGGCTTCGCCGGCCTTTGCCCAAAACAGCCAGCAGGACAAGATGAAGGCGTGCAACGCGCAAGCAGCCGGCAAGTCGGGCGACGAGCGCAAGGCATTCATGAAGGATTGCCTGTCGGCCAGGAAGAAGATGAGCCAGCAGGACAAGATGAAGGCCTGCAACAAGGATGCGACAGGCAAGATGGGCGACGATCGCAAGGCGTTCATGAAGAGCTGCCTGTCGAGTCAGCCGGCCGCCTGATCCCGCGCGCACTCCGCCACAATGCCGCGAGCCGTTTCGACGGACGCGGCATTTTTTTCGCGCGTCCGGAGCAAGCTGACGAAGCCTTGATCCAACTGCGGCGATTCGCCGCGTTTTCTTCTATGATGGCTGCTACGCGGCCCTCCCCACGAACAAGAAGCGCCATCGGGCCGCCCCTCAACCCGCATCACACGGAGAGGCAAGAGGATGGCATGGAGACAACACCGCTGGTTCAGGCGCTGGCTGATCGTGATCGTGTTCTGGGCCGTGCCCGTCGCGATCGTCGCGGTTCGGGAGATCCGCGAGGAAATGGCCTATAACTACGCCGACCTCCAGCAGGCACTGACCACCTGGCAACTGACCGACGCGCAGCGCGCGGCGGGCCTGGCCGCGCGCTGCCGCGGCGAGCCCGACGAGGCGCGCGCCGCCGGCTGCCCGGCCGAGGTGCTGACCGCGAACGCGGCGCGCCAGCAGGAAGCCCGCGACGAATTCACGCTGCGCCGCAGCACGCTGTTCGGCTATCTGTGGCATGCGTTCGTCGGCTACTGGATCGTGCCCGCCGCGTTCCTGTTCGCATGCGGCGTCGTGATCGCGCTGATCCGCCGCGCACTGCGGCGCCCGCCCATCAAGCCCCCCGTTTCGCATTGACGCGCGGCGCGACATCCGGGTTGATGCTTCGCAACACGAACGATGCCCGAGCGCGGGCCGTCGAAATGCCTTCGTAAGTCGCTGTGATATAACGTCTGACGTGACGCTCCGGCAGCACGGAAATCACTCTGAACGACTAACGATGGAGAACGACGATGCAGAAACGGAATCTCGTATTGAAAGCCGCCACCGCCCTCGTTGTCGGCAGCCTCGCGCTCGCCGGCTGCACGACCACGCCGGACCAGCCCGCCAGCGCCGCGACCAACGCGTCGAAGCGGCGCGCGATCGATGCGAGCGTCGACGCGACGCTGTCGCGGCTGTACTCGACGGTGCCGGGTTCGCGCGAGCTGGCCGGCAAGGCGCGCGGCGTGCTCGTGTTCCCCGACGTGATCCAGGCCGGCCTCATCATCGGCGGCCAGTCCGGCAACGGCGCGCTGCGCGTGGGTGGCAGCACCATCGGCTACTACAACACGTCGTCGGTATCGGTCGGCCTGCAGGCCGGCGCGCAGTCGAAGGCCATCGTGTTCCTGTTCATGACGCAGGATGCGTTCGACAAATTCCGCAACTCGGAAGGCTGGTCGGCCGGCGGCGACGCTTCGGTGGCGCTCGTGAAGATGGGCGCGAACGGCGCGATCGACACCACCACCGCGACGGCGCCCGTCGAAGTGATCGTGCTGACCAACGCCGGCCTGATGGGCGACGTGTCGATCAACGGCACCAAGGTTTCGAAGCTCGCGATCTGAGCGCCGCGCGCCCCAGGCCCGGGGCGCGCCGCCACCCTGCCCGGCGATGCCTGCGCATCGCCGTTTTCATTGCGCGGCTCAGGACGCGGAATCGATCACCTTGAAGCGCGCCCGTTTCTGCGCGCGGATCATCGACTGGTACACGTCGACGTATTCCTGCGCCATCCGGCGCGACGTGAAGCGCGACTCGAAGCGCGCGCGTACCCGCTCGCGCGACAGCGTGTCCAGCCGGTTCACGGCCGCCACCGCGCCGATCTCGTCCTCGACGATGAAGCCCGTCAGGCCCTCCTCCAGCACCTCCGGCACCGCGCCGCGATTGAACGCGATCACCGGCGTGCCGCACGCCATCGCCTCGATCAGCACGAGGCCGAACGGCTCCGGCCAGTCGATCGGGAACAGCAGCGCATGCGCGCCCGACAGGAATTCCGCCTTCTGGTGATCGGCGATCTCGCCGATGAACTCGACATGCGGCAACGCGAACAGCGGCTTGATCTGGCGTTCGAAGTACTCTTCGTCCGCCGAATCGATCTTCGCGGCGATGCGGATCGGCATGCCGCAGCGCTGCGCGATGCGGATCGCGAGGTCGACGCGCTTTTCGGGCGAGATCCGGCCCAGGAACGCGAGGTATTTCTGCTCGACGGGCTGCGGCGTGTACAGCGTCTCCGGCAGCCCGTGATACACGGTCGTCAGCCACTTCGCCTGCGGCAGCGGCTGGCGCTGCGCGTTCGAGATCGAGATCACCGGCGCCGTATCGAAGGTATCGAACACCGGCTGCTGCTCCGGCAGATCGAGGCGGCCGTGCAAGGTCGTCACGAACGGCGTGTCCTGCCGGTTGAACACCGAGAACGAGTAGTAATCCATGTGGAAGTGCAGCACGTCGAAATCCTTCGCGCGCCGCGCCACCGTTTCCATCAGCAGCATGTGCGGCGCGATCCGGTCGCGGATCGATACGTCGAGCCGCAGCGCGCGCGGCCACACGGCCTCCAGCTTCGCGCGGGTCTGCGAATCGCCGCTCGCGAACAGCGTCACGTCGTGGCCGAGGTCGACGAGCGCCTCGGTGATGTACGACACCACGCGCTCCGTGCCGCCGTACAGCTTGGGCGGCACCGATTCCGTCAACGGCGCGATCTGGGCAATTCTCATGGGCGTGATCTCCTTGGGCCGCCGGCTTCGCGGCCATGACGGCCGGACCGGCTGGAATATCTCGTTATTGTATCGAGTGCGGGGCCGCTCGCCGCCGCACTTGCATTTTCTGGGGCTTGTTACAGCGAGGATACATCGGGCGCGGGCGCGCCGGCACCGTGTTCAACGCGCCGGCCACTTCCACGGCGGCAGGTCGAGCGCGTCGGCATCGGCGAGCCGGGTCGCGCCCAGTTCCTTTTCCAGCACCAGCGAGTGGCTGCCCGGTTCGCGCTCGAGCGTCGCGATCAGGCGCGCCGCATGCGACACGACGATCACCTGCGAGCGCGCGGCCGCGCGCGCGATCAGGCGGCCGAGCGCCGGCAGCAGGTCCGGATGCAGGCTGGTCTCCGGTTCGTTCAGCACCATCAATGCGGGCGGACGCGGCGTCAGCAGCGCCGCGGCGAGCAACAGGTAGCGCAGCGTGCCGTCGGACAATTCCGCCGCCGCCAGGGGCCGCAACAGGCCGGGCTGCCGCATCAGCACCTCGAAGCGGCCGCGCCCGCCGGGGTTGTCG
>NZ_JAAGNW010000288.1:1428-2679 GCF_010645215.1 Burkholderia multivorans | reverse complement strand
AAACGCGTCGTCGATGGTCACGGCGAGCGCCTCGCGATCGCCGATCTCGCGGATCGTCTGCAGCGCCGCCGCGAGATCCGCGCCGTCGTCCGCGAGCACCGGCGTGTGCGTGCCGATGTGCGACAGGCGCGCGGGGGCGGCCGCGTCGGTGCGGAAATGGTCGTAGAAGCGCCAGGAGCGGATCCGCTCGCGCACCGAGATCATCTCGGGCGCGCTGGTCGGATCGACGAACTCGGTCAGCATCGAATCGAAGCTTGCAACCGGCTGCGGCACGCTGCGCCACGCGCCGGCGGCGTCGCGCGCGCGGATCAGCGCGCCGTGCCGGTCGACCAGCAGCGACGACGGACGCGGCACCGCCCCGTTCCAGATGCATTCGCGCTTCACCACCGGATCGAAGTTGAATTCCGTCTCGCCGGGCACCGGCAGGCCGAGGTCGATCGCATAGCCGAAATCCTCGCTCGCGAAGCCGAGCCTGAGGTTCACCGGGTCCCGGCGCGTCGTCCCCTGCACGGGCTCGACGCCCGCCAGCATGCCGCGCGTGAAACGTTCCGGCCCGGCCCACAGCGTCGACGGCAGCCCGCCCTCGCGCGCGAGCGACGGGATCACGCGCCCCTGCGCGGTATCGGCGAGAAGGCGCAGCGCGCGGTAGACGCTCGATTTGCCGCTGCCGTTCGGGCCGGTGATCACGTTGAGCCCCGCGAGCGGCACGATCAGTTCGCGCAGCGAGCGGTAGTTGGCAATGGCGAGGACGGAAAGCGGCGACATGGGGCCTTGAATGAGAGGTGTGGAGCGGCGCGCGCGTCAGCGCGGCGCGGCGGACGGTTCGGACGCGGTCGGATCCGCGGCCGTGCGGGCCGCCGTGCTCGCGGCAGGCGGCGCCGCCGCATGGCCGGCCGGCGCGGCGTCGCGCGCATCGGGCGCCGCCTGCGGGAACAGCTCCGCGCGGGTGCGCGGCAGGCAGTCGGGATAGTGCGCCTGGATGAACGCGATCAGGCCTTCGCGCACCCGGCAGCGCAGATCCCAGGCGAGCGACGAGTCGCGCGCGCTGACGAGCGCGCGCAGCGGCATCGCGCGGTCGGTCGCGTCGGTGACCTGCAGCACCTGCACGCGGCCGTCCCACTCGGGCGCGGCGGCGACGAGCCGCGCCAGTTCCGCGCGCACGGGCGCGAGCGGCAGCCGGTAGTCGACGAACAGGAACACGGTGCCGATGATCTCCGCGCTGTTGCGGGTCCAGTTCGCGAACGGATTCTC
>NZ_JAAGNW010000288.1:0-1418 GCF_010645215.1 Burkholderia multivorans | reverse complement strand
GTGATCTCCTCGATGCGGCCCCACTCGCCCTGGATCACGACCACGTCGTCGAGCCGGATCGGCTGCGACAGCGCGATCTGCAGGCCCGCGATCAGGTTGCCGAGCACCGGCCGCGCCGCGATGCCGGCGACGAGCCCGGCCACGCCCGCCGAGGCGAGCAGGCTCGCCCCCACCTGGCGGACGTTCGGAAACGTCATCAGCGCGGCGCCCGCGCCCACGATCACGATCACCACCATCACGGTGCGCGCGAGCACCCGGGCCTGCGTGTGGATGCGGCGCGCCTGCAGGTTGTCGGGCGTGTCGAGCGGATGGGCCTGGACGATGGCCTCGGCGACGGCCGCCGCGACGCGCACCAGCAGCCAGGTCAGCGCGACGATCAGCCCGACCGCCGCGAAGGTGCGCAGCCCGCCTGCGAGCGGCAGCGTATCGGCGACCTGCAGCCAGAGGAATTCGAGCGCGAGGAACGCGAGCACGACGAGCGACGGCTTGTCGATATAGCGCACCACCGCGCTCGTGATCGGATACGGCCGCGCGACACGCCGTACGACGCGCGCACCGAGCCCATGCACGGCCGCGGCGACGAGCACCGCGAGCAGCGAAGTCAGCAGCGTGCCGGGCAAGGAATGGAGCGGCGCATCGGCGCGGCGCTGCAGGTCGTCTAGCGTGATCATGAGCGCCGTGGCTGGATCAGCGGATCAGAGGGACGGGGCGCCGACCGGCTGCGCCGGACGGGGCGAGGCTCAGTTGGCCCGGCAGGGAAACGCCTTGCCGAGCCCGAGCGACACCGCGGTGCTCGCGTTGTAGTCGGCGAGCTTCGGATTCTCCGCGATGTACTTGCGCACCGCATCGGTCATCTGCTGCGCCTTGATGTCGGGCGGCAGGCAGAAATACTGGCCGACGCGCGGCCCGGTCGTGCCGCCGATCGCGTCGATCGTGTTGTAGACGCCATCCGCCGCGCCTTCGATATAGGCCGCGCACGAGGCTCGCGACTTCACGTCGGTCTTCGCGCACAGCTTGTCGAGATCGCCGCCGGTAAAGGCAGCCGCCGTCAACGGCACGGCGAGCGCGGCGGCGCAAAACATAGCCCGCAACATTGGGGGTTCCTTATGTCAAGGCGGCGTCGGGAAGCCGCCGCTACTACGGACGGCGCGGCCCGAGGCCGCGCCGAAAACCGTCATTTTGCACTTTTTTGCGCGTCGCCCGGCGTTCCCGCGCCGATCCGCACGGTGCGCTTCGACAGAATCCCGATCGCGTCGGGCGCCTTGTAGTGCTGCGCGAAGTCGAGCGCGCTGATGCCGAGCTGGTTCTTGAGCGCCGGATCGGCGCCCTGGTCGAGCAGCAGCGTGACCGTGGTCGCGTGGTTGCCGCGCGCGGCCATCATCAGCGGCGTGGTGCCGTTCGGCGAGCCGGCGTCGATC
>NZ_JAAGNW010000287.1:4283-6431 GCF_010645215.1 Burkholderia multivorans | reverse complement strand
ATCGCGATCCAGGGCGCGTGCATGACGGCGATCGGCAAGACCGCGCATACGTTCGACGTCGAGGTGTCGCGCGAGAGCCTGAACAAGACGGCCGGCCTCGCCGAGCCGGGCGACGTGAACCTGGAGAAGGCGCTGCGCGCGCATGACCGGCTCGGCGGGCATATCGTGTCGGGGCATGTCGACGGGCTCGGCGTCGTGACGCATTTCGCGCCGGTGGGCGAATCGCATGAGCTGCGCGTGCTCGCGCCGCGCGAGCTGGGGCGTTATCTCGCGTACAAGGGCTCGGTGACGGTCAACGGCGTGAGCCTGACGGTGAACCGGGTCGAGGATCGCGATGATGGGTGCGAGTTCTCGATCAATCTGATTCCGCATACGATCGAAGTGACCACGCTGCGGCATTTGAAGGTGGGGAGCCGGGTGAATCTGGAGATCGATATGATTGCGCGGTATGTGGAGCGGATGCTCGGGGCGGGGCGGGATGGATCTACGTTATTGAAATAATTCGCTTTTCTAACCAACCATCTACCATCGCCCTGTCAAATCCAACTCAATCTGCGAGTTGGTGACGGTATATGGCCGTTTTCTGCGGTACGTATACCGTCACGTGTCCGGAAGCCAGCCCTGAATGGTGGGTGAACCACTTCCTAGATCGCAGTTCCCGGCCATCAGGCGTTTGCAAGCCACTTGCCAACAGGCATGGAAGCGCCGTCAGAACGCATAAATGAACCGCGCAGCAACGCCTGCGTGGCGGCATCGAGCATTGGATGGATCAAAGTATCAGGGTCGAATCATTTCTTCGACGACGAAATAACGTTGACCAGGCACGCGAAAACCTCGAATTTTCGGCATTCCAGAACGGCGCTCTCCTTGAGCACGGCCTTTTCACGCTCTCCAACGCGCCAAGGCTCAGCGGCCGAGGCTGCATAATTTTTTTATAATAAACTGTATTGCAGACCCATATTCGAGGTGTGTTATGGCG
The DNA here is from genome assembly GCF_010645215.1 of Burkholderia multivorans. Lineage (GTDB taxonomy): Bacteria > Pseudomonadota > Gammaproteobacteria > Burkholderiales > Burkholderiaceae > Burkholderia > Burkholderia multivorans_A. The sequence continues at coordinate 5,452 of NZ_JAAGNW010000287.1, read as the reverse complement.
GCCGAGACCCGGACCCTGACAGCGCAGGTACCCGTCGAGCTAGCGGAAGAAGTAGACGCATTGTCGGATCTGATCGAACGTCCAAGGCAGTGGATTATCAAGAAAGCGCTCGTTCAGTACCTCGCGCGCGAGGCAGAAAAGCGCCGCCTGATTCAGGAGGGACTGGATGATGTGACTGCCGGTCGCCTCATTCCGATGGAGCAAGCCCGCGCGTGGGCGAACAGCCTCGGTACGGATAACGAACTGCCGGTGCCAAAAGCGTGAGCATCAAGGTCGTCCCTACCGACAAAGCTATGTCGGATCTTGCGGTCATCGCCAAGCACGTCAAGAAGTTCAATGACACCGCCACCGCCCGCAAGGTCGTCAACGCGTTGCTGGACGAAGCGGAACGCCTCGGACAAGACCATTTTCACCGGCTCGGCGAGGAGCTTGACGGATATGACGGTCCGCCCACCCGCGAAGTGCATCGCTGGGTCTGCCTCGCAGGTCGGTATGAACTGCATTATGAAATCCTGCCGCCGTATGCCGAAGAGCCAACGACCATTGCCGTGCTTCGCGTATGGGACACTCGGCAGGATCGCTAATTCCGTAGGCGTCTGTGAACTACATATACCTGTCGGCTACGCATGACACGTCCGCGTCGGAAACTTCTCCAGCAGCGCAAGGAACTCGTTGAGCGTTATGTACGCATGGCGGTCCATCGTAAGACGACGCCTATTGCACATGCACTTGCGAGACGCTTCATTCGGCAAAAACTTCGGTGGTCCGAGAGAAAGAGAAAAATAGCCCTAGTCTCTGCGCTGCGCACGACAGCTGATGAGGCGGTGCGATCGCGGCGGCGCGGCTTCGACGCAACGACCACCATTCTGAATCTTGGCCTCTTCTTTCTCATTGCAGAGCGAGATATTCAAGCCGTGAAAATCGATGCTCTTACGCACCCTGACTCATGGCAAAGGGGGCTCGCTGCACGAATAATGTTGCTAACTATTCACGAACTGGATATCGATAAAGTAGCGGGAAACAAGTTGCGACAGGCATTCGACGATGGCAACGTCCCCAAGGAATTGAGAGATTCCGTCTCAGATGCGTTGCGAACTGTTCGTAAGGCCCAGTTGCGAGCACAGCGTCAGTTTGCGCACCTCAGAAACTCAACCATCGCCCATCGCGAT
>NZ_JAAGNW010000287.1:0-4273 GCF_010645215.1 Burkholderia multivorans | reverse complement strand
ATCGACGTTCTCCCGCGCCTACTTACGCACCTCAGCACTTGGCCCGGCATGATTGGCCAGCTAACTGCACGAGGCAAAAAGAGCGATCTTCCCGATACCTAGCTCCGATAGATTGCATTCACGAACACAGAACCTCATCCGGTTTCTGTGAAATCACGGGTAGTCGGTCGACACTCTCAAATACCGTGACCAACGGCGAACGTTTCAATAGCCCGTAGAGCGGTCGGTCAGTTCGCCAAGCCTGCGTCCACGAGCTTCGTCGTGAGATGCTTGATCGTTTCGCCTGGCAGTAACCTGACTTGTTCGAGCAGCGTCGACTTTTCTTTCTGCGGCGAGTCGGATTCAGCAATTCACTGCCCAACAAGGTTCTTAAAGGTGTCTTCGTGAAGCTTGACAGTGACGACACCTAGGACTGCAGACAACCTGCCGTCGTCCGCCAAGAAATCCATCCCGCGTGCAGTGATCCTCGGCAACGCCATTGACATGTGGCCATCCATACCGAATTGAATCGTACTCTCGACGAGTCCATGCTCGTCAAGATAGATCATATTCGCAGCATATCGCCGCTCTTGTTCGTCGCCCCACCCTCTCGCCGTCTCTCGAATATCGAAGGACTGGGGGTAGCTCGTCGTTAGCAGCTTAAGCAGCTCCAGTTGGTAAGTACGATCTAATTTCATGTCCGCGGAAAGTATCCTAAGGGGGTTCGATAGCGTGACTACTCTTCAGGAAACCATTCGCCCTTGAAATCAGTCAGCAACGCACGTGTCATGTCAGTCCAATATTGAATGGTCCCGGCAAGAAATTCGTCTAGATGAAATTCAGTAACGTACAGATCGTCGCCTGACAGCGGAGCATAAAGTATCCGCGATGCCATTAGAGATCCTAGCTCTGCCCCAGAAACACCGGGATGCACAAAAAATTCAGATCGCCGTTCCCGTAGTTGCGCCGCAGATGATCCCTCAGCATGCTTCACTGTGTTTGCACACAGCCGCAGCGTCTCGATAGTACCGGCCGAGGGAAACTCTTCGATCCGAACCCCAGCCCGTTTCGCCACACGCCTGAACTCGTCGAGAGAGATCGCCACTTTATGACGATGTACTTCACCAACAATGTAGCGCCCAAAAAACTCGAGAACCTGCTGCTCCCACGCGTGGTACAGGCCAACGACCGCCAGGTTGACATAGGCTTGCCTCGCGCCCATCAGAGAACGGAAGTAGTCGACCCCGATCTGCAACGCATCGTTAGCAGCTACCACTGGGGCCTCATCCTCCCTATACGGACTTTCACTCCATTGCGTCCAAGCACCATCTGAAACCGCTTGCACCTCGTCTTCGAGGGAGCCGAATGCCCCTAAGAAGCGTTGCTTGAACACCGAAATGAAAAGCTCAAGGCGCGCCGCGTAATGATGCCTGATATGTCCAAGCATGGCAGGATCAATATTCGCCATAGCCTTCACTCCATAGGTCTGCATGTTGTCGCACACGACTCCGCGGAACAGTCATCCCGTATCCGCCGCTCGGATCAAGGAGGTGAAGTACCTCATGTCCTTGCCGCCAGCGATACGTAGCTCGTCTCTGGTCAAAACGTTCTCGCAGATTGAGAAGCAGATCCTTGGGCAGTGCATTTCATTGCGGGCTTGGTTCTAGAATCCCTGGCTCGGCAGAGCGAAACGCTTCTGCAGGTCGGTCGCTTTCTGCTGATGGCGAGAGACTTCTTTCGAGAAACAGCCGAACGCCAACTCGAAGGGGGAGCAACCCAAGCGCACAGAACGATGACGGTATATCCCCTGCTGACGACTTCCACCGCCCACGCGCACCCTTCACTCCCCTCTCAACTGTATCCGCGACGTCGCATTGTCGAAATCGTTCACGTCGAGATCGCGATAAGCCTTCGCCGGATTGGCAATCGCATCGTCGATACGCCACCCCCCGCCTTCCCGGACCAGGATCAGATCGGTCCGTCCATCGGTCGCCGACGACGCATCCCCGCCGGCATACGACTCCCGCCAGAGAACCTTGAGCCGCAGCCGGTCGGCGCTCTTCTGAATGACCACCGGCTTGCCGGTCACCTTCAGCGTCGGCGCCTGCTCGGACAGGTTGCCATCCTCCTCATCGAGGTCCCCGGTCCTGAAGTCCGGCTTCAGGCCCGCACGGGTCGCACCGACGCACTGGCGCGTCAGCTTCTGAAACAGGCTCGCGGAAAACACGTCGCCGAACGTCTTCCGATACGTCGCCTCGCGCACCGTCCTGTCGTTGAACTTCCTGTTCAGGTATTGCCCGGTATTCCTGTCGATATTGCTGAACGCACAAACGGCATCGCGATACGGAATCGATGCTCGTCCTCTCTCCCGCGGACAGCGCCGGCGTCTCGGCCCAGGCAGCCCCCGAAAAGGCCGCACCCGCCAGCAGGATCGAAGCAACCAACGCCCTCATGACTGAAATTCCTTGAGAAATGTGTTGTAGTCGGCATGCAGCTGCTCCATCGTGTAGCCGCGGCTTTGCGATGTGCCCGGCAACGCCGCCCATTCCGGACGCAGCAGCTTAACCGCATTATCTACAGCGCCGAGACGAACGTAGCCGAGCGCCGTCTTGCTCGACTGGTCGTTCATGTTTTCCCAGCGCATATCCATCCGCCACACCGCATAGCGATCCTGCGTCGCCGGTGAGAAATCCTTCGGCATGCCGTGCTCTTGCCATCCGTTGTTCCAGGTCGGTTCGGTGAGTTCGTACGCCCCGGCGGGCGAGTGACCGTCCACGCTGCCCGGATGCTTCGAAAAATCCGTGATGCAATCGCTCGGCTTCAGTGCGCCGTACTTGGCGCCATACGTGTATTTGTCGCCGAAATGGTCGTACAGCGTGGAGCACTCCCGCGACCGGATCACTTTCAGGAACGCCTTGATCCTCGCCGTCACCGACGGATCGGAAAAACCCGGCTTCCGGTATATCCCCACCACGTCGTACGAACGATGGGCGGCGCCATGGAAGAACAAGTGATTCCGCCTGAAGTCGCTGATGTAGTGATGATAGGAGCGGATGTCGATATGCCCCTCCAGCCCGACGTTATCGGTATCCGGGCTGGGATCGCCATGCACCGCGTACACGATCACGTCGCCGGGCCAGGCCCAACGCGCATCGGGCAATTCGCCGGTCACGTTCTTGAAGCCCGCTTGCTCCAGAAACGGCCCCGCGACCTTGGCGAAGGTGCCACCCAGTGCGCCGGGCACGTACTTCGCGCGCCACAGCGCGACCTTCACGAACATGTAGCACTGGTGCAGTGATTCGGCGGCCCCCTTGTCCCCCGCGTACTTGAACGTCCCCTTGCTCAGTGCGGAAATATTGTCGGCGGTGTGCTTGGACGACATCCGGTGCAGCGATTGCTCTTCGGCGATCTGAATCAGCGTGGCCGCACGCGCGGCTCCCTGCGCCGCCTCGCTTGCCGCATCAGCCGGCGCGCCCGTTTGCGGGCTTGCCGGCTTCGCGCCCGTCGCCGGCTTGGCTCCCAGGATCGCCGCCATCACGGGATTGGTCTTGAGACCGAAGAGATCCTCGACGTAGTGCCACGCGCCCATCACCTTGCGATCGACCCAATCCGTCGCGCTCTCGGCCGGCTTCGCCTGCGGGTGACCCAGCGCATCGCGCTTGTGCTCGACCGTCTTCGGTTGCGGCGTTTTCCCCGTGCCGCCGTTGTGCGCCGTGCTCGCGCCGGACGGTTTGGCCGGCGGATGCGCCTGACCGGAGGCCGATGCCTGCTTCGGCGCAGCCGGCGTCGATGATGTCGGTGAGTTCTTGGCCGGAGGCGGCTGTGCGGACGACGCGCTCTGACTCGCCGAGTCCTGCTGGGTCGTTGTATTGGCGTTGGCCGGACTGGCGCTGCTCGTATTCGCGCCGGCCGCGTTCGCGGCGCCCGTGCTCGCATTGCCCGCATTCGCATCCGCCGCAGCCGGGGTATCGGCATCGCCGCCTTTCCCATCCGCGCTGCTACTCGACGCACCCGCCCCACTCGCTCCACCGTCCGCAGGCGGGCTTTCCTTGTACGCGTCGTCCGGATTGCCGCCGTGCAGTTCGCTCTGGCTTTCCAGCAAGGCGCTCGGGCTCATCAAGGTCACGTAGCCGTCCGTCGCGGGCACCGCGAACGATGCGACCTGCTTGTACGTGCCATCGTCCCGCTTGATCGACACCGTGCAGTTCGCGTTGGGCGTCAGGTTCTGCAGGGTCTGCGCACAGCCGTTTCCATCGGTGGTCCCCGACACATCCTGTCCATCGACGGCAAAGCG
>NZ_JAAGNW010000286.1:2894-6454 GCF_010645215.1 Burkholderia multivorans | reverse complement strand
CCGTCCGATTTCGATGGGACGCGCTACACGGTTCATCAGGAAGAGACCTCGGCCGGCGAATACACGGTGCGCGCCAGCCTGTCGAAGTAAGCCGTTCATCCTCCGCCGGGCCGTTCGGCCCGCGCCTTCACCGCGCTGCGCGTCCGGCGCGGCAGCGTATTCCAGCGTCCTCCCGCCTCCGATTCCGGCATATCCATAGCGGATTTTGTTGTTTTGCCGTGATTTCCCGCTTTGCTAGCATCAATTTCCCGCGATGCCTACGCTATCCAGACTTCCTGCCGGAATCACGCACCATGACCCTACAACAACACGAACAGGCCCGCGCACTGCCCATCCTCGATCTGTCCGACTTCGATTCCGCCGACGCCGCCGCGCGCGAGGATTTTCTCGCCGCGCTGCGCCGTGCCGCGCGCGATGTCGGTTTCTTCTATCTGCGCGGCCACGGCCTCGATCTCGCGCTGGGCCAGTCGATCCAGTCGGTCGCGCGGCGTTTCTTCGCGCTGCCGGAGGCGGACAAACTCGCACTTGAAATGGCGAATTCGGCGCATTTCCGCGGCTATACGCGCGCCGGCGACGAGCTGACGCGCGGCCGGCGCGACTGGCGCGAGCAGTTCGACATCGGCGCGGAGCGGCCGGTGATCGCGCAACAGGCCGGCTCGCCGGCCTGGACTCGCCTGCAAGGGCCCAATCAGTGGCCGGACGCGCTGCCCGACCTGAAGCCGGCGCTGCTGCGCTGGCAGCGCGAGCTGACGGGCGTCGCGATCCGCGTGCTGCAGGCGTTCGCGGTCGCGCTCGCGCAGCCGGCCGACGCGTTCGAGGCGATCTACGGCGCGACGCCGAATGAGCACATCAAGCTGATCCGCTATCCGGCGGGTGGATCGATGCGACGCCGTTGCCGGACACCTTCGTCGTCAACATCGGCGAGCTGCTGGAGCTGGCGACCAACGGCTATCTGCGCGCGACCGTGCACCGGGTGGTGACGCCGCCCGCCGGCCGCGACCGGCTGTCGATCGCCTTCTTCCTCGGCGCGCGCCTCGACGCCACGGTGCCGCTGCTCACGCTGCCGCCCGAACTGGCCGCGCAGGCGCGCGGGCCGGCGAGCGACCCGGACAACCCGCTGTTCCACGAGGTCGGCCCGAACTATCTGAAAGGGCGGCTGCGCTCGCATCCGGACGTCGCCCGTCGTCACTACGCCGACGTACTCGCCGCTCAGGCCGCCTGACGCGCATCGCGCCGCGCGCTCGCGCGGCGCTTCCTGTTTCCTTTTCCCGTGGGTGTGCCATGTTCGATTTAGTTTCCGGACGCTTCGTCCGTCTGTTGACCGCCTGGGCGGTGTCGTTCGCGGTCGTCGCGCCGGCCGGCGCGGCCGATGCGCCGCCGCTGCGGATCGCCGCCGACGCGATTCCGCATGCGGAAATCCTCGCGTATGCGCAGAAGATCACGCCGGGCCTCAAGCTCGACGTGATCGAGATTCCGAACGGCGTGAACCCGAACGAGCTGCTCGCGCACGGCGACGTCGACGCGAACTATTTCCAGCACGTGCCTTATCTGCATTCGCAGGAGGCGGCGCTGGGCCGCAAGTTCGTGGTCGCGGCCACCGTGCCGATCGAGCCGCTCGGCGTGTACTCACGCAAGTACCGCCGTTTCGATCAGGTGCCGGAAGGGGCGACGGTCGCGGTGCCGAACAACGCGACCAACCTGAGCCGCGCGCTGTTCCTGCTGCAGGCGCAGGGCCTCGTGAAGCTCAAGCCGGGCCTCACCGGGGTGGATCGCAGCCTCGCGACGCCGCGCGACATCGTCGCGAATCCGAAGCGCCTGAAGGTGCTGGAGATCGAGTCGCCGCAGCTGCCGCGCGCGCTTGACGACGTCGCGCTCGCGGTGATCAACGGCAACTACGCGCTCGAAGCCGGGCTGTCGCCGGCGAAGGACGCGCTCGGGCTCGAGCCGGTCGCCGGCAACCCGTATGCGAACGTGGTGGTGACGACGCCGCAGCTGGCCGGCGATCCGCGCATCCGCAAGCTGGCCGACGCGCTCGGTTCGCCGGCCGTCGCGCGTTTCATCCGCGATCGCTACCAGGGCTCGGTGATCCCGGTGCACGCGCCGGGAGCGGGGTCGTGACGCGCGCCACCGGCATGACGGGCAGGGAGGCCCGGCGTGTTCGATGCGCCGCGCGCGGCGGCCGTGCTCGGCTTCGCGATCAACATCGGCCGCTCCGTGCCGTTCGTCGTCCTTCTGATCGCGTTGATCCCGCTGACCCGTCTCGTGGTCGGCACGAGCCTCGGCAGCACGGCCGCCGTGGTGCCGCTCGCGATCGGTGCGATCCCGTTCTTCGCACGCGTGGTCGAGGCGTCGCTCGACGAAGTGGATCGCGGCCGCTTCGAGGCGATCGTCGCGATGGGCGGCACCGCGCGTCACGTGGTGCGCGACGTGCTGCTTCCCGAGGCGTTTCCGTCTCTGCTGGCAGGGCTGACGTTGACCGTCGTGATGCTGATCGGTTTCTCGTCGATGGCGGGCGTGGTGGGCGGCGGCGGGCTCGGCGATCTCGCGATCCGCTACGGCTATCAGCGTTTCAACCAGCGCGTGATGCTCGCGACCGTGGTCGTGCTGGTCGTGCTCGTGCAGGCGGTGCAGATGTCGGGCGACCGCTTGACGCGGGTGCTCGCGCAACGACGCTGACGCGCATACCAGCGTCATCCGCAGGGTTTTCGAAACGGACTATGCTCACCGAGCCGTGCAGAGAGGGGTTTGCAGCGGCGTCGATAAGCTTAGTCCGTTTTGTTCTTTTCATCGCCGGATCCGGCGAGATAGGGTGAATGACATGACAGATCAATCGCAGTCCGCTTCTCGTCCGCTCGCGTGGGTCGCGGGCGTCGGCGCGAGCGCGGGGCTCGGCGCGGCGGTGGGGCGGCGCTTCGCGCGCGAAGGCTATGCCGTGGCGCTGAGCGGCCGCACCGCGGCGCGCGTGGAAGCCGTCGCGGAGGAGATCCGCGCGCACGGCGGCGTCGCGCACGCGCTCATCGGCGACATCACGCACGAAGACGACGTGCGCCGTATCGCGGGGCAGGTGCGCGAGCTGGGCGCGTTGCGCGCGGGCATCTTCAACGCGGGCAATGCGGTGCGCGGCCCGACGCTCGAACTGAGCGTGGCCGACTTCGAAGGCGCATGGCGCACCAACGTGATCGGCGGCCTGCTGTTCGCGCAGGCGGTGCTGCCGCAGTTGCTCGACGCGGCGGCGGCCGATGCCGCGGCGGCCGATGCAGCGAGCGAGCCGCGCAGCCTGCTGTTCACGGGCGCGACCGCGCCGCTGCGCGGCCGGCCGCCGTTTGCGGCGTTCGCGTCGGCGAAGGCGGGGCTGCGTTCCCTCGCGCAGACGCTCGCGCGCGAGTTCGGGCCGCGCGGCGTGCATGTCGCGCACGCGGTGATCGACGGCGGCATCGACGGCGAGCGGCTGCGCCAGGGCGCGCCGCAACGCGCCGCGCTGGCGGGCGAAGACGGGCTGCTGTCGCCCGACGCGATCGCCGACAGCTACTGGCAGTTGCATCGGCAGCATCGCAGTGCGT
>NZ_JAAGNW010000286.1:0-2884 GCF_010645215.1 Burkholderia multivorans | reverse complement strand
ACGATCCGCGATGCGCGGCCGCTCGCGGCAGCGGGCCAGTTCGGGCTCGACGTCAGCGGTTTCGAGCTGCGCGCGCCGCGCACCGCGCTGGCGGATTTCTCCGATGACGCCGCGATCCGCTCGGTGTACTACGCGGAAGTCGACGCGCTGCTGCGCGCCGCGACCGGGGCGGAAAAGACCGTGATCTTCGATCACACGCTGCGTGACAGCGCGCAAGGCTCGCGTGCGACCGCCTTGCTGCGCGAGCCGGTGCGGCGCGTGCACAACGACCAGACCTTCGTGTCGGCGCCGCGCCGCGTGCGCGATCATCTGCCGGCGGAGGAGGCCGAGGCGCGCTTGCGGCAGCGCTTCGCGATCGTCAACGTGTGGCGGCCGCTCGATGTCGTCGAGCGCCTGCCGCTCGCGCTGTGCGACGCCCGCTCGATCGCGCGCGAGGATCTCGTGCCGAGCGATCTCGTCTATCGCGACAAGGTCGGCGAAACCTATTCGATCACGGCCAATCCCGCGCACCGCTGGTACTACTTCCCGCGCCAGCGCCCGGACGAGGTGGCGCTCCTGAAGATCTACGATTCGCTCGACGACGGCCGCGCGCGCCTGACCGCGCACACGGCGTTCGACGATCCGACCACCCCCGAAGGGGCGCCCGCACGACGCAGCATCGAGGTGCGTGCGCTGGTGTTCTGGCCGCCGGGCGCGTGACGTTCAGCGGGCGATTCGCCCGGCGTGGACTCAACCGGCGTGGGGCAAGGCGCGGTGCCGGCCGTCGACACGGATCGATACGCACTGAACCGCGAAGCAGGCGAGCAGCGGGAAACCCGTCGACGGGATAGGGGCCCGGGGCAGCCCATCCCGTTCGGCGGGTTGGACTGCCCCGGCTTTGCCGTTCACGCCCGGCGACGAGCGCCGCGCGCGCCGGAAATCAACTCGCCGGTGCGGCGAGGTGCGGCGCGGCCCAGAGCTGGTTCGACTGATTCACGCCGCACGAATACAGATCGACCGGCGTGCCGACCGTTCCGACGGCGCCCTGGTACACGTCGACGCAGCGTCCATCCGCCGCGGCGACGAGCTGCCCGGCGAGCTTGTAGGCGAAGCGCTGCTTCGTATCCTGCGCGCTGCACGCGGCGAGCGTCGCCCATTGCCCGGATGCGCCGTTGACGGCGCCGGTGCTGCCCGGGGCGGTCGAACTCAGGCACAGGCCGGTGCCCGCGAGCTGTACGGTGCCGTTGGTGTTGCGGCTCCACCGCTGGGCCGGCGCAGCGCTGCAGGCGGCCAACGTCACGGCCGCACCGGCCGCGGTCTGGTTGGCGTTCATGCAAAGCGGCGTCGCGCCCCAGTCGGTCTGGGTCGCTTCGATCTCACCCGTCGGCGTCCAGCCGCCGCAGGTGCCGCTCAGCTTCACCATCGCATTGTCGTGCGCGCCGATCGACACCTGCAGCCGGCCGGTCGCGCTCGACGTGCTGTGCGCCCATAGATCGCGCACGCTCAGCGTGCAAGGCGTGCCGTTGGCGCCGGTCTTGTAGCCGAGATTCGCGAACGGCAGCGTATAGTCGACGGTCGCGCTCCCCTTGTTCAGCACGACGACCGCGAGCGCGCCGTCCGCGAGCGGCTTGGCGATCACGTCGATGCCGGCGCTCGTCGACGGATCGTCGCGCGATACCCGATAAGCGCCGATGCCGAGGGCATCCTGGTCGACCGCGATCACTTCGGTGTTGGTCAGCGTCGCGAGCGATTGTTTCAGGTGGGGGTCCTGCGGATTCGCGGCGATCTTGCGCGTATCGGCGCTGATGATCAGCGGCGCCGCCAGCGCGGACCACAACGCCATCTGGCTGCGCTCCTCGGCGGGCGTCAAGCCGTTGTCGCCGATCAGCAACTGGTCCGGATCGTTCCAGTTGCCGGGCGAGACGTAGCGGGACAGCGCGATCGTGTCGTTGTAGCTCTGGTAGACGCCTTCCTGATACGCATCCGCATTGTAGTAATCCCAAGGATCGCCGACCGGCTGGCCGTTCGCGGCGACCGAGGTGGTCTTGATGTCGGGGCCGGTTCGCCACATCTGGCCGAGCGGGCGCACCCAGGCGAGCGTCGCGTACTTCGTCGGTCCGCCGGGGCCGTAGCCCGCGGGCGCGGACTCGTCGAACAGGATCTTGCGCGTCGAGCCGGCCGTTGCCTGGCCCAGCGCGTCGGCCATCTGCTTGAAGAGCTGCTGCGGCGTCGCGGTGCCGGTTGCGCCGCAATTGTCGAGTTTCAGCGCGTCGACGCCCCATGCGGCATAGGTTCGCGCATCCTGCAGCTGGTAGCCTTGCTCGCCGGCCGCGACGCCCTGGCAGGTTTTCGCGCCGGACGTGTTGTAGAGGCCGACGAGCATGCCGGCGCCGTGCACCGAGGTCGCGTAGGCGCTCAGGTCGGGATCGAAGCCGGGCTGCTGCGAGCCGCCCCAGCGCGTGGCGCCCTGGATCTGGCCCGCGCCGTTGCGCATCATCCAGCAGTCGTCGACCATCAACATCGTGTAGCCCGCCGATACGAGCCCGGTGCTGCGCATCGCATCGGCCTGATCGAGCATGAAGCGCTGAAACGAGTAGCCGGCGCGCGCGCTGCCGTCGAGCGGCGCTTGCGCGACGCACTGGAAGCGGGCCCAGTCGTTGAAACCCATCGGCGGCGTCAGCGACAGCGGCGTGTTGGTATTGGCGGCGACGGGGTCGGCGTAGGCCGCGTGACTGAGCCAGAACGGCACGCAGGCAAGCACGCCTGATGCGAGTCGGACGAACGGAATGCGCATTCGATTCTCCTGATGGGCGGGCAGAGGGCCGCGCGGGCGTCGTCGCGCCGTTTGCGCCGGACTCTGCTGGATCGGCGGTCAAAGGACAGGCAATACTCGGTCGTTTCGGTC
>NZ_JAAGNW010000285.1 GCF_010645215.1 Burkholderia multivorans | reverse complement strand
ATCGCTGGGTGCCGACTACCGCTTGACCACCTCCGCGATCGCTCCCGTCAAGACGCCTTCGCCGGACGCTTACGTTAGGTCCTTGCACTCAAACAAACATTTCACTGTGAAAGAATTTTGTGATGACTTTTTTTCTTTATGGACTAAAGTGATCAATGGTGGGTTAAGGTTCGTCATATTTGGCATTTGAAACTCATTAAATTCTTTGAAATTATTTGCAATTGATTTGGTGGCCCCCATTAAAATATCAAGATAATCGATTTATACTGTTCATTGCTTGGTTGTTGTGCATAGGAGGCTATATGAGAATGGCAAGCATATTTTTCGTATCTGTCGGATTGATTTCATTGAACTGTGGGTTCCCTCAGTATGCATCTGCCCAGTGGAGAGATATTGATCCATCTATTTCAGGAAAATGTGAGAGCGCGGCAGTCAATGATGCTGGAACCACCATCATTGACTGTGAGGTGTCCAATGTCGCAATTCCTTATGTGGTATTTGCTGGCCAATCAGCAGTCCCGCTAGGTGGAATTATTCCGAATGAGGCATGTTATGCGGAGGGGATAAATAATGCTGCCAGCGGGAAAGAAACGGTGTTCGGAAAATGCATGGATAACAATAACGTATGGCAGGCGGTGGTGTGGTCAATGACCTCGCCGTCCAAACCAACGCAGTTGCTTCCACTTAATGTTCTTTTTGGAATATTAATCAATGGGGTAAGCGCTCAAGCTTCGGATATCGATATAGTCGGCGATGTCATTGGGACAAGCACCGATAATCTGGGAGAAATGTTGCCCGTCGTGTGGAGGCAAGGAAGCGCCACTCCGACACCTTTAGTTGCGCCACTATTATCTAATATGACGAACTGCGTGCCTGCCTCGATCAATGATTCCAGTTCCCATTCGGTAATTGGGAACTGTCCTGCGGGGCCTGGACTGACCAATGCTGTATTGTGGCAGACACTTGCGAGCAATTACGTAGTTCTACCAGTACCGAGCGAGGCGACGAATTGTACGGCAAAGCGTATTAACGTAGCCTCACAGACTATCGGCGATTGCTATTTCGGTGCTGATGTCACTCGAGCGGTCGAATGGGCGTCAGGTGGTACAGGGCCAGTGGCCTTACTGACCGTCAATGGTATTGCCGTGAAACGCTCATTCACGGCTAGAGTGAATGATAGCGGAGTAGTGGCGGTAGCTTATATGGGAAACGGTAGCCTCACAAGCCAGGTTTTGCCGGCGATTTGGAACCCCGCTTCGGGCGGCACCGATGCGGGTGCCATCCAACTTCCAGGGCAAGCTATCCACGGCATTGTCGGTGAAATCGGCAACAACGGTAAGGCCATTGGCTACTACGAAACGTCAGGGGGATCCCGACACCCATTCCATGTTGAGCCCAACAATTTCGGTGCAGTCGATGATGGCTCACCGGAAGGCGGGCCAAATGCATCTGCTGAAGAACTTTCACCATCTGGAATCTGGGAGGCAGGGTTTGCTGAAAACCCTCAGCAGGTTTTACAAGCGATCGTGCAACCTACACCTTGATGTGATCTCAACAATTATTTACACGCCGGAGTAAAATCAAAATGTTCAATTCAATTGATACTCGGCTAGTCAAAGATATAGAGAGCAATTGACATGTGGAACGACATCACTTTGCCAAGCGGCGGCGCTCATCCATCTTGTCAGGTCTCGGAAGCGGCGCTTCGGTGGCGAGATATGCCGATTCCCTATTCCAATGAAGAAGAGGGGGACTGTTCGTTTCTGTTTTGCATTACACTTTACAACGAGATCTCTGGCCTTCTGCAAGATTCACTCTATGCGATCGCAAATAATCTGATGGAGTTGACCGCGCTTGGCAAGAAGCCTACGTCGACTGTCTGTATAATGGTGGATGGTTACAGTTGCATGCATGAGAACACACGGACTCGGTGCCGAGCGTTAGGATTCGCACTTCCGTCCGGACTTGACACTTTGGTTTCATCGGACAATCCACAGTTGTGGATGGAATGGCGCTCGATTGCACTTGACGAGTTGAAAGTGTGGTGCGGAAGAAGTCCTATGGCGATCGATCGAGATAAGACGATCCGGATCCTAATGAGCGTCAAACCTCATAACATGGGAAAATTAGACAGCCATGCGTGGTTCTTTCGAAAAATTTTGCCTTCGATCCAAGCCAGCTACGTGGTTCAGTTGGATGTTGGATCGCAACTCGCGCCGCAGTGCTTAACCCGGCTTTGGCGCCATATGGAGCACCACCCATGCTGTGCTGCGCTTGCTCCCAATGTTGCAACTGACGCTGCACATCCTTGGTTTGACCTCTTGCAGACATGGCAATATTTCGATTTTTTGACCGCCAGGATTATCGATTATCCGTTACCAAGCCTGATCGGTCATCTTGAACTCCTGCCCGGGCAATGCACGCTCTTTAGGCGGTCCGCGCTTATTCCGCAAGACGCTGGCGATCAGTGCGGCATTCTTGTCCGATACCTTGCAGGCGTCAATGCCAGTGGCTGGCTTGGCACTACCGCTTTTCTGACCGAGGACCGTGTGATCGGTCATGACCTCATGCTCGGCCAAAGTGCCACTAAAAGGTTATCCTACGCCATCAACGCCCACGTGCATACAGACCGGTGTGGGACAGCGGGAGAGTTGCTAAGTCAACGCCGCCGATGGCGAAACGGCACCCTCGCATGCCGGCTATACGCGCTCCGCTACCTCTCGTCATATGTTCGTGCGCCTCACCTCCCGTGGGCGCTGCGCCTCACCGTCCCCCTAATACAACTGATCGACATCATCCAGACGGCAGCATCGCTATTGTATCCGTGGCTGTTCGCCATGCTTGCTTCATACGCGGCAGTCGTCGCGAGCCATGTCGTTGGATATCGTCAGGAGGATATTTTCGTAGCCGCCAGTGCAGCACTTGTCTTTCTTTCACAATGGATTTGGATTGGTTGTTGGCCTCATCCGCGCCCCGGCCGCCTTCATTTACCTTTCCCGGCAACAATCATTACGCTTTCCATTCAAATCACGGTAGCACTTGTCGTCCTGGCATTGGCTTCGCCGCATGATATTCTCGCTATGGGGCTAGGTGCGCTGGGGATAATCATGGCGGCAATCGGTGTAACTAAAGGTTGGGCAGCCATTCATCCAGTGCGTTTCGTATTCATATACTTGCCAACCTGTATTTCCGTAAATCTTTGGCTGACCGCATATGCCATGCGGAATATTACCGACCTGAGTTGGGGGACCAAGGGACTGAATCGTTGCGTGCCTCACAAAGATAGAAGTGGCTGCAAAAGCCTTGGCGCGATAATGGTATGGCAGTTATTTACGCTAATTGGAAGCGGGATCGCCATCTTTAATTTTAGCGTGCTCAGATCGTATATTGATGCCATCCTGATTATGATGTGCGTGAATATTATTGTCGGCGCGGGTTGCACATTGATTGCCGCGTGCGCCGTATGTCTCCGGCAGAGATAATGTATGTTTTTCCTGAAACTTAGGCTTTCAATATATCGCATATGATTCGGAGAAGAAGGATATCTGGCACGTTCAGGGGCTGATATAGATACACAAGTTCCCAGGATTCCGTCGACTGTCTAAAGCCAACTGTCAGGAAGGTCCACCCGGAGGCGGAAATGGTTGTGCCATTACAAAATCCGAAGACCCGGTTCACATAAGAATTCCATGGAGTTGACCCTGTAATCCCGGACACGGCATCACACTAAGGTTGCTGAATCCATCGAGCGCTGGAACTCGCGAGGCGAGCGGTATTTCAGCGCGCTATGGGGATGCTTCGCCGATATCCGCGGATTCGCACGTTACCTGAGTATTTCAGAACCCGCCACCGAAGTACTTCCGGTGGGTATTCTTCCTTGGCCGCGGCGCACCAAACCATATCTGTACACCAACGCCGAAATCCACAAACTGATGTCAGCGGCATTGGATCTGCGTCCAGCGAATGGCTTGCGTCGCTGGACGTATCATTGCCTGTTCGGTTTGCTCGCTGTAACAGGAATGAGGATCAGCGAAGCGCTCGCGTTGCGTCGTGATGGCGTTGATCTCACCGCCGGCATTTTGGTCGTCCATGAGACCAAATTCGGTAAGTCACGCCTCGTGCCGGTCCACCCAACTGTTAGCGCCGAAGTAAACCTGATCCACCTGGGAGAGGATCCCGGCTTTTTGCCGCCGATGCTGACTCAGGAGCAAGCAGTGGAAATCAAGGTATTGGCAAGACGGGGAACGGCGGTGCGGGAGATAGCGCGGCAAACGGGCTTGTCGCGCACACGGTGCGCCGCTATCTGCGCGATGAGCAGGCGGCCCGTTACAAGCAACGCGAGCCACGCCCAACGAAGCTCGACCCGTTCAAGAGCTATCTGCTCGAGCGTGTTGTCGCTGCACGACCGCACTGGATTCCAGCGACAGTGCTGCTTCGGGAGCTGCGGGAAGCTGGCTACGAAGGCGGTATCAGCCAGCTCAAGGCATTCCTGGCACCGTGCAAGCGTGCTGAACCCGAACCGGTGGTGCGCTTCGAGACGCCTCCGGGCAAACAGATGCAGGCAGACTTCACGGTCATCCGCCGTGGCCGCACGCCGCTATTGGCGCTGGTCGCGACGCTCGGATACAGCCGTGCAAGTTTCGTGCGCTTCACCGCCGGCGAGGATGCGGCAACGTTGTGCGAGTGCCTGCGCGAAGCGTTTGTATACTTCGGCGGCACGCCCGAGCAGGTGCTCTTCGATAGTCTGCTATTCGCTTTGAAATGCATGGCTGAATATTGCAGGTCCGACTACAACCAGAACGCACAACACAAACGAGAGGTGCGAGGCCAGCCCGGGACCAGGCTTCCAGTGCCCGCATGATGGCGTAGCGCGATCGGTTCCCCGTTCGCCCTTCTGCAGACCGAAAAAGTTGCAATGCCCCTCCGTGAAATCTTGACCTGCAATGCTACTTGTCAAGCGATTTAAAAATAGTGAAATATGATAATTTTTGAAAAATCCTTTAATTAATATTAAAATACCCAATATTTTTATTCCCTCGCCCTACACTTACTCAGACCGGCGCAGCTAGTTCTTGTTTGGCTGTGGCCGGTTGCAAGAATTGGCAATTTCATGACAATGGAGGTTGTTATGTATTCTATTAAGAAAGCCGCGCTTTCGGTAGCTGCAATTTGCGCGTGCGCTCTCGCCGCTCAAACAGCGTATGCGGATGGATTGGGCGGCCTTGCATCGAGTTTGATTGATAATATTCAAGGATTTTCCGATCAGTTTTTTGCATTTCTTGGTGGTTTATTTTAATTTGTAAGTAAACGGCCCGCAAGGGCCTTTCCTATTCTGAGCGCTCGCGCGGGCTTATGTCGCAGTATGAACTGAACCCCAGAAGTTGGACGGTGGTTGAACGAATTTCACGCGAATCGAATCCGGTACTCGACGGGACTCAGGCCCTTGAGCTTCAGCTTGATCCGATCATGATTGTCCATCATTTCCTCGAGGTTACGTAGGCTTAGTGAGTACGCTACGTACCATCGGACGCACAAGCAGGATCACGTCCAGCGGGTAGCGTCTTGCGCGGCGCCTTCGTGTTTGCCATGCGTTTCGGTCGACGAATTTTACTTGGCCGCCTAATGAGACAAAACCGGATAAACCAGTATGACTTTCCGTGAGGCGTGGGCTGGCGTGGCGAATTCAACGCAGGTTAGTGAGGCTAGCCCAATTTCCGTCCCGGTCTTAATTGGAAAATTCCGACTCTTCGGGGTGGGCCGAATCGGCCCGATCGGTGCACTGGCGGGCGAATTCCGCCGGTGTCATCCACTGCAGCGCAGAGTGAGGGCGCGCCTCGTTATAGTACTCGCGCCAGACCTCAATTTGCGTCTGGCGTCCTCCAACGACAAGAACCCATGCGCGTTGAGGCATTCCTCCCGGAAGCGTCCGTTGAAGGATTCGTTCTTCGCATTGTCGGTCGGCTTACCAGGACGCGAGAAGTCAATCTCCACGCCATTCTCGTACGCCCATTTGTCGAGCGCCTTCGAAATGAATTCGCTGCCATTGTCTACCTTGATATAGCGGGGAAGCGGACAATGATGTGCAAGCCGAGTCAGCGCGGCGACAACGTGCTCACCACGCAACGGGCTATCGACTTCAATCGCCAAGCATTCCCGCGTGTAGTTGTCCACGATCGTGAGGGTGCGCAAGCGTCGACCGTCAAACAGCGCGTCAGCGACGAAATCCATACTCCAGATTTCGTTGATTGCGTTCACTGACTGCTTCGGCTGTCGGCGCCGAGCAGACTTGTTTCGACGGGGTCGCTTGTGGCGCAACGAAAGGCTCAGTTCGCGATACACGCGTTCTACTCTCTAAGAGGCCAGTTCAAAAAGACCCCGAAGAGGCTGTTAACTTCACCGGCGACCTGTTAACCTCAAGCATCTGAGCAACGGGATCATGAGGAATGCAAGCGCCGATCGTTGATGACGAATTGTGGGT
>NZ_JAAGNW010000284.1:3120-6493 GCF_010645215.1 Burkholderia multivorans | reverse complement strand
TCCGGCGTCGCGATGTCGACCGTCACCGAGCGCTTGTTGCGGTTCGCCGCGAGGTAGTAGGCGGCCTCGCGGGTGTCCTGGCCGTCCGGCGTCTTCAGGTACGGCGGCCCCCAGTGGCGGGTGTCGTCGCCCGCGCCGGGGCGCTCGATCTTGATCACGTCGGCGCCGAAATCGGCGAGCGTCTGCGCGCACCAGGGCCCGGCGAGCACGCGGCTGAGATCCAGCACGCGGATATGGCTTAAGGCACCCATCGTCTCGTTGTCTCCTTCCGTTGTGTTGCACGACGCGCGGGCGGGCCGGTCCGGCCGCGCCCGTGCGCGGGATGCCTGCATCTTAAGGGATTTGTAACAACCGGCGCGCGCGGACGCGGGGCAGGCGCGACGGCGGGCCGCGTCGGGGGCGCTATCCCGTATAATCGATCGTTTCAGAAACCCAGAAACCCGCGCCGCCGCCCGCGAGGGCCGCAGGCGCCCACAGACAGCCTTCGTCAAGACCGTCCCCGCCCGCCATGAAAGCCGCTGAAATCCGCGAGAAATTCCTCAAGTTCTTCGAATCGAAGGGCCATACGATCGTCCGCTCGTCGAGCCTCGTGCCCGGCAACGACCCCACGCTGATGTTCACGAACTCGGGCATGGTCCAGTTCAAGGACGTGTTCCTCGGCACCGATCACCGCCCGTATTCGCGCGCCACGACGTCGCAGCGCAGCGTACGCGCCGGCGGCAAGCACAACGATCTCGAGAACGTCGGCTACACGGCGCGCCACCATACGTTCTTCGAGATGCTCGGCAACTTCTCGTTCGGCGACTACTTCAAGCACGACGCGATCAAGTACGCATGGGAGCTGCTGACCACGGTCTACCAGCTGCCGAAGGAAAAGCTGTGGGTCACGGTCTACCAGGAAGACGACGAGGCGTTCGACATCTGGGCGAAGGAAGTCGGCGTGCCGGTCGAGCGCATCATCCGGATCGGCGACAACAAGGGCGCGCGCTACGCGTCGGACAACTTCTGGACGATGGGCGACACCGGCCCGTGCGGCCCGTGCACCGAGATCTTCTATGATCACGGCGCGGATGTCTGGGGCGGCCCCCCGGGGTCGGCCGAGGAAGACGGCGATCGCTACATCGAGATCTGGAACCTCGTGTTCATGCAGTTCAACCGCGACGCACAGGGCAACATGACGGCTTTGCCGAAGCAGTGCGTCGACACCGGCATGGGCCTCGAACGCCTCGCTGCGGTGCTGCAGCACGTGCACAGCAACTACGAGATCGACCTGTTCCAGAACCTGATCAAGGCGGCCTCGCGCGAAACCGGCATGGCCGACCTGTCGAACAACTCGCTGAAGGTGATCGCCGATCACATTCGCGCGTGCTCGTTCCTGATCGTCGACGGCGTGATCCCGGGCAACGAGGGCCGCGGCTACGTGCTGCGCCGGATCGTGCGTCGCGCGATCCGCCACGGCTACAAGCTCGGCCGCCGGGGTTCGTTCTTCCACAAGCTGGTGGCCGATCTCGTCGCGGAAATGGGCAGCGCCTATCCGGAACTGAAGGATGCCGAGCAGCGCGTGACCGACGTGCTGCGCCAGGAGGAAGAGCGCTTCTTCGAGACCATCGAGCATGGCATGACGATCCTCGAGGCCGCGCTCGGCGACCTCGCCGCGAAGGGCGCGAAGGTGCTCGACGGCGAACTGGCGTTCAAGCTGCACGACACCTACGGCTTCCCGCTCGACCTGACGGCCGACGTGTGCCGCGAGCGCGGCGTGACGGTCGACGAGGCGGCGTTCGACGATGCGATGGCGCGTCAGCGCGAGCAGGCGCGCGCGGCCGGCAAGTTCAAGGCCGCGCAGGGGCTCGAGTATTCGGGCGCGAAGACCACCTTCCACGGCTACGACAAGCTCGTGTTCGACGATGCGAAGGTCGTCGCGCTGTATGTCGAGGGCGTGGCGGTCGACGCGGTGAAGACGGGCCAGCAGGCAATCGTCGTGCTCGACCATACGCCGTTCTATGCGGAGTCGGGCGGCCAGGTCGGCGACCAGGGCGTGCTCGCCAACGCGAGCGTGCGGTATGAGGTGGGCGACACGCTGAAGGTCCAGGCGGACGTGGTCGGCCATCACGGCGTGCTGGAGCAGGGCGTGCTGAAGGTCGGCGACGTCGTGAAGGCCGAGGTCGACTCGGCGCGTCGCGCGCGCACGGAGCGGAACCACTCGGCGACCCACCTGATGCACAAGGCGCTGCGCGAAGTGCTCGGCGCGCACGTGCAGCAGAAGGGGTCGCTCGTCGATGCGGACAAGACCCGTTTCGACTTCGCGCACAACGCGCCGATGACGGACGACCAGATTCGCCGGGTCGAGGCGATCGTCAATGCGGAAGTGCTCGCGAACGCGCCGGGCATCGTGCGCGTGATGGCGTACGACGACGCGGTGAAGGGCGGCGCGATGGCGCTGTTCGGCGAGAAGTACGGCGATGAGGTGCGGGTGCTCGACCTGGGCTTCTCGCGCGAGCTGTGCGGCGGCACGCACGTGCATCGCACGGGCGACATCGGCTTCTTCAAGATCGTGATGGAAGGCGGCGTCGCGGCGGGCATCCGCCGCGTCGAGGCGATCACGGGCGACAACGCGCTGCGCTACGTGCAGGAACTCGATGCGCGCATCAACGCGGCGGCCGCCGCGCTGAAGGCGCAGCCGTCGGAGCTGACGCAGCGGATCGGCCAGGTGCAGGATCAGGTGAAGGCGCTCGAGAAGGAACTGGGCGCGCTCAAGTCGAAGCTCGCTTCGAGCCAGGGCGACGAACTGGCGCAGCAGGCGGTCGAGGTCGGCGGCGTGCAGGTGCTTGCCGCGACGCTCGACGGCGCCGATGCGAAGACGCTGCGCGAGACCGTCGACAAGCTCAAGGACAAGCTCAAGCATGCGGCGATCGTGCTGGCGGCGGTCGACGGCGGCAAGGTCAGCCTGATTGCCGGCGTGACGCCGGAAGCGAGCAAGAAGGTGAAGGCCGGCGAACTGGTGAACTTCGTCGCGCAGCAGGTCGGCGGCAAGGGCGGCGGCCGTCCCGACATGGCGCAGGCGGGCGGCACCGAGCCGGCAAACCTGCCGGCGGCGCTGGCGGGCGTGAAGGGCTGGGTCGAAGGCCTGCTCTAAACGCTGCCGGGGCCGCGGGCGGCCCGTCCGGCAGTGCCTCTCGAAACCCCGTGCCGGTTCGGCGCGGGGTTTTTTATTGGGCGGCGCGCGCGTTCAGGCCGGCTGCGCGGCCGTGCCGCGTCGCGCGCGGGATCGCGCCGCGGCGGCGGGCTGTGCCGCCGCATCGTCGCGCAGCATGTCGCGCAGCGCGCGCAGGGCCGCCGACGCGTGCCCGTGGCGCCAGACGAGCAGCGTGTCGAT
>NZ_JAAGNW010000284.1:0-3110 GCF_010645215.1 Burkholderia multivorans | reverse complement strand
CACGCGATGATCGCGTGATACGAGCCCAGCTCCAGTTCCCGATGCGGCTTCACGCCGTGTTCGGCGTACCAGCGCTCGGCGTAGCTGCGATAGGCGCAGCCGCGTTCGAACGCGACGAGCGTCGGCAGCAGGATGTCGCGCGGCGTACGGACGGGCGGATGACCGCGCGGCGTCAGCAGCACCAGTTCTTCGCGGAAGATCGCTTCGGTCTCGAACGGCTCGCCCAGCGGTGCGGGCGCGAGCGGCGTCGCGACCAGCGCGACGTCGACCTCGAATTCGCGCACCTTGTCGATCAGGCAGCCGGTGGTGCCGGTCAGCAGTTCCAGCTCGACGTCGGGCCAGGCCTGGTGGTAGTGCGCGAGCAGCCTGGGCAGGCGGCAGGCCGCGGTGCTTTCCATCGTGCCGAGCCGCAGCCGGCCGCGCGGGCGATCCTCGCGCACCGCGTGGCTCGCCTCGTCGGCCAGCGCGAGCAGGCGCTCCGCGTAGGGCAGCAGGGTTTCGCCCGCGGGCGTCAGCACGAGCCGGCGGCCGTCCCGCACGAACAGCGCGGTGCCCAGCTGTTCTTCGAGCTGCTTGATCCGGGTCGTCACGTTCGACTGCACGCGATTGAGCTTGGCCGCGGCGCGCGTGACGCCGTTCTCGCGCACGACCGCCCGGAAGATTGCCAGTTCGGCCAGATCCATGATTCTCTCCTTGGCATCGGTTTTGTGCCGATTATTCATTTTTTGAGATTGTTTGGTCAAGCCGGGATGTGCAATCGTCAGATGATTCTGGCGGCCCGACGTTGATCGAAGCGCCTTTTCCCGCGCTGCGCGGCCATGCATGTCGCATTGCAGGGCGATGCAAGCGGATCAGCGGCGGCGAACGCAGGATGTCGCCGCGCAGGCATCTCCATGCGTAACCGGATGAGGCTGGGAAATTGCTTAGGATGGCGAAAAGCGCCTTGTTTCAGCGATTGAAATCGCGTTGATTTTTTCGTATCTGATCTAGATACAGGTGGGATACCCGTCTGTAGCATGCATTTGTTCATGGATTGCGGGGCAGCAATCCACGGCATTCGTCCGCTTGAGATAGGGGGCCGGCCAGATCGAGTACAGGCCGTCGTCCGGTGCCGGGTGAGACCGGGTCTCGGCGGCTGCAAGCCTGCCATGCGCGGCGCCTTCATGGGGGCCGCGCTGCGAGCCAGCAAGGGGCGAGGTGCATCGAGTACCGGGTGCGCGACCAGGCCCAGCGGTAAACACACCTCCGACTCACGAAGGCGTCGCCCAACCCTATCGGCGGTGGCGTACCTGTGCCGGTGAATTCCACGCACTCGCTCGACCATGACAGCGTATTCGGCAGCATCCTGCCGAGGCCGCGCTTCGGCAACACACAACAACGCCATGGGCGTGCCGCTTGAAGCGGCGCCGCCCGATCCCCAGCCAATACAAGGTATCCATTGACGCCGACGGCCGTGTGCCGCGCGTATGAGTTCAGGCTGCCCGGCATATCCGGGCAAGCATGATCGCAGCCCATCGAAAGCAGGGGCTTTTTAAATATCAATTGAGAGGAATGCTAAATGAACAAGGCTTACTCATTGGTGTGGAACGAAGCGCAGGGCGGTTGGTGCGCGGTGGGTGAAACGGCGCGTCGCCGGGGCAAGACCGGCGGCGGCAAGCGGCTGATCGCGACGGGGCTGTCGCTGCTGGGCCTGGCCGCGTCGGGCGCGCACGCGTTGCCGGCGGGCGGCGAGATCGCCGCGGGGAAGGCGGACATGGCGACGTCGGCGGACGGCAAGACGATGTTGATCAACCAGCATTCCGACAAGCTGATCACGAACTGGCAGGACTTCGGCGTGGATCGCGGCGAGCGGGTGTCGTTCAGCCAGCCGACGAGCCAGTCGATCTCGTTGAACCGGGTGATCGGGGCGAACCTCAGCCAGATTCATGGCCAGCTCGACGCGAACGGCAAGGTGTTCCTGGTGAATCCGAACGGGGTGGTGTTCGGCGCGGGGGCGCAGGTGAACGTCGGGGGGCTCGTGGCGTCGACGAAGAACGTGTCGGATGCCGACTTCCTCGCGGGGCGGTACCGGTTCGCCGGGGCGTCGGACCAGGCGGTGGCGAACGCAGGGGCGATCACGGCGGCGGAAGGCGGCAGCGTGGCGCTGCTGGGCGCGAGGGTGTCGAACACGGGAGTGATCCGCGCGGAGATGGGGCGCGTGGCGTTGGGCGCGGGCGACGCGTTCGACGTGAGCTTCGACGGCAAGGGGCTGCTGAACCTGCGTGTGGAAGGCGGCGCGCTCGATGCGCAGGCGCACAACGGAGGGCTGCTGAAGGCCGACGGCGGCGAGGTGCTGATGACGGCGCGGGCAGCGAACGGATTGCTGAACGCGGTGGTGAACAACGGCGGGACGATCGAGGCTCAGGGGCTGGACGCGCTTAGCGGGCGGATCGTCCTGGACGGAGGGCGGGTGGAGGTCGGCGGGAAGATGAACGCGGCGGGCGGGTCGGTGATGACGCGCGGCGAGCAGGTGCGGGTGTCGGGCGAGGCGCGGGTGGATACGCGCGACGCGTCGGGCCGGACGGGGACGTGGAGGATCGGGGCGGCCAACGCGGGCGTGGGCGATGCGGTGAGCTGGACGAGCAACCACGCGCTGACGTTGACCTCGCGCAAGGGCGACGTGGCGCTGAAGCAAGCGGTGACGGCGAGCGGCGCGAAGGCCGGCGTGGCGGTGAACGCGGCGGGCGGGATCCGGGTGGAGCGCAAGCTGGCGCTGACGGGCGACAACGCCAGCCTCGCGCTGAACTCGGGCAAGGGGCATGCGCTGACCAACGACCGCGCCGCGGTCACGTTGTCGGGCCGCGACGCGACGTTTTCGTCGAACGGCGACGCTTATCAGGTGATCCACGACGTGACGGGCCTGCGCAGCATGGACCAGAACCTGAAGGGCCGCTATGTGCTGGGTAACGCGATCGACGGCAAGGGCGCGGCGTTTCAGAGCATCGGGGCGGGCGATTCGTTCGGCGGGGTGTTCGACGGCCTCGGCAATACCGTTTCCAGGATGACGATCGGGGGCTCGGAACCGAACGTCGGCTTGTTTGCCGCGAACCGCGGCCGCATCGCGAATCTCG
>NZ_JAAGNW010000283.1:5137-6524 GCF_010645215.1 Burkholderia multivorans | reverse complement strand
ATCGACGAACTGGCGGCGCAGGCGAAGGCCGACCCGGTCGCGTACCGGCGCGCGCTGCTCGGCAAGTCGCCGCGCGCGCGCAACGTGCTCGACACCGCGACGCGGGCGGCGGGGTGGGGCGCGACGATGCCGAAGGGGCAGGGGCGCGGCGTGTCGGTCATGTACGCGTTCGGCAGCTATTTCTCGATGGTCGCGGACGTCGCGGTCGACAACGGCGAGGTGAGCGTGCGGCGCGTGGTGTGCGCGGTCGATTGCGGGATGGTGGTGAATCCCAACACGATCGAGGCGCAGGTGCAGGGCGGAATCATCTTCGGGATCACGGCGGCGCTGTACAGCGAGATCACGATCCGGGATGGCCGCGTCGAGCAGCACAATTTCACCGACTACCGGATGTTGCGGATCGACCAGACGCCGAGCATCGACGTGCATATCGTGAAGAGCGCGGAAGCGCCGGGCGGGATCGGCGAGCCGGGCACGGCGGCGCTCGCGGCGGCGGTCGCGAACGCGATCTACGCGGCTACCGGCAAGCGCCTGCGGCAGTTGCCGGTAGGCGACCAGCTGCGCGCTTCGAACCCTGCCTGAGCGAGGATCCCGACCATGGCATCGAAGACCCTGACCGACGTCGCGCGCACGCTCGGCGCGACGCTCGCATTCACGTACGCCTGCGCGGCGGGAGCCGCCCAGGCCGATCCGGCGCTGGTCGCGCGCGGCGCCTATCTCGCCAAGGCGGGCGACTGCGTCGCCTGCCACACCGCGCCGCATGGCCAGCCGTTCGCGGGCGGCCTCAAGATGGTCACGCCGCTCGGCGCGATCTATTCGACCAACATCACGCCCGACCCCGACTCGGGCATCGGCCGCTACACCGAGGCCGAGTTCGCGCGCGCGTTGCGCGCGGGCGTCGCGAAGGACGGGCACAACCTGTATCCGGCGATGCCGTATCCGTCGTATGCCAAGGTGCGGGACGACGACGTGAAGGCGCTCTACGCGTACTTCATGAACGGCGTCGAGCCGGTGCCCGCGCCGAACCGCGCGGCGGAGATCCCGTGGCCGCTCGATATGCGCTGGCCGCTCAAGCTGTGGAATGCGGTGTTCCTCGACACCGCGGTCTACGCGGCGAAGCCGGACAAGGACGTGCTGTGGAATCGCGGCGCGTACCTGGTGCAGGGGCTCGGGCACTGCGGCTCGTGTCATACGCCGCGCGGCGTCGGCTTCCAGGAGCGTGCGCTCGACGAGCGCGGGTCGGCGTTCCTGTCCGGCGCGCTGATCGACAACTGGTTCGCGTCGAATCTGACCGGCGAGCACAACGTCGGGCTCGGCCGCTGGAGCGAGGCCGATCTCGCGCAGTTCCTCAAGACGGGCGCGAATCAACACGCGAGCGCGTTCGGCT
>NZ_JAAGNW010000283.1:4366-5127 GCF_010645215.1 Burkholderia multivorans | reverse complement strand
GGCTCGATGACGAGCGTGATCAACCTCAGCACGCAGGCGCTGAACGACGACGATCTCACGGCGATCGCGCGCTACCTGAAGTCGCTGCCCGCGGTGGGCGGCAACGGCACCCCGCCGTACCAGTACGATCCGAAGGACACGCAGGCCGTGCTCGCGCGGCCGGCCGGCAACCCGGGCGCGAAGGTGTATGCGGCGTATTGCATGCACTGCCACGGCGTCGACGGGCGCGCGTTCGCGCCGCTGCTCGCGCCGCTCGCGGGCAATCCGACCGTGCTGGAGCCGCATCCGGCGTCGCTCATCAACGTGACGCTGAACGGCACCGAGGACCTCGTGATCCAGGGCCTGCCGGCCGCCTATCCGATGCCGAAGTTCGGCGACGTGCTGAGCGACCAGCAGATCGCGGACGTGCTGACCTTCATCCGCGCCGGCTGGAACAATCGCGGCCCGACGATCGAGGCGGCCGAGGTCGCGAAGCTGCGCAAGGCGACGCGCGGGGAGCGGTAAGGCGCGGGCGGCGGCGTCGCGAGAGGGCTCGTGACGCTGCCGCCACTCCGAAGCCCGGCCTCGCCCGAGTGCGGTATACGTATTGCATCGGTCTCGTCCCATCCCTCTTCGGAATGGTTAATTTAGAGATTGCTTGATCAAATAAATTAAATTTTCGATATTTCGTATTTCCCTTCAATTTATATATTTTGAAGTGCGATTCGTCTGAAGGCAGGGGTACGTGGCGGAATTCGCTGTCAATTGCATCGATATCGTAC
>NZ_JAAGNW010000283.1:3028-4356 GCF_010645215.1 Burkholderia multivorans | reverse complement strand
CGATCGATTGCTTCTATGTTGATAGACGCGAGACGTAGGCGTTATTTCGGTCTTGTCCCAGCCCTCCGTGGCATAGTCGATTTCCAAATGGATTGATTCTGAGATTGGTCACGGTTTTAAGGTTTCCGTACTTCAAATCTCCTTATTCATTGACGTGACTGGGATCGCTGCGCTTCGCATATTGCGTCGGGATTGCTCCTCATTTAAAATCGCGCTTCCGTGTCAGCGCGAAGTGCGCATTCTGCTTCACGTTCTTGCATCGCGCGTTGCCCGTCCATGAACGGTGCGCGCAGGGTGTGAAGCGGCCGCGAGCCGTCGTGAAACAGGTCTGCCGCCGCGAGCGACAAGCTCGGGATGTGTGTCGCCCGGCTTGAGCGAACGGGCAACGCCATCCGAAAAAACCAAGACTGGCGTCGCAGTGACCGGAGACCATCCGGACGATCGGGGATAGCGGTAACGTCACCTCCTTCCACACACACGCGTCCGCCCGGGCCACCTTCGCGCGCAGCGCCGGTGCCCGGCGTCGGCTGTCGGCATGTCCGCAGTCCGGCGCGCTGACGGCGGGTCCGGTTGACCGGGTCCCGCCGGGAAGGCAGGCGGCATCGCGCACACCGAGCGCCGGCACCCACGCAGGAACGGGTGTAAGCCGCTTCATGCAACGCAACGGGGAGTCCATTTTGAAAATAATTTCCAGTCCTACCCTCCTGATCTCGGCTGCCGTGCTGGCCACCACGCTGGCCGGCTGCGCGACCGAATCGTCGCGCGCGCTGCCGGTGCCGGTCGCGGATCGCGCGCGCACCGCACCCGTGGGGAAACCGGTCGAAATCGCGCTCGGCAAGTTCGACAATCGTTCGAGCTATATGCGCGGCATCTTTTCGGACGGCGTCGACCGTCTCGGCGGGCAGGCGAAGACGATCCTGATCACCCATCTGCAGCAGAGCCGCCGCTTCAACGTGCTCGATCGCGACAATCTCGAAGAGATCAAGCAGGAAGCCGGCTTCCTGAAGCAGTCGCAGGCCGTGAAGGGCGCGCGCTTCGTCGTGACGGGCGACGTCACCGAATTCGGCCGGAAGGAAGTGGGCGACCATCAGCTGTTTGGCATCCTCGGCAGCGGGAAGGAGCAGGTGGCCTATGCGAAGGTCAATCTGAACATCGTCGATACGACCAGTTCGGAAGTCGTGCTGTCGGCCCAGGGCGCGGGCGAATACAGCGTGTCGAATCGCGAAGTCATCGGTTTTGGCGGAACGGCGAGCTATGACTCGACGCTGAACGGCAAGGTGCTCGATCTGGCGATCCAGGAGGCGGTCAATCATCTGGTCGATCAGGTC
>NZ_JAAGNW010000283.1:0-3010 GCF_010645215.1 Burkholderia multivorans | reverse complement strand
ATCGATCCGCTTACCGATATCCCTATCATGACGATCAAGCTACCGACGCGCGCCGCCTGGCTGCCGCTCGTCGCGAGCGGCCTGCTGCTGGCCGGCTGCGCGACCCCCAAGACCCCGCCGCTGTATCAGTGGGACGGCTATCAACCGCAGGTCTACGAGTACTTCAAGGGGCAGACCGGCCCGCAGCAGCAGATCGATGCGCTGGAGCAGGCGCTGCAACGGATCCGCGCGAAGGGCAACCGTCCGCCGCCGGGCTTCCAGGCGCATCTCGGCGTGCTGTACGCCAGCGTCGGCAACGACACGCAGGCCGAGCAGGCATTCGAGGCCGAGAAGCAGTCGTTTCCCGAATCCGCGGCCTATATGGATTTCCTGTTGAAGCGATCCCAACAAAAATAAGAGATGACCATGCGCACATTCATTTCATTGAAGCTCATCGGCGCGCTCGCCGTGCTGGGGTTGCTCGCGGCCTGCGCAGGCCCGGCGCAGCGTCCGGACTACACCGCGTTCAAGAAGAGCCAGCCGCGCTCGATTCTCGTGCTGCCGCCCGTGAACGACACCACCGACATCAAGGCGACCTACGGCGTGCTGTCGCAGATGACGATGCCGCTCGCCGAATCCGGCTACTACGTGATTCCCGTCGTGCCGATGGAAGAGACCTTCAAGCACAACGGCCTGACCACGGCGGCGGGCGTCGAGCAGGTGGCGCCCGCCAAGCTGTGCGAGATCTTCGGCGCCGACGCGGCGCTGTACACGCGGGTGACGCAGTACGGGTCGAAATACATGATCGTCGACAGCACGACGATCGTGTCCGCTTCGGCCAAGCTCGTCGACCTGAGGACGGGCGACGTGCTGTGGCAGGGCGCCGGACAGGCGAACGGCAAGGAGGTGGGCGCGCAGCTCAATCTCAATTCGTTCGGCTTGATCGGCATGCTGGCGCAGGCCGCGGTCAAGCAGATCGCCCACACGCTGGCCGACGACAGCGTCGACGTGGCCGGTCTGGCGAGCTTGCGCATGCTGTCCGCCGGGCCGCCCAACGGCCTGTTGTACGGGCCGCATTCGACGAAGTACGGCACGGATTGAGGCGAATCCCGCCTGCGTTCGTTGTGGCCGGCCGCGCCTAGCCGGCCGCGCCCAGCCGGCCGCACCTAGCCGGCCGCACCTGAACAGGCGGCCGGGGCAGGGGGGCGTCCGCCTGTCGACGCCGGTCGAGAGGCCCCCGGAGCGGGCCTGCCGGCTATCGGGATGCGTGGATGTCCGCCTGATTTCGCTCCTGAAATCCGATTCGGACGAACCGCCCGTCCGCCTCCGTCGCGGCTTCACAGCAGGACGCGATGCACGCTAAGATCGCGCATCGCGTCTCCTGGAGCCCCGCATGTCCGCCGTCCACATCGTCATGACCGATCAGCCCGACGCACGCGTGGAGGCGCAGATCGGAGACGGCCTCAGGGTTTTCAACCTCGAGCACACCGGGATCGACGACAACCGGCCGCTCGCGGTGCTCGCGCAGGATCCGGCGACGGGTGAGACGCTCGGCGGCCTCACGGGCCGCACCTCGCTCGGGCTCCTGTTCATCGACCTGTTTCACCTGCCGGATGCCTTGCGCGGCACGGGGCTCGGCGGCGAACTGCTGCGGCGTGCCGAGGACGAGGCGCTGCGGCGCGGCTGCCGGCGCGCCGTGCTGTATACGATCAGCTTTCAGGCCCCGGGCTTCTACGAGAAATTCGGCTGGACCCGGTTCGGCGAAGTGCCGTGCGATCCGCCCGGGACGAGCCGCGTGTTCATGACCAAGCAGCTTGGCTGAACGCGCGATCCGTCATGCGCCGCACGCGCGCCGTCACGCGGCGAAGCTAAGATGACGGGCGGCGCGCCGCGCCCGATCGACTCCGACACCGGACTGCCCATGGCTTCGACTCCATCCTCCTCCCCGAATCCGTCTTCCCGCCCGAAAGCCCAGGCGATCGCGCTCGGCGTGCTGTATACGCTGCTCGTCGCGCTTGCGCTGTGGGTGATTCGCGATTTCCTGCCCGCGATCGTCTGGGCCTGCGTGATCGCGATCGCGCTGTGGCCCGCGCTGCACCGGATCGACGCCTGGCCGCCGCTGCGCGGCCGCACCACGCTCGTCGCCGTCGGGCTGACGGCGGCCGTGGCGCTGCTGCTGGTGGTGCCCGTCGTGATCGGGCTCGCGCAGGCGGCCGGGCAGGCGCACGCGTTGTTCGAATGGGGGCGTAGCGCGCAGCAGAACGGCATTCCCGTGCCGGATGCGCTCCAGCACCTGCCGTTCGGCGCGCAGCAGGCCACGACCTGGTGGCAGGAGAATCTCGCCAGGCCGCTGCATGCGGCGAGCGCCGTCAAGGGCGTCAACGGCGAGAGCTTTCTCGCGTTCACCCGTCATTTCGGTTCGCGGATCGCGCATGCGGGCGTGCTGTTCGGCTTCATGCTGATCACGCTGTTCGTGATCTTCCAGGCCGGCCCGCGCCTGTCGGACGCCCTGCTGAAGGGCGTGCAGCGTGCGTTCGGCGCGGACGGCGCGGCGCTGATCCAGCGGATGGTGGCGGCCGTGCACGGCACCGTGACGGGGCTCGTCGTGGTCGGACTCGGCGAGGGCGCGCTGCTCGGCGTCGCCTACGCGCTCGCGGGCGTGCCGCATGCGGCGCTGCTCGGGCTCGTGACGGCAGTGGCCGCGATGCTGCCGTTCTGCGCGCCGCTCGTGTTCTGCGGGGCCGCGCTGTGGCTGTTCGCGCAGGGCATGGCCGGGTGGGCGATCGGCCTCGCGGCGTTCGGCTTCGTGGTCGTGTTCGTCGCCGAGCACTTCGTGCGCCCGGTGCTGATCGGCAGTTCCGCGCGGCTGCCGTTCCTGCTCGTGCTGTTCGGCATTCTCGGCGGCGCGGAAACCTTCGGGCTGCTCGGCCTGTTCATCGGCCCCGCGCTGATGACCGTGCTCACGGTGCTGTGGGCGGAGTGGGTCTGCTGAATGCAAGGGGCGCGGCGCGCGGGGGTGCGATGAGAAGCC
>NZ_JAAGNW010000282.1:4411-6543 GCF_010645215.1 Burkholderia multivorans | reverse complement strand
GATGGCGTGCGCGATGAGCGCGGCGCCGGCGGCAGGGATCACGGCGTTGCTGTCGTTGGCGGCGCCGCAGGCAGCGGTGGCGGCGACGGCGACGGACAACTACGCGGCGACGCGTTATCCGATCATCCTGGTGCACGGCCTGACGGGCACCGACAAGTACGTGGGCGTGCTCCCGTATTGGTACGGCATTCAGGAAGACCTGCAGTCGCACGGCGCGACCGTCTACGTCGCGAACCTGTCCGGCTTCCAGAGCGACGTCGGTCCGAACGGGCGCGGCGAACAGCTGCTCGCCTACGTGAAGCAGGTGCTCGCGGCCACCGGCGCGACCAAGGTCAACCTGATCGGCCACAGCCAGGGCGGCCTGACGTCGCGCTATGTCGCGGCGGTTGCGCCGCAACTGGTCGCATCGGTCACGACGATCGGCACGCCGCATCGCGGCTCCGAGTTCGCCGACTTCGTGCAGGACCTGCTCAAGGTCGATCCGACCGGCCTCTCGTCGACGGTGCTCGCGGCCTTCGTCAATGTGTTCGGCATTCTGACGAGCAGCACGCACAACACCAACCAGGATGCGCTCGCTGCACTTCAGACGCTGACCACCACGCAGGCCGCGAGCTTCAATCAAAGCTATCCGAGCGTGGGCCTCGGCGCGCCCGGCTCGTGCCAGAGCGGCGCGGCGACCGAGAACGTCGGCGGCAACACCCATCTGCTGTATTCGTGGGGCGGCACCGCGATCCAGCCGACCTTCTCGGTGCTCGGCGTGACGGGGGCAACCGATACCAGCACGATCCCGGTCGTCGATCCGGCGAACGTCGCCGATCCGTCGACGCTCGCGCTGCTCGGCACCGGCACCGTGATGATCAACCGCGGCTCGGGCGCCAACGACGGCGTGGTGTCGCGCTGCAGCTCGCTGTTCGGACAGGTGCTCAGCACCAGCTACAAGTGGAACCACCTCGACGAGATCAACCAGTTGCTCGGGGTGCGCGGCGCGTATGCGGAGGATCCGGTCGCCGTGATCCGCACGCACGCGAATCGTCTCAAGAACCAGGGCGTATGAACGATGCAGGGTAATCGTCGCGGGGGCGCGCGCCGGGGCGCGCTGTATGGCGTAGCGGGGCTCGTCGCGGCGGGCGCGGTCTGGTATTTCGCGGCCGCGCCGCGTGCGCCCGCACAGGTGGCGACGCCCGCGTCCGGCGCGGTCGCGGCGGCGGCATCCGCGCCGCCGGCCGCTGCGGTCGGCGCGAGCGGGGCCGGCGCGCTGCCGGCTTCGCTCGCGGGCTCCAGTGCGCCGCGCCTGCCGCTCGACGCGCGCGGCCATCTGGCGAAGACGCGGGGCGTGCGCGATTTCTTCGACTATTGCCTGGCCGCGCAGAGCGACCTGACGGCAGCGGGGCTCGACGCGCTCGTGAAGCGCGAGATCGCCGCGCAGCTCGACGGCTCGCCCGCGCAACCGGAAGCGCTCGACGTATGGCAGCGCTACGGCCGCTATCTCGCCGAGCTGGCTCGCCTGCCCGATGGCGGCGGGGTGCCGGACAAGCTCGATACGGGCGCGATGCAACTCGCGCTCGACGCGCGTGCCTCGCTCGCGAGCCGCACGCTGGGCGATTGGAGCGAACCGTTCTTCGGCGCGGAACAGCAACAGCAGCGCTACGATCTCGCACGGCTGAAGATCGTGCAGGATCCGAATCTCACACCGGCGCAGAAGACGGCGCGCCTCGCGGCGCTCGACCAGGAACTGTCGCCCGCGCAGCGCGCGGAGCAGGCGCGCATCAAGCAGCAGCAGGACGCTGTCGGCCAGATCGCGCGCCTGCAGCAGTCGGGCGCGTCGCCCGACGAATTGCGCGCGCAGCTCGCGCAGACGCTCGGGCCTGCTGCGGCCGAGCGGGTCGCGCAGATGCAGCGCGACGACGATGCCTGGCAGGCGAAGTATCGCGATTACGCAGCGGCGCGCGCGCAGCTCGATGCGCAGGGCCTGTCGCCGCAGGACCGCGACGCCCAGCTCGCGCAGCTGCGGCAGCGTTACTTCACCGAGCCGGGCGAGGCGTTGCGCGCGGCGTCGCTCGATCACGGCGGCGACGCGGGACCGCGTGCGCAGTGAGGCTCAGGCAGCGCGCGGCGAGGTGTGGAGCAGATGG
>NZ_JAAGNW010000282.1:801-4401 GCF_010645215.1 Burkholderia multivorans | reverse complement strand
GGGCGTCGATGATGCGCGCGAGCGTGTCGAGCGCGGGCGCGATGCGCGCGTGCGGCACGCAGGCGTAACCGAGCAGCAGCCCCGCGCGCGCGGTCTCCGCCTGGCTGTAGTAGGTGGCCAGCGGCCGTACGATCACGCCCGCGTCGAACGCGGCCTGCGTAACCCGACGATCGTCGCAGCGGTCGGGCAGTCCCAGCACCAGATGCAGTCCCGCCTCGTCTCCCATCACCGGCAGCACCTCGCCGTAGCGCGCGCGGATCGCGTCGATCAGCAATTGGCGACGCTCGCCGTACAACGCGCGCATGCGCCGGACATGCGAGGTCAGGTAGCCGTCCATGATGAATTCGGCGAGCACGGCCTGCTGCATCAGCTGGCCCTCGCGGTACAGCTCGGACAGCCCGATCCGGAAGGTCTCCACCAGATGCTCGGGCACGACCATGTAGCCGAGCCGCAGCCCGGGGAACAGCATCTTGCCGAGACTGCCGACGTAGATCACGCGCCCCGCGTCGTCGAGGCCCTGCAGTGACGCGAGCGGACGGCTGCCGTAGCGGAATTCGCTGTCGTAGTCGTCCTCGATGATCCAGCACTGGTGCTGGCGCGCGTATTCGAGCAGCATGCGCCGCCGCGCGAGGCTCATCACCATGCCGAGCGGGTACTGGTGCGACGGCGTGACGAGCGCGAGGCGCGGCGGCGCCTGCATGTCGTGCGCGCGCGGCGCGAGGCCCTCCTGGTCGACCGGCACCGGCGAGAGTTGCAGCCCGGCCGCCTGCAGCACGCTGCGCACGCCCCAGTAGCAGGGCTCCTCCACCCACGCGCGGTCGCCGACGTCGGCGAGCAGGCGCACCGCGAGATCGATCGACTGATGGATGCCGGTCGTGATGATCACCTGGTCGGGCGAGCACTTGACCGAGCGCGCGACCCGCAGGTAGTCGGACAGCGCGCGCCGCAGCGGCCGGTAGCCGCCGCCGGGCGCGTAGGTCAGCAGGTCCGGGTTCGCTTCCTTCCACAGCCGCGCCTGCAGCCGGCTCCAGGTCCGCGCGGGGAATTCCGCGACATCCGGTACGCCCGGCATGAAGGCGCCCCATTGCTGCCTCGACACCCCCGCATGCTCGATCAGCCGCCGGCCGCGCGTCGACAGTCCGCCGCGCGCGCCGGGCCGCGCGCGCGCATCGTCGGGATGCGGCGGCGCGGCATCCGGCGCGTGCAGCGCGGCGGCGTCGGGGCGGGTGTCGGCGACGTAGGTGCCGCTGCCCGTCGTGGTCAGCACGTAGCCTTCGGCCGTCAGCTGATCGTAGACGTGCAGCACCGTGTTGCGCGCGATCGCAAGATCGGTCGCGAGCGTGCGCGAACTGGGCAGCTTGGTGCCCGGCGCCAGCTCGCCAGCCAGGATCGCCTGCTGCATCAGCCGCAGCAGCTGCCGGTACATCGGTTCGGCGGACCCGCGTTCCAGCCGCGTGGTCAGCCAGTCGGAAAGGATCACGGTGTCCAAGTGGTTCTACCGGGAATATTGAAATGGCTCCCTATTGTAGAACCGTGTGCGTCTTATAGTGAAACGCAACGCAAAAATGTTCCGCGCACGAAGAGGGGAAGTCACGATGTCCACCGATGATGTGATCGTCAGCTTTCGCGGCGTGCGCAAGACGTACGACGGCGAGACGCTGGTCGTCAAGGCGCTCGACCTCGACATTCGCCGCGGGGAATTCCTGACCCTGCTCGGGCCGTCCGGCTCCGGCAAGACCACCTGCCTGATGATGCTCGCGGGATTCGAATACCCGACGGGCGGCGAGATCCGCCTCGACGGCGCGTTGCTCAACCGGGTGCCGCCGCACAAGCGCGAGATCGGCATGGTGTTCCAGAACTATGCGCTGTTTCCGCACCTGAGCGTGGAGCAGAACGTCGCCTATCCGCTTGCGGTGCGGCGGGTGCCTGCGCCCGAGCGTGCGGCGCGCGTCGCGGACGCGCTGCGGATGGTGCAGATGGAGCGCTTCGCGAAGCGCCATCCGGCCCAGCTGTCGGGCGGCCAGCAGCAGCGCGTCGCGCTCGCTCGCGCGCTCGTGTTCGCGCCCAAGCTCGTGCTGATGGACGAGCCGCTCGGCGCGCTCGACAAGCAGCTGCGCGAACACATGCAGTACGAACTGAAGGCGCTGCACGAAAAGCTCGGGCTGACCTTCGTGTACGTGACGCACGACCAGGGCGAGGCGCTGACGATGTCCGATCGCGTCGCGGTATTCGACAAGGGCGTCGTGCAGCAGCTCGACACCGTCGATCGCCTGTACGAGACGCCGTGCAACGCGTTCGTCGCGAACTTCGTCGGCGACAGCAACCGCCTGCGCGGCACGGTCGCGCGCGTCGACGGCGAGCGCTGCGAACTGCAGCTCGACGACGGCACGCGGCTCGTCGGCAGCCCGGTCGGCGCGGTGCGCGCGGGCGCGCCCGCCGTCGCGTGCATCCGGCCCGAGCGGATGCGCATCGCGCCGGCGCAGCCGGCCGGCTCCGCGCGCGAGAACGCGCTGAACGGCGAGGCGCGCGGCCTGATTTATTTCGGCGACCACGTGCGGATGCGCTGCGCGGTGCCGGGGCAGGACGAGTGTGTCGTCAAGGTGCCGCTCGGCGCCGTCGCGCTCGACCGTTTTTCACCGGGCGCGCCCGTCGCGCTCGCCTTCGCGCCCGAACACCTGCGCGTATTCGCGTAGGCGCGCGGGCGATTTCGCCGCAATCGCTCGATTCATCCCGCTGTCATCCGCCCTCAGAGGAGCCACCATGAAGCCTGCATTCTTCGCGCCGCGCCGCGCGGCCGTTGCGCTCGCGCTCGCCACCTGCGGCGCGTCCGCGTTCGCCGCCGAACTGACCGTCGTCAACTTCGGCGGCGCGAACGGCGATGCGCAGAAAGCCGCGTTCAACCAGCCGTTCGAGCAAGCCACCGGCAACCGGGTCACGGTCGTCGAGTACAACGGCGAGCAGGCCACGGTGAAGGCGATGGTCGAGGCGAAGCACGTGAACTGGGACGTCGTCGAGGTCGAGTCGGGCGACCTGAATCGCGGCTGCGACGAGGGGCTCTACGAGAAACTCGACTGGGCCCGGATCGCGAAGAAAGCGGATCTGATTCCCGAGTCGCCGCAAACCTGCGGGGTCGGCTTCTTCGTCTGGTCCACCGCGCTCGCCTACAACGCCGACCGCCTGAAGGGCGCGCCCGCGGGCTGGGCCGATTTCTGGGATGTGAAGAAATTCCCGGGCAAGCGCGGCATGCGCAAGGGCGCGCGCTACAACCTCGAATTCGCGCTGATGGCGGACGGCGTCGCGCCGAAGGACGTCTACAAGGTGCTCGGCACCAAGGCGGGGCAGGACCGCGCGTTCCGCAAACTCGACCAGCTGAAGCCCTATATCCAGTGGTGGGAGGCGGGCGCGCAGCCGCCGCAGTTCCTGGTGGCGGGCGACGTGGTGATGTCGACTGCGTACAACGGCCGGATCGACGCGGCGCAGAAGGAAGGCAAGAACCTCAAGGTCGTCTGGACCGGCAGCATCTACGACCTCGATTACTGGGCGATTCCGAAGGGCTCGCCGAACAAGGCGCTCGCGGAGCAGTACATCGCCTATTCGCTG
>NZ_JAAGNW010000282.1:0-791 GCF_010645215.1 Burkholderia multivorans | reverse complement strand
GCCTACGGCCCGGCGAACCTCGCGGCGATCCGCGCGCTCGACGCGAAGACGCTCGCGAACCTGCCGAACTCGCCCGCCAACGGCCGCAATGCGGTGCTGCAGGACATCGGCTTCTGGACCGATCACAGCGACGAACTCGAGCAGCGCTTTACGGCCTGGGCGAGCAAGTAGGTGCGGCCGCGCGCCGGCAGGAGGAGGGGAGTGGATACGATGACGATCGCGACCGAACCGAGCGGCCCTGCGCCCACGCTCAAGCGCGAGCTGAAGGCCGCCGGCGCGCGCCGGCGGGCGCTGGCGCTGCTGCTCGTCGCGCCGCTCGCGGTGTTCCTGTTGCTGGTGTTCGTGGTGCCGATCGGCGTGCTGCTGACGCGCGCGGTGCAGAATCCCGAGATCGCGACGGCGCTGCCGCATACGATCGCCGCGCTCGCCGGCTGGGACCGCCGCGCGGCGCCCGGCGATACGGCCTACGCGGCGCTCGCCGCCGACCTCGCGGTGGTGGCCGACAGCGACGCGATCGCCGCGCTCGCGCGCCGGCTGAACACCGAGATTCCCGGCTATCGCTCGCTGGTCGCGAAGACCGCGCGGGCGATGCCGCTCGCGGCGGGCGGCGGCGGGGCGCTCGCGCCCGCGCAGGCGCGCGCGCAGCTGATCGAACTCGATGCGCGCTGGGGCGACCCCGCGTACTGGCAGGCCATCGCGAAGAACGGCGGCCGCTATTCGCCGTTCTACCTGCTCGCGTCGCTCGATCACCGGCAGGACGGCTTCGGCCGCATCGCGCCCGCCGACGCCGA
>NZ_JAAGNW010000281.1:1581-6559 GCF_010645215.1 Burkholderia multivorans | reverse complement strand
TACCAGTCGATGCCGAAGTACGCGGATTATTACCAGAAGCTGCCGGGTGCGATGCCGGGCTATCGCTCGCTCGATCCGCTGCCGTTCGACGGCGCGCTGCTCGGCGACGAATTCGAGCGGCTGCGGCCGCCGTCGCCCGGCACGCTGATCGGCGGGCGCGTTGCGGTGACCGCGAAGGAAGCGCATGTGCTGTTCTCGCGCAGCCCCGGTTTCATGACGCTCGCGCTGGGCCAGTTCGGCCGCTACTGGCTCGACCTCGGGGCGCGGCGCCGCTCGCGGCGCGATCGCCGCCTGACGCTCGGCAACGCGCTGATCGGCGGGCTGCGCCGCGCGCTGCTCGATCGCAACGTGCCGATCTGGCTCGACACGCCGATGCGCGACCTGCTCGACGCGGGCGGCCGGGTGGCGGGCGTGCGCGCCGAGCGCGCGGGCCGGGCCGTGACGATCGTCGCGCGGCGCGGCGTGATCCTGGCCGCGGGCGGCTTCGAGCGCAACCAGCCGATGCGCGAGCGCTACCTGCCGCAGCCGACCCGCGCGCAATGGAGCGCGACGCCGCCCGCCAATACGGGCGACGCGATCGCCGAGGGTCATCGGCTCGGCGGCGCGCTCGCGCTGATGGAGCATGTATGGGGCGCGCCGACAGTCAGGGTCGCGGGCGAGGAGAAGCAACGCGCGTTGTTCGTCGAGCGCAATCTGCCGGGCTGCGTGATCGTCAATGGGCTCGGCAGGCGCTTCGTCAACGAAGCGGCGCCGTATTCCGAGTTCGTGCCGGCGATGTATCGCGACCACGCGAGGACGGGCGCGAGCGTGCCCGCGTGGATGGTGTTCGACGCGCGCTTTCGCCGCAAATACCCGTGCGGGCCGATCATGCCGGCCTCGGTGATGCCCGATGCACGGATTCCCGAAGCGTTTCGCGACGTGCTCGTGAAGGCCGATACGATCGAGGCGCTGGCCGCGCGGATCGGCGTCGAGGCCGCGGGCCTGCGCGAGACCCTGCGCGACATCGCGCGCTTTGCCGCGACCGGCGTCGACGAAGCCTTCGGCAAGGGCGACAACCTGTTCGACACTTACTATGGCGACCCGCAGGTCAAGCCGAATCCGTGCCTTGCGCCGCTCGACGAAGCGCCGTTCTATGCGGTGCGGCTCGACGCGGGCGACATCGGCACGAAAGGCGGGCTCGTCACCGACGCCCAGGCCCGTGTGCTGCGCGACGACGGCGCGCCGATCGACGGCCTGTACGCGATCGGCAACACGAGCGCATCGATGATGGGCGCGAGCTATCCCGGCGCGGGCTCGACGCCCGGCCCGGCGATGACCTTCGGCATGATTGCCGCCGATCACCTGGCCGCGCAGGCGGCCGACACCGGCGGCCGGTCCGGGCGGCCGGCCGCGACAGAACTTGACGGAGCCCGATCATGACCGATCTCACCATCCATCCCCTGCGGGCGGACATGCTGCTCGCGATGCGGCGCGTTGCGCGTTCCGTCACGGTCATCAGCAGCGCGCACGACGGCCGGCGCTACTCGATGTCCGCGACGGCGGTCGATTCGCTGTCGACCGATCCGCCGTCGCTGCTGATCTGCGTCAACCGCGACGCGTCGCTGTATCCGCCGCTCGACGCGGGCGCGGCGTTCTGCGTGAACGTGCTGTCCGCGCGTCACGAAGATCTCGCGATCGATTGCGGCGGGCGCCTGAAGGGCGAGGCGCGGTTCACCAGCGGCGACTGGCAGGTGTCGTCGCATGGCGTGCCGTATCTGCGCGATGCGCAGGCGAGCCTGGTCTGCGAGCAGGACGGCCGCTTCGAGTACGGCACGCATACGGTATTCATCGGGCGGATCCGCGAGGTGCGGATGAGCGGCGACGTCGATCCGCTCGTCTACCTCGACGGCGCGTATACGGCCCCCGGTGCGCCCGTCAGCCGCGCGGCCGCGTGAGGGCGACGAGCCGCCGTCCATGAGCGAGGCCCGTTTTCATCGGCTGACCGTCGCCGAGGTGATCGTCGAGAGCGACGATGCGCGCTCGTTCGTGTTCGAAGTGCCCGCCGCGTCGCGCGACGCATTCGCCTACCGGCCCGGCCAGTTCCTGACGCTGAGCGTGCCGTGCGGCGAGCCGGGAATCGCGCGCTGCTATTCGCTGTCGAGCGCGCCGGGCCGCGATGCTGCGCCGAAGGTCACGGTCAAGCGCGTGCAGGGCGGGCGGGCGTCGAACTGGCTGTGCGATCGCGTGCGCGCGGGCGACGGGCTCGACGTCCTGCCGCCGGCCGGCGTGTTCACGCCGCGCGCGCTCGACGGCGATTTGCTGCTGCTGGCGGCCGGCAGCGGCATCACGCCCGTGCTGTCGATCCTGAAATCGGCGCTCGTGCACGGGCGCGGAATGCTGACGCTGATCTACGCGAACCGCGACGAACGCTCGGTAATCTTCCGCGACGAACTGCAGCGGCTTGCCCAGCGCCATCCGGGCCGGCTGCGCGTGATCCACTGGCTCGACAGCGTGCAGGGCGTGCCGCAGCAGCGGCACCTCGAGGAACTGGTCCGGCCGTTCAGCCTGCAGGAGACCTTCATCTGCGGGCCCGGGTTGTTCATGGAGAGCGCGCTGGCGGCGATGCTCGGGCACGGGCTGCCGCGGGCGCGCGTGCACGTCGAGCGCTTCGCGTCGCTGCCCGATGCGCCGGCCCGAGCCGATGCCGGCGCGGCCGATGCGACGGTCGCGCCGCCCGCCGGCGCAGGCGCGGCGATCGAGGCGCTGCTCGACGGCGAATCGTTCGCGGTCGACAGCGCGCCCGGTGAAACGCTGCTGGAGGCGATGTTGCGCGAGGGCATGCCGGCGCCTCATTCGTGCCGCCAGGGGCAGTGCGGCGCGTGCATGTGCAGGGTG
This sequence comes from Burkholderia multivorans, assembly GCF_010645215.1. Classification (GTDB taxonomy): domain Bacteria; phylum Pseudomonadota; class Gammaproteobacteria; order Burkholderiales; family Burkholderiaceae; genus Burkholderia; species Burkholderia multivorans_A. Next base: position 3,685 of record NZ_JAAGNW010000281.1, on the reverse strand, counting down.
GAGCGTGGTGCGGTCACGCTCGACGGCAACCAGGTGCTCGACGAAGACGAACTGGCGGCCGGCTGGACGCTGGCCTGCTGCGCGCGGCCTGCACGCGACGCGGCGCTCGATGCGGCCCGCCGCGAAGCGGCGCGCGCGCTGATCGCGCTCGGCATCGAGGCAGGCGACCGGATCGCGATCTGGGCGCCGAATCTGCCGCGCTGGATCGTCACCGCGCTGGCCATCCACACGGTCGGCGCGATCCTCGTGCCGCTCAATACGCGGATGAAGGGGCAGGAGGTCGGCGGCATCCTGGATGACAGCGGCGCCCGGCTGCTGTTTTGCTGCGGCATGTTTCTCGGCGAATCGTATCCGGAGATGCTGGGCCTGCATCGGCCCGCGACGCTCGAACGCATCGTCGTATTCGACCATGCCCCGCCGGCCGGCGCGCTCGACGAAACCTGGGACGCGTTCATCGCGCGCGCCGGCGGCACGCCGCCCGAGGCGGTGCGTGCCCGGGAAGCGGCGGTGACCCCCGACACCGTGATGGACCTGATGTTCACGTCGGGCACGACAGGCCGTCCGAAAGGCGTGGTGACCGCGCACGGCCAGAACCTGCGCGCCGCGCAGGCCTGGGCGCGGATTGCCGGCGTGGGCCGCGAGGACCGCTACCTGATCGTCAACCCGTTCTTCCACACGTTCGGCTACAAGGCCGGCTGGCTCGCCGCGCTGGCGAGCGGCGCGACGGTGCTGCCGCATCTCGCGTTCCAGCCCGACGAGGTGCTGCGCCGGATCGCCGAGGCGCGCGTGTCGGTGCTGCCGGGGCCGCCGACGCTGTATTACGCGCTGCTCGACGCGCCCGAACGCGATGCGCACGATCTGTCGTCGCTGCGGATCGCGGTGACGGGCGCGGCGGCGATCGCGCCGAGCCTGATCGAGCGGATGCGGGCGGATCTCGGTTTCGAGACGGTGTTGACGGGCTATGGGCTGACCGAATCGTGCGGCTTCGCGACGCTGTGCCGGCGCGACGACGACGTGCCGACGGTTGCCGCCACGTCGGGCCGGCCGATGCCGGGCGTCGAGCTGCGCATCGCGGGGCCGGGCGGCGTGGCACGCGAAGCAGGCGAGACGGGTGAGATCTGGCTGCGCGGCTACAACGTGATGCGCGGCTATGCGAACCAGCCGGAGGCCACGCGCGAGGCGATCGACGCCGACGGCTGGCTGCACACGGGCGATCTCGGCTGCGTCGATCCGGACGGCAATCTGAAGATCACCGACCGGATCAAGGACATGTTCATCGTCGGCGGCTTCAACTGCTATCCGGCGGAGATCGAGCGGCTGCTGGCCGGGCATCCGGCGATTGCGCAGGTCGCGCTGGTCGGCGTGCCGGACGCGCGGCTCGGCGAGGTCGGGCATGCGTACGTCGTGCTGCGGCCGGGCTCGTCGGCGAGCGCGGACGAATTGACCGGCTGGGCGAGGCGCAACATGGCGAACTACAAGGTGCCGCGCCGCTTCACGTTCGTCGAGCAATTGCCGACGAGCGCGGCGGGGAAGGTGCTCAAGTACCGGCTGCGTGCGCCGGACGCTGCGGCAGACCGGGATCCGGCGGAAGACGGCGCGGGTGCGCGCGATCGGGAGGGATGAACGGATGAGCGGCATGGGCGACAGTGGATTTCCGCCGGGTGCGGTATGGGTCCTGGGCGGCAGCGGGGGGATCGGCGAGGGCGTGGCGCTCGAATTCGCGCGCGCGGGCGTGCCGGTCGCACTCGGTTATCACCGCAGGGCCGAGGTGGCCGAACGCGTCGCGCGCGGGATTCGCGACGAAGGCGTCGAAGCCACCGCGCATGGCCTCGACGCGTGCGATCCCGCGCAGATCGAGGCCGCGCTCGCGGCTGCGATCGAAGCGCACGGGCGCGTCCACACGCTCGTGTGGGCCGTCGGCCCGCTCGCGAACCAGCGGCTTATCGGCGACCTGACGCACGCCGACTGGCGCCGCGCGATCGACGTCGAGGCGATCGGTTTCTTCAATGCGGCGCAAGCCGCGCTGCCGCATTTTCGCGCGGCGGGCGGCGGTTCGTTCGTTGCGCTGGGGTCGGCCGGGCATCTGCGCTGGCCCGATCGCGAT
>NZ_JAAGNW010000281.1:0-1571 GCF_010645215.1 Burkholderia multivorans | reverse complement strand
ATCGCGATGGGCTGTCGGTCGTGCCGAAGGCGGCCAACGAGGCGCTGATCCGCGGGCTGGCGCGCGAAGAGGGCCGCCATGAGATCCGCGCGAATTCGATCCTGGTCGGCGTGATCGAGGCGGGCATGTTCACCGCGCTGCTCGAACAGGGGCAGTTCGATCAGGCGTGGCTCGACGAGACGCGGAAGATGCTCGCGCTCAAGCGGTGGGGAACGGCGCGCGACGTGGGACGGTCGGCCGTGTTCCTGGCGTCCGATCGGGCCGCCTACATCACGGGGCAGCAGTTGAATGTGTCGGGCGGATATGGGTTGTAGCGCGCCTGATCGCCATGCGATCCTGCACGGGCGCGGGGCCGCCCCTTGCGCATCCAGCCGTCTCCGAGCGCGCCTCCCGCCGAAGGCGGGAATGCGGCGCGCATGGCATCCGACGGGCCTCGACTTCAGCGCCGGCGATCCCGGGGCACGGGCCCGATCCGCACGCTGCGCTCGGCGTTGGCCGATCGGCAGTCTTTGCCGGGCCGGCGCCACAGCTTACCTTCGTGATCGGACAGCAACCTGATGTGTCCGTAGTGAAGGGTTCCAGCCGCTGCATGTGACATGCCGTGATGCGTGCGCCGACCGACGCGTACGTTTTTACGACACCGGTGATATCAATGCTTGCATTTCACCGGCACATCGATATCATTGATATCAATCTGGCTGGGAGGGCTTATGGCAAATCTACTGGTGCGTAATGTGGACGACGATATTGTTCAGAGCCTGCGTGAGCAGGCGGCGGCGAACGGCCGGAGTGCGGAGGCCGAACACCGGGCCATTCTCGCGGATGCGCTCCGCGGGCCGAAGCGCAGGACGTTCGCGCAAGTGCTGGCGAGCATGCCCAGGGTTGGCGAGGATGCGGATTTCGCGCGGGTGCAGGATTCGGGCGAGGGCGGGCATGTTTTTGATTGACACGAACATCATCAGCGAAATCAGAAAGGGCAAGCGCAGCGCCCCCGGCGTGCTGGCATTCTTCCGGCAAGCCGAGGCCGATGCGAGCGCCCTTTATCTTTCCGTCGTGACGGTGTCCGAGTTGCGGCGCGGTGTCGACAAGATCCGTCATCGCGGCGATCTCCGGCAGGCTTCGACGCTCGAAGCCTGGCTGACGGCGATGCTGGCCGACTACGCCTCGAACATCCTGCCCGTCGATTTCGAGATTGCCCAGATGTGGGGGAAGCTGCGCTCGCTCCATCCGGAGCACGCACTCGACAAGCTGATCGCCGCCACCGCGTTGATCAACGATCTCACCGTCGTCACGCGCAACACCGCCGATTTCAAGGCGACCGGCGTCAGGCTGCTGAATCCGTTCGAGTAGCGCTGCGCCGGCGCGCCTGTCCGGCGCGCGGCCGTGCGCAAGCCGCGCCATGCTGAAACGGGGCGGCCCTCCACCGTATCCCGACTCCGGCGGATCGCGTCCGCGGTTCGTCCCGCTCCCCCTTCGCCTCTCGTCCCAACAGACGATGTGACGCCTTCCCCGACCGGCCAGAATCCTTCCACGAAAACCGGATTCCGAACGAGGAGGAGGCAGACATGATC
>NZ_JAAGNW010000280.1:5106-6593 GCF_010645215.1 Burkholderia multivorans | reverse complement strand
CGAGGGCCTGATGAAGCGCTGCGGCTTCGCGGCCAAGGGGCTGTTCGTGATGGACGGCAGCCGCCGCTCCGCGCACGGCAACGCCTATTTCACCGGCTTCGGCGCGGCCAAGCGCATCGTGTTCTTCGACACCCTGCTCGCGCGCCTGTCCGGCAGCGAGATCGAGGCCGTGCTCGCGCACGAGCTTGGCCATTTCAAACGCCGCCACGTGATCAAGCGAATGCTCGTGTCGTTCGTGCTGAGCCTCGCGATGCTCGCCCTGCTCGGCTGGCTCGCGCAGCGCAGCTGGTTCTACACCGGCCTCGGCGTGATGCCGTCGCTGACCAGCAGCAACGCGGGCCTCGCGCTCGTGCTGTTCGTGCTCGCGATGCCGGTCTTCCTGTTCTTCGTCACGCCGCTCGGCAGCCTCAGCTCGCGCAAGCACGAGTTCGAGGCCGATGCGTTCGCGGCCACCCAGACCGACGCCCGGGATCTCGTCAACGCGCTCGTCAAGCTCTACGAGGACAACGCGTCGACGCTCACGCCCGACCCGGTCTATACCGCGTTCTACTATTCGCACCCGCCCGCCTCGCAGCGTATCGACCGCCTGCTGCAACACTCATGAGCCGCCCGTCCCGTAACCAGCCGGCCCGGCCCGCCCGCGGCGGCGAGCGCGCCGAAGGGCGCGTGATCGCCGCGCACGGCCGCCACTACCTGGTGGCCCCCGCGAGCGGCGAAGCCATGCTCCAGTGCTTTCCGCGCGGCAAGCGCAGCGAGGTCGCGGTCGGCGACCAGGTGTTCTACGAGCGCAGTTCGGCCGACCAGGGCGTGATCGTCGAGATCGGCGAGCGGCGCAACCTGCTGTACCGCTCGGATCAGTTCAAGTCGAAGCTGTTCGCCGCGAACCTCGACCAGTTGCTGATCGTGCTCGCGACCGAGCCCTATTTCAGCGAGGACCTGCTCGGCCGCGCGCTGATCGCGGCCGAGGCCAACGCGCTGAAGCCGCTGATCGTGCTGAACAAGATCGACGTCGAAGCCGCGCTGGACGTCGCGCGCGCGCGCCTCGCGCCGTATCGCGCGCTCGGCTACGACGTGCTGGAGATGTCGGTCAAGGGCCGCCCGGACGACGCGCGCGCACAGCTTGCGCCGCATCTCGCCGGCCACTCGACGATCCTGCTCGGCCAGTCCGGCATGGGCAAGTCGACCCTCGTCAACCTGCTCGTCCCGGACGCGGAGGCCGCCACCCGCGAGATCTCCGCGGCGCTCAACAGCGGCCGCCACACGACCACCTTCACGCGCCTCTACCCGCTGCCGGACGGCGGCGCGCTGATCGATTCGCCGGGCTTCCAGGAATTCGGGCTCTATCACCTGACGGAAGGCATGCTGGAGCGCGCGTTCCCCGAGTTCCGGCCCTTGCTCGCCGACTGCCGTTTCTACAACTGCCACCATCTGCACGAACCCGGCTGCGCGATCCTGGCGGCGATAGCCGACGGCCGCATCGCCCCGAC
>NZ_JAAGNW010000280.1:0-5096 GCF_010645215.1 Burkholderia multivorans | reverse complement strand
GACGCGTCATGCGCTGTACGCGCAGCTCGTGCACGAGGCGAGCCAGGTGGTGCGCTAACCCCCGACGGAATCCCGATGCGACTGAAAGCCCCCGATCTCGCGACCGCCCAGCACTGGGTCAACGTGCTGAGCGCGGCCGGCATCGGTTGCGAGTTGCACAACCGCTATGCCACGGGCGCGCTCGGCGGGATCCCGGCCGACCAGTGCAGCCCCGAGATCTGGCTCGACGACGAACGCGACGAAGCACTCGCGCGGCGCCTGCTCGACGCCGCCGCACAGGGCCCGCGCGCGGACGCCGCGCCGTGGCGCTGCGGGCGGTGCGGCGAGACGCTCGAGGCGCAGTTCACCGAGTGCTGGCGCTGCGGCGCGGCGCGCGACCCGCGCGACGGCTGAGCGTGCCCGTATGGGGCCGCCCGCCGGGAAGCACAGACGAAAAAGCCGGCTCGGAGCCGGCTTTTTCAATGGGCGGAACGCGGCAGGCGCGTCGACGTCAGGACACCCACACCGCGATGGTCAGCATCAGCAGCAGGATCATCCACAGGATCACGGCGCGCCAGACCAGCCCGACGGCCGACTGCAGCGTGCGCGGCGTGCAGTCGTCGCCGACCGTCAGCGGGCCGCTGTCGCCGACCGCGAGCGCGTCGATGCCCGACGGCTCGGCAAGCGGCCCCGCGAGGCGCGCGCCCAGCGCGCCGCTGCCGGCGGCCAGCAGCACGCCGTCGTTCGGATCGGGCCATTGGCGCGTATGGTTGCGCCACGCATAGATCGCATCCTCGAAATTACCGACGATCGCGAAGCCGAGCGCCGTGAGGCGGGCCGGCACCCAGTCGATCACGAAGAACGCGCGCTGCGCGAAATTGGAGAAGGCCGCGGTGCGGTCATCGGCCGGCACCGACCAGCTGCGCGCCAGGTATTCGGCGATCCGATACAGCACCGCGCCGGCCGGGCCGACCGGCAGCACGAACCAGAAAAACACGCCGAACACGTGGCGATGCGACGCGACCACCGCATGGATCAGCGTGTGGCGGACGATCTCGCCGACCGGCATATCGACCGTGTCCATGCCGGTCCATTCGTGGAGAATCTCGCGCGCGCGCGGCACGTCGTCGTTGTTGAGCGCGAGATGGATGTCGGTGAAGTAGTGGCTGAACTGGCGGAAACCCAGCGTGAAGTACACGACCACGACGTTCCACAGGAACGCGAGCACGAAGCTCAGCTTGAACAACAGGAAATACACGAGCGCGACGGCCAGCACCCAGGGCAGCACGACGACCAGCCAGGCCAGCACGCCATGCTTTTTCTTGCCGGCGTCGAAGCCGTGCGCGGCGGTTTCCGCATGGAACTGAAACAGCGCGAAGACCGGATTGCTCGGCGACAGCGCGCGGACCTGTTCGATGATGAGTGCGAGGAGAACCGAGAAGAAAGTCATGCCAAAGTCGGGCGATCCGCGTTATGAGATTTTTCGCATAACGATAGCACAGCCCACGCGCGGCATGGCCTGCCGCGCCCGCGGGACAAGCGCGCCCGGGCGGCCGACATGCTCAGCCGGCCGTTAAAAAGCGGTAAAGATTGCGCAACATACCCGCTGTTGCGCCCCAGATGAAGTAATGTCCGTCGACGCGCCCGTCCGGATACGGCATCGCGAAAAAACGACGTTCCCCACCCTCCCAGCGGAACACGCGCACTTCGTGATGGGTGGGATTCATCAGGAACGCGAGCGGCACCTCGAAAATCTCGGCGACCTCGAAGGTATCCGCCTGGACCGTGAACGGCGGATGCACGAGCGCGACGACGGGTGCCACGCAAAACCCGGTTCCCGTCAGGTAGTCGGGCAGCGCGCCCAGCACCTCGACCCGCTCCTGGTCCAGCGCGATCTCCTCCCACGCCTCGCGCAGCGCCGTGGCGCGCGCGTCCGCGTCGTCGGGCTCGCGGCGCCCGCCGGGAAAGCTGATCTGCCCCGCATGATCGTTGAGATGGGCGGTACGCCGGGTCAGCAGCACGGTCAGGCCGTGCTCGCGCACGACGAGCGGCACCAGCACGGCCGCGCTGCGCGGATCGCCGTCCAGGCGCACCTCGTCGGGCTCCTGGCTCCATGCGAGCGATTGCGAGAAACGCTCGCGCAGGCCGGCGGGCGTCAGAAGCGGCGGCGCCACGGCGGGCAGGTCGCTGCCGGTGGCTTCGACAGGCAGGACTTCGGGGTCGATGATCGGGCGGCGGGTCAAAGGGCGCTCTTCGTATGGGCGGGGATCTGCGTATTGTCGCGCCGGAATGAAAAAAGCACCCGGGAGGGTGCTTTTTCCTTACAACATTTACGCTTGCGGAGCGGCAGCGGTGCGATCCTTCGACACCAGCTTTTCCTTGATCCGGGCCGACTTGCCCGAACGCTCGCGCAGGTAGTACAGCTTCGCGCGACGCACGTCGCCGCGACGCTTCACGACGATGCTCGCCAGCAGCGGCGAGTAGGTCTGGAACGTACGCTCGACGCCTTCGCCCGACGAAATCTTGCGGACGATGAAGGCCGAGTTGAGGCCACGGTTGCGCTTCGCGATCACGACGCCTTCGTAGGCCTGAACGCGCTTGCGGGTACCTTCAACCACATTCACGTTCACGATCACCGTATCGCCGGGGGCGAATTCGGGGATGGTCTTGCCTGCGAGCGCGCGCTCGATTTCTTCCTGCTCAAGTTTTGCGATCAGATTCATCACTGACTCCTAAAACCATCATGTCGGCGTTCGCGCCTGCGGTTAACCCGGCTCGGCCCCGATAGAGGATGGATTCACATCTGGCGCCGGGCACGCATGCCGCGACACCGCCTGGTCCCGAACTCGCGAGACGACCTCAGGAGGTCTTCTTCGCTTCCTTCGGGAAACTTGCGAGCCATGCCTCGTCGGCCCGGCTCAACAACTTGTTGCGACGCGCCTGGACGATCAGGTCCGGACGCTTGTTCAGCGTATTGCTCAACGCCTGCTGGCGACGCCAGCGCTCGATTTCCGCATGATGGCCGCCGAGCAGCACGTCCGGCACCCGCACGCCCTCGTACTCCTCGGGGCGCGTGTAGTGCGGACAATCGAGCAGGCCGTCCACGAAACTGTCCTGCACCGCCGACTGTGCATCGTTGAGCACGCCGGGCAGCAGCCGGACCACCGCATCCATCAGCGCCATCGCGGGCAATTCGCCGCCCGACAGCACGAAATCGCCGAGGCTGATTTCCTCGTCGACGCAGCGATCGAGCAGACGCTGGTCGATCGCCTCGTAGCGGCCGCACAGCAGCACGACGCCGGGCTCGTTCGCCATCCGCGTCACGCGCTCGTGGGTGAGCGGCGCGCCTTGCGGCGACATCATGACCACCCGCGACACCGCCACGCCCTGCTCCGCCTGCGCGGCCTTCGCCGCGCCGATCGCCGCCTCGAGCGGCTTGGCCAGCATCACCATGCCGGGACCACCGCCATACGGACGATCATCGACGGTGCGGTAATTGTCCGTCGTGAAATCACGCGGATTCCACGTGCGCAAACCGAAACGCCCCTGCTTCACCGCGCGGCTCGTGATGCCCCACTCGGTCAACGCACGAAACATCTCGGGAAAGAGCGTGACGACATCGAACTGCATCGCGCTCCTGGGCCTGATTCATTTCAGTAATCGGCTTCCCAGTCGACCACGATCCGCCGCGCCGCCTGATCCACCGTCTTGACATACACGCCGACGAACGGGATCAGCCGCTCGCCGGTCACCGGCCGGCCATCCTTGCCGGTCGACGGGTAGGTGATCCGCATGATCGAATGCACGCTGTTGTCGATCATGTCGGCGACCTCGCCAAGCGAAACACCCGCTTCGTTGACGACGTCGAGACCGATCAGATCCACCCAGTAGAATTCGTCGGCGGCCAGCGCCGGAAAATCGCCGCGGCCCACGAACACGCGCGTACCGCGCATCGCCAGTGCCGAATCGCGGTCATCCAGGCCGGCGAGATGCGCGACGACCGAGTCGCCATGCGTCTTCGCCTGGGACACGCGCATGCCGGCACGCGCGCCGCCTTTCTGCTCCAGCCACCAGTGGCGGGCCTTGAGGAGCACATCGCCGCCTCGCCCCGCCCCGGCATGGGCCGCAATCTTGACCCAGCCCTTGAGGCCGTACGCATCGACGACCGCGCCGACCTCGACTGCATCGTCGGGCCAGGCCTGCGCCGTCTCGACGCTGACTTGTTCCCCGCCCGCGACGTCCGGTTCGGACGTACGCTCGACGGGCTTGCGGACGAATACGCCAAACGGCGTTCGCCCGCGCGCGCCCTTGGCGCTACCGGAATCGTGATCCGACATCAGCAAACCTCTCGGACAGCACGTCCGGCAAACCGCGCCATGTTAGGCAGCCGGTTGCGCCTTTTGCGCTTGCTTGACGAGACGCTCGACGGTCGGCGACAGCTGTGCGCCCACGCCTTGCCAGTAAGCCAGACGGTCTTGCACGATACGCAGTGCTTCGCCCTTCTCGGCAACCGGGTTGTAGAAGCCGACGCGCTCGATGAAGCGGCCGTCACGACGGTTACGCGAATCGGTTGCGACGATGTTGTAGAACGGGCGCTTCTTCGAGCCGCCGCGAGCCAGACGGATGATGACCATATGAAATCCTTCGGGTAAACCGGGTTCGAAACTACTGAAACACGGGATTATAGCGGGAAACAAGAGGCACAACAAACACTTACCGCACAAAATGCGCCGACGGCCGCCCGGCGGCCGAGCAACAGACTTACAATCCCATGATGCGATCCTGGCTGCTCCTTCCCCGTTATTCGCCATGCGCCTGAAATCCACGCGCCGTCAGGCTGCCCGCCCCCTGTTGCGCGCCTCGCTGCTGCGCCCCGCGCTGCTTTGCCTGGTGCTCGCCGCGTCGCTCGCGCGAGCCGCATTGCCCATCGAGCGCCTGACCTTGCCGCCCGGCTTCCACGTCGAGGTGCTGGCCGACGACGTGCCGACCGCGCGCGAGATGGCCTGGTCGCCGCGCGGCATCCTGTATGTGGGCAGCACCGACGGTCGCGTGCACGCGTTGACGCTGCGCGACGGCCGGGTCAGCGCGCACCAGGTGATCGCCTCGGGGCTCGCGAT
>NZ_JAAGNW010000028.1:47517-48702 GCF_010645215.1 Burkholderia multivorans | reverse complement strand
ATCGAGCAGGTGAGCCGGCAGTGATGCCGGCGCTGGAACTGCACCGCATAGCTGAACCAGCCGAGGGCTTCGCCGGGGCGGTCCGCCTGGAACTGCATCAGCACCGGCTTGTCGCGCGCGTCGAACCGGTGTTCGAACACGCGCCGCCCACCCGCGTCGATTTCGATCGAGAACGCCACGAAATGCTTTTTCGTGCTCGTGATCTGGCCTGCGCCGATGCGCGTGTCGAACAGCATCGTGTCGGTATGTCCGTCGCGAAGGCGCACGGTCCATTCCCCGTCCGGCAGCGCGGTGCGGCAACCGTCGTTGAAATCGAAGCGCATCCCGTCGAATCCCGTCCAGGTCGGGAGGTCGGGCGGGGCCACGAAGCGCCGGGCGTCCGCCGGCTCGGGAACGGGGGCGGCCGCGGGCGGCGGGGCGCAGGTGCGCGGATCGTGTACGGGCGGAGCATAGGGGCCGACGGGCAGCGTCGGGCCGGATACCGTGATCTTCGGTGCATGGGGTGCGCGCGAGGCGGCGTGCGCGTCGGCGTAGGAGGGCGAGCCGTACATGGTCACGATCGCGTCAGGAAAGAGGCGTCGCGATGATGCCGGACGGTGGGCCGGTGCGGCGTGTGCCGAGGCGCGATCATTCGGTGCGGGCGCGTGCGGTAAGCGTTCATGGCGGTGTTCGGTACGATTCGGATGACTGACGGATGGCATGACGCAGCGGCGCGGATGGGTGCGAGCCGCGTTCGTGCATCGGATCGATGAAGCATGGGCCGCGATTATTTCAGGCGGACGCCGCGCCCGCGTCGGGTAAATCACCGATATCAGGTGCGCGACAACGCCGCACGGCATGCGTGCGGCGTATCGTCGGAATCGGGCAATCGAGTCGTCGAGGCGGGGCGGTGCTCACGAGGGAATCCGCCCGGGTGGATGAGCGCCGCCTGATCGATCAGCGTGATAGGCGCTGCTCGGGTTCCTTGCCGGGCGGGTGGACGATCAGGCGGGGTCAATCCCGAGACAAGGTCGGCAAGCTATCGAGAAATTCAGTGATGCGATATAAATCAGCCAAGGTTGAAATATACCTGTAGCTTTTATTCACATAAACCGGAGGCGCCCCGTCACATGGATCCAGCAGGCGGGGAAAGCAGGGCGTTGAGTCGATGAGTGTCTTCAGTGCGCTGCAGGCGGCGTTATCCAT
>NZ_JAAGNW010000028.1:46527-47507 GCF_010645215.1 Burkholderia multivorans | reverse complement strand
ACCAGATCGTCGATGCGTGATCTGGCTGCTTCGTAGCGTTTTTGCCTGATCAGGCTGTCAAGCGTATCCGCGCTCGACGCGCCGGCAGCCTCGTCATCGGGGAAATCCATGCTGTCGTGCGAGTAGAAAGGCAGTGCGAGTTCAAGCGCCTGTGCGCACTGTTCGGGTATGTCGTGCAGCAGATGGTACCCAATCTGAAAGAGTCGTACGACGCCAGGCTCATTTTCCAGCATGCGCAGGACCTCCGATACACCCGATCGGGCGTCGCCGGAATCCGCGGTGCTGTTCAACAACCAGCATGCGCCCAGATTGGCTGTCGAAACCGTGAATCTCGCCGCATCGGTTTCGCTCACACCGCGGCTCTGAACCCGCATGTCCGTCATGACGACGTTCGACAAGTAAGCAAGTTCGCTCAACATGCGTGATGAGGCACCTGGAGAATCGCGGGCCAACTCGACAGCGGCTCGTTCGAGAAGCGTCGGCAACAATGAATCCGTTGCGCCGGCCTGAGCGTCCGTAGGCCGGGGGGCGAGCAATGCGTGCGATCCGGCGGACGACGAAATGACTTCGGCATCCCGCAGGATGGCGTCCAGCATCTCGAACGCCTTCAGTGTGTCCGCGGATCCAGCCGTCTCGGTGCCTGCTGCTTCGTACCCCGCTCCTTTCGCGAAAGGTTCGCCGTCTGCGATCTGGTGCGGTGGAATCGTACGCTGGGCAGCACGGTTCGAGGAGCGGCCGAGGCGTACGAGATTGCTTGCCTGACGGGAGAAATACTCGCTCGTGTTGTGGTCGTAGGCCTGTTGATCGCGCAGTTCCGCAAGACTGCACGAGCGTGTCGACGCCAGAAAGGCGCATGCGAGCACGGAATCGACGTATCCCGCTTCGGCTCGTTTGTCCCCCTGTTCAAAAGCGATGTCTTCGTAGAGCGCACTTCTGGTCACGCCTTGTTCCGCCAGGGCCTGTTCCCGGTCGCATCGCAT
>NZ_JAAGNW010000028.1:41166-46517 GCF_010645215.1 Burkholderia multivorans | reverse complement strand
GCATAAGGAGCCGAAGCGTAAAATCGGGCCGACATTGCCACAAGGCCGACAGCATTTCCTCGATCACGGGCCAATGGATTTCCGATCCGCGGTAGATGCGGTATTCAGCGAAAATCAATTCGACTTCGCCGGGCAGTTCTTCGTCATCCCAGGTCCGCACGACAAGCAGGCTGCCAACCAGGGACACCAGAAGATCCTCTTCCATCTCATGCAGCCGACGGGCCATGGTTGCTTCCCCGTCGAGAAGCCAGGTTTGAACCCAGGCAATGAATGTCTCGACATCGGGCGCTGCCGCCTTGCCTGGGGCCGGGCTGCGCCAAAGTGAAACCGCCAGGACCTCGTTCATCAGCTCGGGGCCGACGATCGCCAGGAGTTCCTGGCTATCCTCGAGTCCTATCTGGCCGATGAGCCTGCAGAGCGTAACGGCAGGCAATTGCCGGATATAGGCGGGCAAACTCGGTGCGTCGAGCAATGTCTGGAGAAGGTCGTGACGAGACTGCCTTGTGCGAGCAGGCGTTTTGATCATTTTTCGGACGGGCGGGTTGCGAAGTAGGCTGACCTTAGCCATCTTCAAGCCGACGTCATATCAAGATGTATCCCGATTGTTCGTCAACGTCGAAAAAGGTATTATTTCGACCATGGGATAACAACGTTCCGCCTGTCCATTCCGGTGCTTTCGCCACCGCTGCAAGCCGCCCGGTCCCGTCTATTTCTCATCTCGATCGCTTCGTTCGGATTCACCGTCCCGGGACGCTCACGAAGGCAAGTCAATCCGATTGGCCCCTTGCGCCGGATCGGAAATCCCGGGGCGAGCCGCCTACGATTCGTTTGAAAGCATGGCTGAATGCGCTGTCGGAGTCGTAGCCCAGCGATTGCGCGACCATTGATACGGATGCCTCCGAACGGCGCAACATACGTATCGCGAGCTGCATACGCCAGCGCAGCACGTATTCGAGCGGGCCGAAGCCCATCTGTTGCTTGAAGCGCGCCGCGAACGCCGAGCGCGAGAGATGGCAGCATGCCGCGAGATCGGCGACGGTCCAGCGTCGCGCCGGTTCGTCGTGGATCGATGCGAGCGCCGTCGCGATGCGCGGATCGGTGAACGCCGCGAGCCAGGTGGCCTCGCTGTGCGCGTGAGCGTCCGCGTGGAGCCGCAGGATTTGCACCAGCATCATGTGCGCGAGATGACGAACCATCAGGGGCGCGCCGATCGAGGTCGCGCCGAATTCGTGTGCGAGCCGCTGCAGCGCCCAGCGCAGCACCGTCGCCGGCTCGGAACGGCCGCTCACGATCACGACGGGCGGCAATTCGCCAAGCAGCAAGTGCGCATCGTCTTCGAAGGTGAAGCGGCCGCCGATCAGGAAGCAGTTGGTCGACTCGCCATAGTGCGCAATGCCGTCTTGCAGATCGCGGTAAACGTCGGCTGCTGCGACAGGCGGCACGGCGGGATCGCTTGCCAGCACGAACCGGCGGGGTGCTGCCAGCAGGAAACAATCGCCTGCCTCCAGCAGCACCGGCGGCCCGGCGCCGTCGACGGTGAGCCAGCAACGACCGTCGACCACGGCATTGAACTTGATGCCCTCCGGCGGCGGGATCTCGATCGCCCAGTCGCCCCCGGCACGCAGGCCGGTGAAATACGAACTGCGCGTTTCCAGCGATGACAACCATTCAGACAGCGGATCCATACGCGTACTTTGGACGATCTCGCTGATTTCCCGGATTCTAGTGCATTCCCAGTCCCGACTCGGGGCGTAAAAATCCAGGGGTACGACGACGCGACCGATGACGGGACGCGTTCCACCCACACCGGGAGTGCAGATGACGAACCAACAGATTCCTCTTTCCACCGGATTCGACGCGACCTCGACGGCGCAAGACGTTCTCGACGGCATCGATCTGGGCGGCGTGACCGCGATCGTGACGGGCGGCCACTCGGGTCTTGGCCTCGAGACGACACGCGCGCTGGCCTCGGCGGGCGCGCGCGTGGTCATCGGCACGCGGCAGCCCGATGTCGCCCGGCATGCGACGCGCGACATCGATAGCGTCGAGGTCGCCGCGCTTGACCTCGCGGATCTCGCGAGCGTTCGCGCGTTCGCCGCGCACTTCGTCGACCAACGGCGCGCCGTGCGCATCGTGATCAACAACGCGGGCGTGATGGCCTGTCCCGAGATGCGCGCCGGCCAGGGGTGGGAGGCCCAGTTCGCGATCAACCATCTTGGCCACTACGCGCTCGTCAACGGGCTGTGGCCCGTGCTTGCGCAGCGTGACGGCGCGCGCGTGGTCACCGTGTCGTCACTGGGCCACCGGCTGTCGCCCATACGCTGGAGCGATGTGCAGTTTGCGAACGGCTACGACAAGTGGCTCGCATACGGGCAGTCGAAAACCGCGAATGCGTTGTTCGCGGTTCATCTCGACGCACTGGGCGCACCGCATGGCGTACGCGCATTTTCGCTGCATCCGGGCAAGATCGCGACGCCGCTGCAGCGGCACCTGACGCGCGAGGAGATGGTGGTGGCCGGCTGGATCGATGCGGAGGGGAAGGTGGTCGATCCGACGTTCAAGACGCCTGGGCAAGGCGCGGCGACTCAGGTGTGGGCCGCGACGTCGGCGCTGCTTGATGGGCTCGGCGGCCTGTACTGCGAAGACTGCGACGTCGCGCCGGTGACGACGGGCGATGAGGAATCCGGTGTTCGTCCCCACGCGATCGATCGGGAACAGGCTGCGCGCCTCTGGTGGCTGTCGACGGATCTGACCGGGGCAAACGCGTTCGGGTAACAGGACTGAGCGCCGTCCGGCGAGCGGCGCGACCAGCACGGGGAAGCCGTGAGCGATGCCCGGAGCGCTTGGCCCGGACCTCGCTTCTCAGGGCGAACCCAGCACCCGGGGAACCTGTCGGCGACGCTTGAAGCCGTCACCATGCAGGGCGTGTCGTGATCGGATGCCGTGTGGAATGGAATATCCGGGCGCACCGCGTCGCCGCCGCCGCGCCGCATGGCCATCGGGCGCGTCACCCGTTGCGGAAAATCTCCGCGTAGGCGCTCAGTGCGGGCACCCCGCCCAGGTGCGCATACAGCACCTTCGATCCCGCCTCGAATTCGCCGCGTCGCACCATGTCGATCATTCCGTGCATCGACTTCCCTTCATACACGGGATCGGTCAGCACGCCTTCGAGCCGCGCGCACAGCCGGATCGCCTCCAGCGTGCCGTCGTTCGGCAAGCCGTATTCGGGACCGGCGTAACGCGTATCGAGTACGACGTCCTGCGCGTCGATCGGACGGCCGAGCTCCACGATGTCAGCCGTATGCCGCGCGATGCGCGTGATCTGCGCATGGGTCTTCTCCGGCGTCGCCGACGCGTCGATCCCGATCACGCGGTTCGCACGCCCATCGGCCGCGAAGCCGACGACCATCCCCGCCTGCGTGCTGCCCGTCACCGAGCAGACGACGATGTAGTCGAACCGGAAGCCGAGTGCGGCTTCCTGCTGCCGGACTTCCTCGGCGAAGCCGACGAAGCCGAGCCCACCGAGCGGATGCTCGGAGCAGCCGGCCGGAATCGGATACGGCTTGCCGCCTGCCCGCCGCACGCTCTCCATCGCCTCTTCCCAACTGCGGCGTATGCCGATGTCGAAGCCGTCCGGCGCGAGCCGCACGTCGGCGCCCATCATGCGCGACAGCTGGATGTTGCCGACCCGGTCGTAGGCGGGGTCGTCGTAGTTGACCCAGTGCTCCTGCACGAGCACGCATTTCATCCCGAGATGCGCGGCGACGGCCGCGACCTGCCGCGTCTGGTTCGACTGGACGCCGCCGATCGAGACGAGCGTGTCCGCGCCCTGGGCGAGCGCGTCGGGGATCAGGTATTCGAGTTTGCGGGTCTTGTTGCCGCCGAACGCAAGGCCGCTGTTGCAGTCTTCGCGCTTCGCGTAAAGCTCGACCTTGCCGCCGAGGTGCGCGCTCAGGCGCTCGAGCGGCTGGATCGGCGTCGGGCCGAACGTCAGCGGGTAACGGGGGAAGCGTTGCAGGTTCATCGAATCGGTCTCCGGAAAGGCGGGCTGTGCGCGGCAGGCGGCGGGTTCGGACGGCGTCGGCGCGCCGTCTCCCGCTGCAAAAATGATAGGCATGCCGGCGCGAAATGAGCTTGCGAAATAAATATCGTCGACCTACGTTGGTGAAGTTGAAATGGCTGATGACGCAATACAAGTTCTCATCGCAGGAGGAAAAGCTAATGAAATTAGGCGGAAGAACGGCGGCGGCGCCTGGCGCCGCCGCCGGGCTCGATCGCAGCGATCGCGCGATCCTCAGGCAGCTCCAGGCGGACGCGTCGATCTCGAACGTGCGCCTCGCCGCCAAGGTGAAGCTGAGCGCGCCGGCGTGCCTGCGGCGCGTCGAGCGGCTCAAGGAGATGGGGATGATTCGCGGGATCGTCGCGCTGCTCGACCCCAAGCCGCTCGGCGCGGGCATGCTCGTCGTGATCGGCTTCGTGCTCGACCGCTCCACGCCGGAAGCGTTCGCCGCCTTCGAGAAGGCCGCGCAGAAAGTGTCGGGATGCGTCGAATGCCACGTCGTGACCGGCGAGTTCGACTACTTCATGCTGGTGCGCACGCGCGACAACGAGAGCTTCAACCGGCTGCACGCGGAGCAACTGCTCTACCTGCCCGGCGTGCGGCAGGTACGGTCGTTCATGGTGCTCAAGGAGATCCTGTCGACGCACGCGCTGCCGGTGTAGCGCCGCTTCGCGTATGGCCAAACGGTGGATCGATTGAACCTGTTCCGTCGGGGCGCGTGCCGATCAACGCATTGCTTGCCGTCGAGCGCTCCTGAAAAAATGCCGCCGGGCGCCTGTGGATTTCCGGGGCGGCAGCGACCGGTCGCGCGGCCATGAAATCGGCACGCCAATCGGGTGGCTGCCGCGCCGATCCCTGCGCTATGATGCGAAACCTCATTCCTTCCAAGGCGGCCATGAAACGTCTCTTCCCGTTAGCCATTCTGTCGTGTGCGGGATTGATCTGCACCGCGTCGTCCGCTGCCACCCAAGCCGAACAACCCGTTCCCGCGTACGTTGAGCCGCTCGCCGCCGCGGCGCCCGGCATGCTGGTGCAAAGCCTGGACGGGCCGGTCAGGGACGCGGAAATCCAGACGTTCGTTGATTATGCGCAAACGTTGCAGCCGCAACCGACCAATGTCGGCAACGCGTGGGCGCAAGGACCCAGCGGCGAAAACCTCAAGGCCATGTCGCTCGTCTATGACATTGCGCCGCGCAAGGAAATTCTGGACAAGATGGTGTCGTTCTGCGACACGCTACTGTCGCAGCGCAACGACATCTTGCCGGCGCCCGCGGGGCATCGCGTCATCTGG
>NZ_JAAGNW010000028.1:38256-41156 GCF_010645215.1 Burkholderia multivorans | reverse complement strand
ATCGATCCGGTGTGGCCGAACGATCCGGACGCCCATCCGATCCAGACGGGCGGCGAGCAGGGCGACCCGGTGGGGCACCTCGGGAGCTGCGCCACGCAGATCCTGAATACGCCGGCGCTGTACGGCCAGACCGTCGCGGGCGGCGATCCGTTCCATTTCGGCGCGACTTACCTGGAGCGCGCCCGGCGCTATGTCGCCGAAGCGGACAAGACGGTCGATGCGCACATCCTGCAATCGCTGCTGACGCTCGACGGCGCCAAGCACATGTCGTTCGCCAAGGCTTCGCCCTACAAGTCCGGCCTGCCGGTGCCGTGGAACCAGCAGATGATGTTCGCCTACGGCTTCCTCAGGCTTGCGCAGGCGCACGATCTGCTGAAGGACGACCCGAAGCGGGTCCAGCGCTATGACCAGATCGTCAAGGCCAACCTCGAATGGTTCATCAACGACGGCCTGACGCGCTATGCGGACAAGCAGGGGCGCACCGCCTTCGACTGGGGCTACGCCATGCCGGACGTGTCCCGTGAAGACGCCAATCACGGCAGCCTCGATGTCGCCGGGTTCTATCGGCTTTCCCAGAGCGGCCGCTATGGCGTCGACATCAACTGGATGGCGCCCATGGTCAATACGGTCATGGATGTCGTGCGGCTCGGCGATCGCAATTTTGCGGGCCGGTTGAACGGCACGAGCGGCGACGGCAACAGCAAGGGCACCAACTATCTGCGCAACGGCTATCTGTTTCTCGCGCTGCTGCAGCCCGACGTCTACGCCCGGATGATGAGCGACGGCGGCGTCCGGGTCGGCAGCATGAGCAACATCGGCGCTTACTCGCGCTTTCTGTGGGTCAAGGATCAGCGCGCCCGCGGCAAGTAAGGAGGAGCGGAGCGTGCGTCGCTCGACCCGGCGCACGCTCGATCCTGGGCGCTCGGCTGCCTGACCTGGTTCGGGGCCGCTGGGCATCCGCACGACGGTCCTCTGGATTTTCGTGCTGTCTCTGTGGGCGGCGAAGCCGAATGTCGTCCGAGCCTCAGTGCCGGCAATTCAGGATCGCCCAAGGCACGCATGGCGTACCGGTGCCGATCGAGCGCGCACATGCCTGAGTGTCGACACGCATGACGAACCTCGGCGCGCCCTGCATCTCATGGCGTCCTGGCCTGAGTGCAGGTCGCGCGTGCGCTCAGGAGTCCTTCCGTATACGCCGCGTCGAACGCCTTGGCCGTCATCTGCGCGCCGAACTGTGCTTGCAGGCGCTCGCGGGACCATTTGCCGTTTCCCGTTGCCGCCGCCAGCAGGTTGAATGCCATCGCCTGCGCGGGATCCTGCGCGTTGAACTTGCCGGATTGGTAGTTCGTGGCGAGCAGGCCGGCGGCCAGCGGGTCGCATTGGCCGGCCGCCTCTTTCAAATGGCTCAGCGCGTCGTCCTTCCAGCGCTTGAGGTCCGGATCGTCCGGGGTCGCGGCCGCCGACGGAATCGCACCGCTGCCATCCGGGCCTTCCAGGTAGAAATCGATCTGCGCGTCCGCCCGCCCCGTGCGTGCGGCCAGCGCGAGAAACCGCAGGCGCTCCTGCACCTCGGCGGGCGTGACGCCGGCGCATAGACGCGTCGTGTCGGACGCGCTCCGATCGCCGGGCCCGGCGTCGCGATGCGCCGGATGCGCCGCGCAAAGCGACTCCGCCAGATAGACCTGATAGGCCGCGTCGGGGTCGCCCAGGCGCGCTGCGCCTTCGTACCGCGCGACGTACTGCGCCACGGTCTTGCCGCCCAGGTCGATGATCCTGCCGCTGCTGCCGATCAATGAGGGGGCTTCGGCCCGGTTCCCGGCGCCGGGCGACGCGGATGACGAGAAGGTCGATGCGCCGAGTTCCCTGGCCTGGGCATCCCGGGCGCGCGCGCCCGGACCCGCGACGGGATCCGGGCTGAGCGCAGCATGATAGGCGCCGGCCAGCACGCATCCCGCGACGCCGATGGCGAGCCAGTAGGCAGGCTTCATGTTCGCGCGGGGTTCCGGGCGCCGATCGCGGGGCTTATTGCCAGAGATAGCAATAGGTTTCGTTGCTTTCGAGATTGTTGCCGAGCGCCGGCTGCGACAGGTCCTTGACCCAGCCGTTCGGATCCGTCGGCGTCGGCGTATCGCCGCAGTTCGTATGGACCCAGTGGATACCGACGTCGCCGCCCGTGTAGAGTTCGCCGCACAGTTCGAGCTGATCGCCGACCTGGATCTGGTTCAGCGGCGTCGGTACGCTTTTCTGGTTGCGGGTGTAGCCGTTCGCGAAGACATTGTCCATCGCGACGTCGTAGATGACGCCGTCGGTGCCGAGCAGGCTCACGTGGGTGTGCGACAGATAGATGCCCTGCAGCGCCGAGCCGGACTTGAACGTGGGCGGGGTCTGGACGGTGCCGGTCAGCAAGGCGCCGCCTTGACAGACATCGGCGGCGAGCGCGGACAGGGATGCGACGGATAACGCCAAGGCAACGAGAATCTTCTTCAATTGAACCCCCTCGAAGTTTGAATTGAATGGGTAGAGCGGAATCTCGTCGCGCTCGCAGTCGGTGGTGCCGCGTTCGACTCAATCCCAATCATTAAGATAACGAATGAATGATGACGAGGGGATGAAAATTTAAAACATTGGATTTTATATATTGGGTCCTCGGTGAATTGATTTGCAGTTCTATTTTAATTAATGAAATTCAATGGAAAATGAAAGTCGGGCGAAAGCATTGTCGTCGATCGCTGTCCGGCACTGGCCTCCGGCGCAGCATCGGGACGAATCAATCGGGCTGGATCAGCGGGGATCAGGAGGCTCAAGACGCCCGGAGGGATGGGCGATCTTCCCGATGGGATTGTCGAGGTGGGGTAATCGCTATTGAATTGAAAATAATCCGGTCGAACCGGACTGGCGAT
>NZ_JAAGNW010000028.1:36406-38246 GCF_010645215.1 Burkholderia multivorans | reverse complement strand
ATCGCGCTGGTGTGAGTCGCTACGAGGACGCGACGTCGGCGAGGGGCGTCACGGGACTGTCGAAGAACGTCGTCTTCCGATGGCAGAGGCGATCGAAACGAAGAGCTTCATCGCGCTCTGCCTTTCCTGTTGACGGCACCGGCACAGGAGATTAGTGCAGCGTCTCGGGAGCCAAGGAGTTACGCGGCTGCAAGAGCCCGGCCAGCCAACAATTGTTCGGCGCAGGTTTGCCGGCGAAGCGATCATAGAGCCACGGCAGCATCCCGGCCACCCACGCGACAGCGGTGGCTGCATGCTCGAGCGGCACCTCGTTGTACACGACGGGTGTGCCGCTGTCGCAGAACTTCTTCACCAGCGTCCGCGTGTCGCCCGCCAGCATCACGCCGTCGCCAATCTGGCTGAGGCTGAAGGTACCGTTGAAAATGCCCGCGGTTCCCTGGCTGATATACATCGGGATCGTCGGCGATCCGGCGAGCCCCGCGTTCACCTTGTTCACATACGTCACGTACTCGGGGATGCTGTTGATGTCCTTCGCGTACTGTGGCTTCAGGAGTGTCGTCCAGTCCAAACCCAGATACTTCGGCAAGATGTAAGCGAGCGACTGGTTCTGGACGTCGCTGAATACGGCGACTCCGGTGCTGTTGAGGTAGGGCGTCAAGTCGATGTTGTAGGCCTTCGCCAGTCCGGCGAGCGCCGCAGGCGCGACCCCGCCCCAGACGATGCTGCGATTGACGTAGGGGGCGTTATGCGCGAGATCGACGAGCACGCCGCCCTCGGCCGCGCCGACCAGCTGCTTGTTCACATCGGGGGCGTAGGTCGGCGCGAGCTGTGCTGCCCAATTCGTCGCAATCGCGCCGCCGGAGTAGCCGATCAGCGCGACCTTGCTGGCGGGCGTCAGGCCGGTGGACGGCGTATTGAGCACGGCTCGAACCGAATCGAGGGTCGTCATCCCGTACTCGGGACCCACGGCGAAGTCCGCAGTCTGGCCTTCGGTGTCCGGCACGATGATGTTGTAGCCCAGCAGGAGCAGCGCCGACAGCGGAACCGATTCGGCGCTGTAGATGAAACTGCCGAGATTGATGACCTTGCTGATATCCCGGTCCCCGGCTATGACGCGCGAGGGCGAGTCGTAGGGATTCAATGAGTCGTAGGCCGACTGGTAGGAGATCGCCTGGCCGTTGCTGGCCGGGCTCTTGATGACGGAAGTCACATTGACCACCGGTTCTTCTCGTGCATTGTTGGTGCGATACAGCAATTGCTGGGCCGTCACCGGGGTTGGGATGCCGGCGATGTGATAAACGACGTCGCGCGTCTTGACTACCGTGCCCAGCGGGATCGACGACAGCGGCGCGCTGCCGGTATAGGTGTAGAACGGATCCGGCGTGGGCGCGGCTGCCGCGGCAGGGGCGACGGCCAGTATGCTCGATGCAGTGGCCGCAAGGGCCGCAAGTAGACGGAGTTTCGAAATCATTGGGATCCCGGCAGGAAGGAGTGGGTGATCGTTTTATCGGTTGCGCCGATACGGCTCGAATACCGATGGTACGAACGTGCTCGAAGAGGGCGTACGGGTCAATCCGCGCAAGGAGAAGAACCCGTCAAGGTCGGCTGATTTTGCCGGCCTCGCCATCCATGTCGCGTGTCTCGCTCATGATTTGATTTGATCGCAAACTCCCTCCTCGTCGGCTTGAAATTCGTCTCTCTGGTACTTCTTTGATTTGGATAGGCATGCTACGAAATCAGTAGAGCACAGCGGCCGGGAGGTTTCTAGCGTTTGGAGGGAAACGTCAGATTTTATGTGCGAGCAAACGAACCAACGCCAACGGCGCCGTCAACTCCATCG
>NZ_JAAGNW010000028.1:28192-36396 GCF_010645215.1 Burkholderia multivorans | reverse complement strand
CGATGAAGCGTTCGGCATACTAAGTTGTGGGGGAAGGTGGGCCGGGAGCGGCGCAGGCTACGTTGATGTCCACGCGGGATCGATCCACCTGAGCCCGTGATCTGCATTGAGTATTGACCCACGTGATTGAAGGCCCTGCTCGATCTTCGAGCAGGGCCTTGTTGCATCGTCCACATGCAGCCGCGCCCCACCTGTTGCCTACTTCGAGACGACGAAGTTCGTGGGCGAAACCGCGAAGAAGACATTGCCCACGCAGCTCACTTTCAAACGTCCGGCAGTCGCGCTGCGCTCGACGGCGGGCATCGTCACCTCGGCCCTGCCGTTATTGCTGGCGGCGTCCGCCAGCGCCTTGGGCAGCCAACTGTGCCCACCATCCAGCGAGAGGTCGATACGCACGGTGCGGCAAGCGATCGGCTGCTTGTCGGTACCCGCCACATCCCAGCGCACGGCATAGCGTTTGCCTGCTTGCGTCACCATCACGTCCTTGGGAAAGGTGATCGCGAAGGACCTGCCCGTATCGAATACCTTCAGGCTGGTATCGCCGCTCGCTGTCGTGGCCTGGGCGCCGTAGCCGTCCCTGACGGTCACGCGGAAGTTCAGGTCGCGCGTGGTGCTCGGGTACACCTCCCCCGGGCCCAGCGGCTCGTCCCCCAGCACCGCCGCCAGCCGGGGAAAGATCCGCTGCGGCTGCGACGCATTGTAGGAGCGGAAGATCGGGCCGACCCCATCATCCTTCAAGGCTTGCCCGCTCGGCTGGATCGGGCCCAGATCGGTTTGCTCCCACGCGTAGCTCAAGACGGCATCGGGATTGGCGGACCGGGCGTTGACCGTCAACGCGAACGGCGTGCGGGCGGGGACGACGTATCGCTTCATCAGCGCGGGCTGATCGATCCAGGCCGGGTACTGGGTGTTTGCCACCGTAGCGGCGCATTTCCCTTCCCTGTCGGCGAGCAGCCTGCTGATTTCGGCCAGATTTACGGCATGGAAGTAGGGGTCGGAATTGGGCTGCAGATCGTTGCCGTTGCCGCAGATGCCCGCATACCCCATCACGGTGGAACCGCTGCCGGGTTCGTAGGCGCTCCGTGCCTCGCGTTGGGAGCCCGTATAGCAGCCGTTGAAGGTGTGGTTCGCGCCGAACTGATGTCCCATCTCGTGGGCCACGTAGTCGACGTCGAACGGGTCGCCGACGGGATTGTTCCTGCCCGTGTAGCCCGAGCCCTTGTCGGCCGAGCAGACCACGCCCAGCGAGGCAACGCCATTGTCGCCGGAATCGACGACGTGGCCGATGTCGTATCCGTTCTTGCCGAAAGCCTGGTTCAGGATGCGCGGGTTGACATCGAGCGGACTGCCGGATTTGAAAGGGTCGGTCTTCGGGTCGGTGAAAATCACCTTGTCGTTGTCCGCCACCAGCGTCATATGCACGCCAAGGTCGGTTTCGTAGATTTCGTTGACCCGGTTGACGGTGCGGACAATCGCGGCGAGGGCAAGCGGTTTGCTGAAGCCGAATGCGCTGGCGTAGCCGCTGGTCGCGGCCACCGCCAGGCGGTAGTTGCGTCGCTGAATCCCGGTGACGACCGGGACGTACTGCGTCATCGGCTCCGGCTGCGCCGACGTCTGAATCCTGGACTGCAGCTGTTGCTGCAAGACGTCCTCCTTGAACGGCGTTCTGGGGGCCGGCAACTTGGCGCGCCGGAAGCTCCAGTAGCGACCACCCGTGGCGGGTGCGGCGGCGATCACGCCATCCAGCGAGCCCTCCGGTTGCACACTCCAGGCGCCGTCGGGATCGCCCATGACGATGGCCTGCACGCCGGCTGGGGAGAGGTCCAGGCGCAGGCGCCGCCCCTTGTCGTCCACCCCCTTGTAGCTCTTGATGTCCGGGTAACGTTTGGCCAGGGCGTCAGGCAGCACGTTGGAATCAGACAGCGTGAAGTACGTGATTCCACCCTCCGGCGTGGGCAGCGCCAAAGTATTGCCCTGACCGCTCCGGATCGAGCGTGCGTTGGTATTCAGCTCGGTTTTCAAGCCGCCGAAGTCCAGGGTGAAGACCCGGTATTCCGAGGGAACGACGCTTTTGGAGGCCGCGCCTTGGGTGCGGGCGGTCGCGGCCTGGCCCGCGTTCGCTTGCGGCACTTCGCGCCAGAGGCCCGCCGTGTCGGCGGCGCTGCTCCACGAGGCATACATGCAGACACCCGCGACCGCGAGGCACAAGAGTTTTTTTCGATGGTTCGACATGGGCACACTCCTGCTGATGCGGCGAGCCTGGCTCGCTGATTGTTGAAAGAACCGACCACTTGGGAGGCCACACATAGCCATCGATCGCATTCGCTGCCGCCGACGAGGCATGCCTGTGTCGAGCATGATTCGAACCGCCGTCGCGCTTTTCTCGGCAGACACCTTTCTTGACGAGGTTTCGGCAAGTAGCCGTGCGATCGGGAGCTGTGGAAATTTCGATTACATAGCATCGTACTCCTAATCGTTAGGCAAAACGCGATGGCAAGAAGCAACCCGGTCCGCATATCGAGAACTGTCGTTACCTGAGTTTGATCGTTCCTCCTTCCTGATGGATGTTCACCGAAGCTCGCCCACGAGAACGTCATCCCGATCGCGAGGCGATGGGCGACATTCCCGTTACCGGCGATGGTTCCGTGCCGGGAGCGTCGAACAGACTTCGTCGGTTCCGCGCGGGTCGGCCAGGTCGACGGATCGGGCCTTGCCGGTCGAATCGATTTCTCACGGGGGCGGAGGGGCGACGGTTTTCCGGGTCGCGGAGCGCGGCTTGACGTGCCGAGATCCGCGACCCGGAGCGGACGGCAGCGCCGTCCACGGCGTCTTATTCGCCCGCTTGCCGACGCGGCACGAACTTGCCCTGATAGCGCAGCGCCGGGTGCACCTTCTCAGGCTCGGCGGCGGGCATCGACAGCCCATTGCCTGCCGGCAGTTGGCGCAGCGACATCGCGGCCGGCGAGTTGATCGTGCCGATGCTCGTCGATCGCGAGGCCGGCGCGAGGTTCGCGCTGACCAGCAGCGCGGCCTCGCTCTTGAGGTTTTGCAGCAGGACCGGGTCCGTCGATCGGTTGAGCTGCGTGAGCAGCGCGCTCCAGGCAGCGTCGGCGTAGTTCGTCACGTAGTAGTCGAAGCCCGTCGGGTTCGCGAGCACCGCCGAGCAACCGTCGAGACGGATCTGCGCCCGGGTGTCCTTCAGCACGAGCGTCTTGCGATCGACGAGACCGTTGCCGTAGGCCAGCGTCACCGGCACCGTCCACTGCGTGCCCGGATACTTGTTGGTATTCGGGAACGGCATCTGCTTGATCGTGACGATGTTCTGGTTCTTCGTCAGATCGCACTGCGTGTCGAGCGACAGCAGCGGCACGCCGGTCTGACGCACGTAGCTGTCGCCGATCGCGCCGATCGGCTGGCCGCTCGCCTTCGACAGCGCATCCCACAGGCGCTTCGGCGTGCCGTTGCCGAACGAATAGTCGGTCAGGTACTGCTGCAGGCCCTTGCGCATCGCCTGTTCGCCGATGAAGCCCTCGACCATCTTCAGCACATGGCTGCCCTTGTTGTAGACGAACGCGCTCGCCAGAACGACGAAATTGTTGGACCCCCACGCATTGAAGTTCGGCGCAACCGGAAACGCATCCGGACCGATGTCCTTGCCTATCACCTCGTACTTGTTGGTAACGGAGCCGATGCGAGCGGAGTTGACCCAGTTGAACCGATCCGGGAAGAACTGAATGACCGTCTTCGTCTCGAAGAAGCGCGCGAACGATTCGTTGAGCCACACGTTGTCCCACCAGTCGGCCGTGACGAGATCGCCGAACCACTGGTGCGCGATCTCGTGCGTCATGACCCGGTCGCCGTAGTAGGACATCGGCTTGCCGGGTTCGGGCAGGATGTCGTCGGCGAATTCGAGAATCGCCCCCCAGTTCTCCATGCCGCCGAAGTTCAGGTCCTTCTGGGCCTTGAACGCGTCGTTGGCTGCTACGGTGTCGAGCTTGGTGAGCGGCAGCGGAATGCCGGTGTACTGGTAGTAGAAGTTGAGCGCCTGCTTGGTGCGGTCCATCGCGGGCTTCGCCCTGTCGCGCATGCCGGGCGGCGTGAAGATGCGCAGATGCAGGCCGCGGCCGTCGGGCAGTGGGCTCGTGAAGCTGTCTTCGAGCACGTCGAACAGGCCCCCGCCGAAGAACAGCAGGTAGGACGGCATCGGCGGCGTCTTCTCGAACGACACCAGCTTGTAGCCGCCGCCGACGTTCGCAGCGGGTTTCTCCACCGCATTCGACACCACGCGCCACGCCTGCGGCACCTCGGCCGTCACTTCATAGGTCGGACGGAATGCCGGCTCGTCCCAGCCGGGGAACCACTGGCGCGACAGATCGGTTTCGCCCTGCGTCAGGATCGCACCGCTGGTGTTGCCGTCGGTACCCTGCAGGTCGACGCGAAAAACGCCTTGAGCCGCGGAACAACCCGGGTACGGATCGACGTCGCAGCTGCCGACGGTGCCCGTGGCGGGGTCGCCCTTCGACGTGAAGTTGATGATGCCCTGCCACTCCATGTGCAGCGAGTAGGTGCCGGGGGCGATCGAGCCGCTCGCGGGGCGCAGCTGGTAATAGTCGCCCTTGCTCTGCGGTGTCGCGATCAACTGCACGTTGCCCGGCTGCAGCACGATCTTGCCGTTGGTGAACCGGATTCGGTTCGCGGCGACCACGATCGCGTTGACGGGCTTGAGCACCTTGATTTCGACGTCCGCGCGGCCGTCGAACTTGTTCAGGTCGGCGTTCGGGCGGAACCAGAGCTTGTAGTTGAGCGGCATCACCGTGTCGGGCAGCTCGACGGGCTTGGCGCTCTTGTCGATCGGCGTCGCGGCGGCTGGCGCGCTGGTGGTGGTGGGGCTGGTGGTGGGACTGTGCGCTGCGCCGAGCGAGGCGGCCGAGCCACCCACGCCGCCGTCGTCGCCGCCGCAGGCGGCAAGCGCCAGCGCGCCAAGCAGGGATAGGTAGCGAATCCTACGAGAGATTATCCGCATGCTGAAACCTCGAATGGGAAGAGGGCAGGTCGGTCCTGCATGAATTCAACCGGCAATAGCCAACCCCGCCGTTAATCAACGGCCAACTTGGATATGATCCTGAGTATCCGGAAAGCCCTGCGATGGATTACGTGAATATATTCATGGTTGACGGCCCTGTTGTTTGTTAGGTTTGCTAAGCGAATGACTTATCGTTCTGGTGCATGTCGCGCTGACTGGATGAACCTGTGCCACGCCTGCCAACGATTCGGGCGCGCGATCATCGGATGGCGAAGAGATCGGCCCGCGGCGTCAGCTTATTGCCGAATGTATACTGTAATTTTTAGTAATGGAAGATGTAATTTGTCGAATTATTGTTGGGGGAGGCGGCTCGAATAATTGCATCTGGAGGGTGATTAATATGTGTTGTCTTCCATTAAAGAATGCTGCTGAGATGCAATTGCTCGGCGACGATCCGATAGCCTCTTCGTTTTCAGCATAATCCTGCTTATCCGGTCAAC
Source organism: Burkholderia multivorans (assembly GCF_010645215.1). Taxonomy (GTDB): domain Bacteria; phylum Pseudomonadota; class Gammaproteobacteria; order Burkholderiales; family Burkholderiaceae; genus Burkholderia; species Burkholderia multivorans_A. The sequence goes on along the minus strand of NZ_JAAGNW010000028.1, from coordinate 30,873 downwards.
TTTCATTCCGCGTCAGTCGTTCACTGGCCCGAGCCATGGTCAAATCTGGTGTACCCGGATCGGTCATGAACAGAAGCCGGTGTCGGTCAGGATGAGGAGATGAAAAAGACGGTATGTTCAGCTTGCGCGACATATCGGGCCGCGAAGGCAGAGATAGGGAAACGTGGAGCGAGAGGGGTGTCTTCGCGAGCTGCCCTGGCGCATGCCGGATGGGCATGAAGGGCGATCGGGTTTGGGGGGCTCAAGCGTACCGGTCGAACGACGCGTACTCGGCGCGCTGTGCTACCGACTCGAAGCGATGACCGGCATGCAGCGCTTCACGGTCCTCGCTAACGCAACGTATCGGGCGCGGCGGCAACGCGAAGGCCTCGCCGATTCCGGATCCCGCGGGCTTGCGGGCTCGCGGGCGTGTCGACCGGCGCGCCAGGGACCGACGCCACGCGGGGCGCCAATCCCTGCCGACATCAGCGGGCGCGGTGGATATCGTGCGTCACGAAGCCGGCCTCGTTGTCGGGCGGCGCGAGGCCGTCCCTGACGGCGAGCGTCTTGCGGATATCCTCGAGGCCGGTCGCCCAGCGATCGCGCATGGTCGACAGGCCGAACTGTGCATCCTTGTACTGATTCTCCGAGGGCTTTTGCTGGTAGATCAGGTGCTGGACGTTGTAGCGCCGGCCGGACGACACCTCCTCGGCCTGCTGGCACCACGGATCGCTCTTGCGCACGTCCTCCGGCACGTGCGCGAGCACACGATGCAGAAGACTGCGATAGCGCTGTTCGCGCTGCAGCGTATCGGTCACGAAGCGGGTCCGGCTCGAATACTGGACATCCTTGGTGCGTTCCGCGACGTCGTCCAGCGACGCCGGCAGCGGCCCATGCGCGCTCCACAGATCGACCTGGAACGCGAGCGTGTCGCGTCGCGGCGACGCGCGCAGCACTTCCATCAGCGGCGTGTTCGAGACGATGCCGCCGTCCCAATAGAACTCGCCGTCGATCTCGACGGGCGGAAACGCGGGCGGCAGCGCGCCCGACGCCATGAAATGCTCGGGGCGCAGCGTCGTCTTCGTGTTGTCGAAGTAGATGAAGTTGCCCGTGCCGACGTTCACCGCGCCGACCGAGACGCGCATGCCGCCCGAGTTGATCCGGTCGAAATCGCACATCGCCAGCAGCGTCGCGCGCAGCGCGGACGTGTCGTAGTAGCTGACCTTGTCCGGGCGCGTGCTGACGCCCGGCAGCGGCGACGGAAAGCGCGGCGTGAAGAAGCCGCGCTGGCCCTGCAGGAACGCGCTGGCCGTCTGGGTCGCGGTGAGTATCGAGCGGATGTGTTCGTGGCTGTTGAACAGCGCGAACTCGAACGCGGCCGGCAGCGCGGGGAAGAACGCGGGCTGGCAGATCGTTTCCCAGAATTCGCGCAGGCGCTCGACGCGCCGTTCCGGCGGATTGCCGGCGATCAGCGCGGTATTGAGCGCGCCGATCGAGATGCCGGCGATCCAGTCGAGCGGAATGCCGGCTTCATGCAGGCCCTCGAACACGCCCGCCTGATACGCGCCGAGCGCGCCGCCGCCCTGCAGCACGAGCGCGATCGTCTCGTAGGGCAGGTGGTGAGCCGGCGGCACGCCGGTCTCGTTGTGCAGATCCACCGGATCGACGGCCTGCTTTTCGGTACGGGCGCGCGGCTTCATTGCATGAACCATCCGTGACTGACGATGAACGACTGGCCGGTCAGCGCGGCGCTCGGGAACGCGGACAGGAACAGCACCGTCTGCGCGACGTCCTCGACCGTGGTGAACACGCCGTCCACCGTGTTGCCGAGCATCACCTTCTTGATCACGTCCTCTTCGCTGATGCCGAGTTCCTTCGCCTGCTCCGGAATCTGCTTGTCGACGAGCGGCGTGCGCACGAAGCCCGGACACACCACGTGCGAACGCACGTTGTGCTTCGCGCCTTCCTTGGCCAGCACGCGCGCGAGGCCCAGCAAACCATGCTTCGCCGTCACGTAGGCCGACTTCAGCGGCGACGCTTCATGCGAATGCACCGAGCCCATGTAGATCACCACGCCGCCGCGATCGTCCTTGTACATGTACTTGAGCGCCGCCTTGGTCGTCAGGAACGCGCCGTCGACGTGGATCGCCTGCATCTTCTTCCAGTCCGAGAACGAGTAGTTCTCGATCGGATTGACGATCTGGATGCCCGCGTTCGACACCAGGATGTCGATCGAACCGAATGCCGCCGCCACCTTGTCGCTGCCGCTGTTGACGGCTTCCTCGCTGGTCACGTCCATCGCGACCCCGATCGCCTTGCCGCCTGCCTGCTTGATCTGCTCCGCCACCGCGTTCGCGCCGTCCTGGTTCAGGTCGGCGATCGCCACCGCCGCGCCCGCTTTCGCCAGTTCCAGCGCGATTTCCTTGCCGATCCCGCTCGCGGCACCGGTGACGACAGCTACTTTTCCGTTCAGATTGCTCATGATTCGTATCTTGTGAAGAGGGGGAAGGGCTGCGGCTGCTATGGAGCGAGCACGCATAGGTCGACTCGCCGGGACCCGGACTTGCGCAGCCGACACGGCCGGGAGCGTTCACCGGCTCATGCGGATGAGCGCTTGCGGCATTTCCGATCGAGCGGGGGCCGGTACGCCACGCGCACCGATCCCGCTTGGGCCAGGCCCGCTTTAACGCTCCGCGTAGTCG
>NZ_JAAGNW010000028.1:25528-28182 GCF_010645215.1 Burkholderia multivorans | reverse complement strand
CCCAGTTGGGCGATGGTCGTGAAGTGGGCTTCGTCTTTCGTGTCGATATCGAGCACCCGGACGTTGCCGCCGAGATCCGTCACGAACGCGCGCCGGCCGCGTGCGTCGAGCGACACGCCGATTCCCTCCTTCAGATCGCGCGCGAGCACTTCGCGATCGATCAATCCGGACGCGGTGATCCTGGCGCGGTTCAGGGTGTTGCCGTCGTCCGTGTCGCTGCCGCGATCGGTCCAGTACAGCATGCCGTTGTCATGATCGAGATCGAGATCGATCGGCTCCGGCAGGTCGGCCAGCAGGCATTCGACGTCCGGGCGCCGGTCGGGGCTCGCGCCCGCCGGCGGCTGGATGTTCGCTCTGAAGATGCGGCCTTGTCCGGCGTCCGGCGGGCCCTTCTGGGTCCAGTAGACATGGCCGTTCGCCTTGTCCAGCACGATGCCGACGCAGTGGCGGGTCGCATCGGCCGTGTCGTCGGGGAACTCGCCCGTGCGCACCAGTTCGGTGACCTCCGCGCCGTCGAGCCGGGCGCGCATGACGCGCATGCCTTCGCGGTCGCACCAGTACAGGTGGCCGCCCTGCTTGTCGAGCACCAGTTCCTTCGGCGTTCCGGCTTGACCGCTCGGCACCAGCACGCGGTGGCCGCTCCCGTCGAGATACGCGCATTCGATCGTGCCGTCGTTCGGCGGAACCGGCCGGCTGGTCGGATCGCTGTCGATCAGATGGATGCCGGTGCCCATGTTGGTCCAGTAGACGATGTTGCTTTCGGCGTCGACCTTGATGCCGTCGGGCGTGCGGGTCAGATTCCCGAGCACCGTTTGATGGGAACCATCGGGTGACAGGGCAATGATCGCGGGCGGGCGCGCCTGCAGGACATACAACGTACCACCATGCTTTGTCGTCACGATAAGTGTCCTAACGTAGTCAAGAGGAGTGCGGTCATCTTGCCAAGGCGGATGGAGTGCAATTTCCATCGAATGGGCTGTCGATAGCCTACACGCGTCAGTCCTTCGAAAGCCTGACTCGAGTGCTGCGCATTCGTTAACTATTGTCAAGATAAATTAGGGGAGTATTGATGGCGCTGTCCGGTGGTGGATGAGGCGCTCCGGAAATTTCGCACTCCATGAGGCTGGGCAGGCCCGAGGGAATATAGGGGAGAGCGACGCTCCACATCAAACGGATCGCCGGAGAGGGGGCGGCGAGGGTTGGTTGGGCGGTTTGTCGGCGGGTATATGCGGACGATCGGTAGCGACCAGTACGCCGGCGACGCGGAGCGGGTCGTGTCGGGCGGGTCCGGTCCCAAACTCCATTTGAGTGTCGCGGCCGAGTGCGCCGGGTTCCGTCTGTTTGCTCACGCCGTCGCCGGACAGTACAGCATGCCTTCGTCGAGCAGCCCCACGCCCCAATCCTCGAATATCTCTGGTTATATTTCTGGGAGGTCGAGAATAAAATGGCTGGTCTCTCGACAAGAGGATTCCTCGTCTGACACGCTGAACGACAGCGGATGCCTGGATACCGTTTATTTCATTGCCTTTACACCGACATTTGCATCCAAATCTCGTCATCCTGGAAAACAGGCATTGCTTCACTTGATTGTGAACATGAGATCAGAAAACAAATTTCCACGCGCCTTTATCGATCTCGCTGACTTCACGGGTCCCTACCTAATGTGTCGATCTCGGCGTCCTCGCTCGGCTTTTGGACTCTTATCGTCCTGAAAGGCGTTTTCCCCTTTGCACTGATGTACGGCGTGCTCCGGAGAACGAGAGGGTGGTTCTGACCTGCGGTGGGATTTCGTCATGCCCTTCAGCTCGGCGACCAGCGATTTGCTGGACGGTTGAACTGCGCCGTTAAAAGCTTGCCGCCCGTCGAACTGCCGGGCGGCAAGCCGCGCGCCGCGATCGCACCCGAGATCGCTAGCCGCGCCCAAAGACGGGCCAGCCTCCCGCTGCCCCGACAGCGCCGCCACGCATCAATGCATCGTCCAATTCGTGACCTTGACGATTGCGGCATCGACATTCCTGCACGCGATGGGTGCCGTTCGGCGGTTGGTTGAAATCGTGCGTGTCGACCACCTTCGTGCGCTCGGCATAGAACTTCGTCATGAAGGTTTTCTCGTCCACGCTGTTGCCGGAGCGGGCCAGCAGGCCTTCGAGCGAATTCTTGTCGCCCGTCGCGCCTTGATTGAGCGCTGTGTCGACGAAGGAGCCGATGGTCAGCGCCGAATTGAAACCGCGCTGCTGCGCCTGTGCCACGCTGTATCCGATGTAGACGTTGTAGAACGTATGCCACATCGCCTCGCGCCAGTTCGCATTGCTTTGCAGCGCATTGATTTTTCCGCAGAACGTCTTCGCGTTGTCCGTGATCTTCAGGATCGATCCGGACATGCTGCCGTGCACGCCGACGCGTGCCAGCCCGCCCTGGATCGAGGGATTCGACGCGCCGCTGACGGCGTCGTATTCCTTGAACAGGGCCGGCGCGTCGGGGCCGGTATCGTTCGGGCCGCCCGTCGTGGCGCCGAAGATGCCGATGGTGTAGCCCCGATCATCACCAATATTCTCGCAATAGCCGTAGAACTTCGTCCATTCGAGGGTGTCCTGCTCCGGCTTGTTGATCAGTTTCATGATGTTGTCCCATTGCTCGCCATCGAGCTGGGTCTT
>NZ_JAAGNW010000028.1:25078-25518 GCF_010645215.1 Burkholderia multivorans | reverse complement strand
CGATCCTGGCCGGGGTGCAGGCCGCGCCGCTTACCCACGGCTGCCCGCTGCCGTCGAGCCCGCTGCTGAGGGACGGCGCGTTACCTTGCGTCCGGTAGGCGGCCGTGTAGTTCGCCCCTTTGTCGCTGACGACATTCCCGGGCTGATAAATGCGGCTTCCCGACCAGGGCGTGTCGCAAAGTTCCGCTTTCGCCGGCTGAGCCGCATCGCTTCCCGCCGCAAGCTGCGCATGGGCGCTCCAGGAAAAGGCGAGCAGTCCGGACAATGCCATGGCAACCGACATGATTTTCAGCGTTTGAATCGACGTTTTTTTCATCTTGAACGCTCCAGTGTGAATATTATTTTTTCAATCAATCGAAGATAGTCGCGACGGATAGGCTTCGCGATTTTTACAGCACACGGCATGGCGGCGCACGATTCCTGCGCGCCAAGGTGTCGAT
>NZ_JAAGNW010000028.1:24360-25068 GCF_010645215.1 Burkholderia multivorans | reverse complement strand
GCTCTTCTAGCGATGGGTCAGGGACAGGGCATGGAACTTGACCACGGTGCCCGGGGTTGTCATCGGTGTGCCCGAGCTGGCCGTTTGGTCGTAATTGCCGGCCTTGAAGTAGAAGTCCTCTCCCTCGAAGCTCGAATCCATCGTGAAGGACCGGGCCGCGCCATTGATCTTCACGCCTATCGTCGTCCCGGACAGGCTCAGTTCATAGCTGAACGGCGTCCCGAGCGCGACGTTCGCGATCGGATAGGTCTTCGATTTCCCGCCCTGATTGCTTGCTTCGAGCAGGAGCTGCACGACGCCTTTCGACGTCACTTGTATTTCACACAGTGGCTTGCTGGGCCCGCTACCCTGGAAAATCTGGCCGATCGTGGTGTGGTCGGGCACCTGGACTACGGAGACGGTTGCACTGAGGAGGTTCGTTCCGGCGGGGGACCACGTCGCGTTTTCACGCAGCTCGGTGCGGGGATGCTGCGATCCGCTCGTGGTCCATCCGCGCCGAGGGTCCATCATGACCATCGCGCCGTCCGACTTGTCCGTGTAGAAGTAATACGCGTTCGTATAACCCGCTGCGAGGCTGTCTGCATTCACGCTGTCGACGCTGCCCGATGCCCCGGTGGGGAGTTGAAGCGTGAAGGGTGCGAGGTTGAAATTCAATCCTGGCGGGTCCGCCGGGTTCAGGGCAGGGAGAACTGCATCGATAGTCTGCCC
>NZ_JAAGNW010000028.1:22234-24350 GCF_010645215.1 Burkholderia multivorans | reverse complement strand
ATCGAGGCGATGGGAGAAACCGCATTTCCCGGGCTGTCTCCCCCGCACGCCGAGAGCATGCCTCCAAGCAGGGCGGCAACAACACAGGCTGCGATCGCATCTCTCATGGATTCGTCTCTCATTGTTTGAATTAGTCTGGAATGGCGAATGGATTATCTTTGTTTTTCAAATCGGCAGCACATAAAAAATCATTATTTTATTTTATAAAAAATTGCGCCGGATTCGGCTAATGCCTGATTCAATCGGATAATTTTATTTGCGAATGATCCCACTAAATTCCCGGTGATGAATGAACTTTTGGTGAAGCCGGGCCGTCGATGCACGACGCGCGCTGAGTCCAACCGACCTTGCCGCCACCGCCCATTGAAGAAAAGACGATCGCGAAAGTATGCCGGCGGATCGCATATGGATGAATCGCGGCGCTTTTCTTACCATGACTCCGCCGAAACGACACGTTCGACCCAACATGCGTCGGACGTCGAGTGTCGAGCAAACGTATCCGCGTATTTGATCTGGTAAATGAGGAAGAACATCATGGGCAAGCTTCAGGGCAAGGTGGCGATCGTGACGGGCGCGTCGAAGGGCATCGGTGCGGCGATCGCCGTACGCCTTGCACAGGAGGGCGCTTCGATCGTCGTGAATTACGCGCGGAGCCAATCGGAGGCCGAGCGCGTCGTCGATCTGGTTCGGCAACATGGCGGCGTCGCGTGCGGGATTCAGGCCGACGTCTCCAAGGAAGACGATGTGAAGCGTCTGTTTGCAGCCGCGAAGGCGTCTTATGGCCGAATCGACATCCTGGTGAACAACGCCGGCGTATACGATCAGGCGGCGCTCGAGGACATCACCGAGCAGCAATATCACTGGCATTTCAACTTGAATGTGCTCGGCGTGCTGCTGGCATCGAAGGAAGCTGCCGCGTACTTCGGCGAGGACGGCGGGAGCATCGTGAACATCAGTTCGAGCGTGACGGGTTTCAATCCGCCGAAGTCGGCCGTCTACACGGCGACCAAGGCCGCGGTGGATTCGATCACGAGGACGCTTGCCAACGAGCTCGGGGGCCGCAACATTCGCGTCAACGCGGTGAATCCCGGGATGGTGTTGACGGAAGGGTTCTATAACAGCAGTTTTTCCAATGACGCGTTCCGTCAGCACATCGAATCCATCACGCCGCTTGGACGCGTGGGCAAGCCGGAGGATATCGCCCCGGCCGTCGCGTTCCTCGCCTCGCCGGAGGCCAGCTGGATTTCCGGCGAGACGCTCGTGATCGGAGGCGGGCTGCGCTGATGACGGCAGCCGGCCTGAAGGGCCCGTGAGGCGCGCGGCATGCGTCGCCGAACGACGTCATGCCGCGTCGCGCGGCGCCTGTCGATGCATCGGAAGCCCTTTTAGCGCGTCTGCCGGTTCGCCCTTCACGAGTCAGTCGCAGGGTCGAGCGACGGGAGGCCGGCTCGAGCGCGCTGCTTGTATTGTCTCGGGGACACGGCCATGGTGCGCTTGAAAGCCGTGCTGAACGCGCTTTCGGATTCGTATCCCAACGAACACGCGAGGGAGGCGACGGGTTCGTGCGTATTGAGCAATCGATCGGCTGCGACCAGCATCCGCCAGCGCGTCAGATACTCCATGGGGGCCACCCCAAGCACCTCCTTGAACCGCGCAGCGAACGCCGAGCGTGACATGGCCGCCGTCCGGGCGAGTTCGTCCACGCTCCATCGATGCGCAAGCCTCGCGTGCACGGCGCGGACGGCTTTCCCGAGATGCCGGTCGGAGAGCGCGGCGAACCAGCCCGTACCGTGTTCGCTGGCGGTTTCCAGGTGAATGCGCAACACCTCGACCAGCATGAGATGGGCGAGATGCTCGGCGACGCGTGATCTTCCCGGTTGACGATCATGCAGTTCGCTCACGAATCGTTCGAGCGCCCAGCGCAGCATGGAGGCTTGCGGGGCCGACTTGCGAACCTGCACCGTGGACGGCAGGGTGCCGATCAATGCTTCCGCGGGATCGCCGTCGAAGAAGAATCGTCCGCCTGCCAGCAGCACATCGTCGCCGCCGCAATACCACTCGAGTTCGTCGTCGGTCGTACTTCGGGAAAATGCGGCGGGATCGGCCGGCGCGCCGG
>NZ_JAAGNW010000028.1:14499-22224 GCF_010645215.1 Burkholderia multivorans | reverse complement strand
CATGCAGTTCGATGGGCGCTTCTCCTTCCACGGCGAGCCAGTGCGAACCGCGGACGACGGCCGTGAACTTGATGCCTTCTTGGGCGGGAAATTGCATTCCCCAACTGCCGCTCGCGCTGAGTTGTGCCGAATAGTATCGGTTGATGCGGAGCAGCGATAGAACGTCGGAGAGCGGATCCATGGGGCCAATCGTGGTATGAAATCGATTCTCGTTCGATGCAGCCGAGCATGCGTTCGAACCCTCGGGTTACGACGTTACCGCTTTTCTCGCACGCACGGAAGGTCCACCGCGCCATCCGGCAATCACAGCATGGGCTGCCATTGCCTCGGCCGTCGGCGTGATATTTGTCGCGGTCATGTTGCGCTTGCAGGATCGTGAGCGCCCCGGTTCGCAACTTCCCGGCTCGTCCTGCATGCGGGCAGGACGCCGACCCGACCTGAACCCGGTGGCGGATACGGACAGGAAATTGGCTGAATTATCCGAATCCGGCGCGCTAAGATCGACAGGGCATGCGTTGCATCCCGACGCTATGACGCGTGCCGACCGTTCTTCCGGGGAGCCCCTCATGACATCACGCTTCCAGCTCCGGCGCGCCGCGCCGTTCGCCGCCTCGTTTCGGCCGCCTCGCGCCTACGCGCTCGTCTGCGCCGCCATGCTGCTGACAGCCGTCGCACCCGCCGCGCATGCGCAACGGAGCGCCGCGGTCGCGCACCCACTGCCCACGACGACGGGCGAGTTGCGCGTCGGCGTCCAGGTCGACGTCGGCGGCTTCACCATGGACGATGCCACGCGCATTCGTGAAACCGGTTTCGAATTCGTGCGACTGGGCGTGTGGACCGACAGCCTCGGATCGAGCACGTATCAACAACAGGTCGAGGCCGCGTTCGCCCAGGCGAAAGCCGCGAACCTCGGGGTATTGATGACGGTCCGGTCGTTGAATCCGTTCGGCACGCTGCCGGTCGATCCGTCCCTGCGTGCCGCCGTGCTGGCGAGTGCCGGCACGACGTTCGGGCGCGCAGTCGCGGCGCTGGTCCAGGCGCATGCGAACCAGTTGCTCGCGGTCGAGATCTGGAACGAGCCGGATCTCGCGAAGTACTGGCCGCCGGGCGACGTGGAGGCGACCTTGCCGCCGTACATGCAAGCCGCATGCGCGCAGTGGACGACGCTCAGCCGGCAGGTGCCGGTGCTCGGGCTGGGCTTCGCGCGGCCGCCGTCGGCAGGCTCGCTGCCCGACGCGCTGCTCGCGCAGGTCGTGCAGCGCGCGCCCGGATGCCTGGGCGGCGTGTCGTATCACGCCTATGGGATGACGGGCCCGCAGATATCCGCGGTCAGCGCGGACCTCCACGAGCGCTACCGGTTGCCCGCCGTCATCACCGAGTGGGGGGTGCCGTCGATTCCGGCCACGGGCGGCGCTGCGGGTCAGGCCGCGCAGGTCGCGGCGTTCCTGTCGGCCGTGCGCGGCACCGGCGCGCCGCTCGTGTCGATCTACGAATGGAAGGATTCGCCGAACGGTATCGACCTCGCTCAGCGCAACTATGGGCTCGTGACGGTCGGCGGGATGGCGAAGGCGGCGCTCGGCGCGGCCGGCGCGGAGCTGCCGCGCGTCGAGGATCCGGTCGACCCGCCGCCGCAGTCATCGGGCGGCCCTGCGCCAGCTCACCCTTGACGCGGCTGCCGCGCTCGACGGCTGCGCGCGGCGTACCAGCAGGGTCATCGACAGCAGCGCGGCGCTGGACAAGTGCCGTGTGTAGCTGCCGAGATCCGGCTCGAACAGCATCGATACCGCGACGTGCCCGATCACGAGACTGGCGAGCACGATGTCCGACGGTTGCCCCGCCGTGTCGCGCGGGCGGCGCAGCACCCGCAGCGCGGGCGCGACGGCGAGCGCGACGAACACCTGCATCGCGACTTCCTGCGGTCCCGGCGAAAACAGCGGCGCGAGATTGAGCTTGCCGATTGCGTACAGATAGTCGACGACGAATCCATGGAGCGACGACGGATCGACCGGGTTGTAGAAGCTCGTGCGCGCGCCGAACGGCGACGCGTACACCAGATAGTCGACCGCCATGTCGCGCGGATGCAGCAGCGCGTGGTAGACCCAGCCTGGCAGCAATGCGAAGCCCGACGCGGCGGCCGCACCCAGCACCAGCCGGCCGCGCGTCGACAGGGCGTGGAACGCCACGCAGGCGAGCGCGATGACTGCGATCAGGGCGAAGTAGCTGCGGATGAACCCCGCATACAGGCCGTAGAGCCCGAGCGCGGCGACGAGCGTCCCGCGCACCCCATGGCGGCGCGCGGCCATCGCGACGAGCAGCGAGATCAGCACGACGAGCGTGTCCTTGCTGGCCACGAACAGATTGAAGAACACACAGGGCACGGATAGCACGAACGCCGCCGCCATCGGCCCGAAGCGGTTCGCCGGACGCAGCATCGCCCAGATGAACCACGCGCCGATGCCCGCGATCAACAGATCGACGCCGCCACCGAGCCATCCGTAGAGCTTGCCGACGGCGTCGAACGAGGTGTCCGCGAAGGTGTCGGCGCCGCCCATCTGCGCCTGGATCTTCTCGGCGTCGCGAAAGATGAACTCGGGCAGCAGCGCGCCCGCGTTGCGATACAGCACGAGATAGCCGAACACATAAGCGGCCGCGACGACGCGTACCACGCCCCGGCTGAGTCGCGATCCTCCCGGCGGGCCGTCATAGCGCATGGCGATTCACTTCCCGCAACGGCGTGAAGCGTCCGGTTCCGCGGCCCGCGCCCGCCCGGACGAGCAGCACGCCGAAACCCGCGGCGAGCAGCGCGCTGACGAACAGGTGGGCGCAGGCCGCGCCGAGTGCACCGTGCGCGCGGATCGCATAGCCGATGACGGGCAGGCTGCCTGCTGCGAACAGCGCCGTGGCAAGCGCGAACGCGCGGCCTGCCCGCAGCGCGATCGCGGCGGCCCACAGCAGATCGATCGCGCCGCGCAGCACGAACGACAGCAGCAGGATCGCAAGCAACCGCGTGCCGGCCGCGTCGAGCGGTTCGCGCGCCATCCGGAACAGCGGCTCGCGCACCGCGAGGATCGCGGCCGACAGCAGCAGCGTCGCCCCGAGCGATGCGAGCAGCGCGCGCCGCAACGTGGGCGCGAACACGTGCGGCTCGGTCGCGGCGGCGCGGGTGAGCGCGGGGCCGGCCGTCGACACGATCGCCGCGAAGGCGATCGTTTGGATCGCGTTCGCGATCGACCACGCGAACACGTAGCGCCCGAGCGCATCCGCGTCGACGAGCAGCGAGCCGATCAGCCGTTCCGCGTATTGCAGGCCGGAGAGCAGCGCCGCGCCGACATAGAACGACAGGCCGTCTCGCCAGAGCCCAAGCGTGTCGGCGGGACCGTCCGCGCGGGCGGACGCCGAACCGAGGGCGGCCGCCGACGCGGCGAGTACGCACCACGCCCAGCCGATCACGGCGACGTTGACCGCGACCCAGAGCCATAACACGGTCTCCAGCCGGACGATCGCGCCCGACGCGAGGCCGGCGATCGCGAACGCCGGCCACGCGCCGGTGCGCGCGAACAGCATCAGCGACGCCGTACGGGCGCGATGCAGCGAGAACACATACGTGTTGCATTCGAATGCATAGTGCTCGGCGATCGCCACCACGACGATCGTGAGCCCGATGGCGGCGGGCGTCCGGTGTGCGACTGAAAGCCAGTTCGTGCGAATCAGCAGCAGCGCGCCGGCGCCGAGCAGCAGGTACGCGAGCGCATAGACGAAACCGACCGCGCGCGCGTCACGGATCGCCCGGCGCGGCGCGGGCAGCGCGAGCCGACGGTTCAGTTCCGCGCTGAAGCCGAGGCCGAGCACTTTAGAAGCGATCACCGAGACCGCGATCGCGATCCCGTAGTCGGCGACCGCCGCGAAGCCGAGCACACGTGCGATCACGATCGTCAGTGCAAATTTCGCACCGAGCGCGGCGATCCGCCACGCGATGCGCATCAGCATGGCGTGGTCTCCGCCGCATGCGGCGGCGGCACTGCGTCGCGCAGCGCCGCGACGAGACGTGCGCGCTCGACCCGCAGCGCATCGGCTCGGCGCGTCGCCGCCTCCCAGAAGCGCAAGGCGGCGCGCGGCGCGTACAGATGGTCGGCGACGACATCGGCGTCGAAATCGGCCGCGTTGACGACCCAATCGTCGAGACCCAGATCCGCGTAAGCGCCGAATCCTTTGCGTTCGTAGCTGAGATGGAAGGCCGGCACGCCCGCGAGGATCGATTCGAGCGCGCCGTGCAGTCGCACGGAGACGACGAAATCGGGTGGATCGTCGGCGAGCACCTGGCGCAGGGACGGCAACGGTCGGGCGACGCCGAGCCGGCGGTAGAACGCCGCGTCGTCGTTGCCGCGCCCCGTGCTTTGCACCGCGAGCGTGATCCGGCTGCGGGCCTCGAGCCGCGCGATCAGACGATCGATCGCGCGCCGGTAGCGGGTGCGCTGCGCTCGGCTCCAGCGCGGCGCGGCGCGCAGGACCAGCACGACGTGACGCACCGGCGCATCGGCGCCCGACGCATCGGCGCCCGGCGCGACGGCCGGGCCCGGCCGCCGCATGCCGAACGCGAGCACCGCGAGGTCGGGGGCGCGGCGCGTGTTTCGATTGCCGCTCAGCATCAGGAGCGAGCGATCGTCGCGCACGAACACCACAGCACACGCGCCGAGCAGCGCGGTGACGCGGCTCCGCCACGCGCGCGACATGAACGGCAGGCCGGTGCGCGCGGGACCGATGCTTTGCGGCAGATAGACCGCGGGCTTGCCCGACGCCCGCGCGGCGCGCAGTTGCAACAGATGGCCGGCTTCGAGCCGCAGCGCTTCGGCGAGCGTGCGCGCGCGCAGGTAGCCGCCGCCGACGCCGACGATCAGATCGGCATCGGCGAGCACCGGCGCGAGCGCGGCGGGCCCGCGCGACGGCAGCCAGCTGCGCGCGACGGCCGCGAGGCGGCGCACGACGCCGTGCTGCGCGAGCACCGGCGCGCCGAACGGGCGGCCGGCATCGGCGAACGAGTCGGGATCGGCCGCGACGATGGTGGTGCGCACGCCGTTGCCGAATGCTTCGCGCAGCAGTTCGACGGACAGATCGACGAGTAGTCCGTCGCCTGAGTTGCGACGGCTGTACGCGTGCAGCAGGACGACATGGAGAGGGCGTGTCATGAGCAGGTTCCGAAGACAGTTTCGTGATAGACGTTCAACGTACGGCGCACCATGTGCGCTGCGCTGAACCGCTCGATCGCGCGGTCGCAGTTGGCGCTGAGGCGCGCGAGCGCGCGCCGGTCGTCGTACAGCGTCCCGATCGCGGCGGCGAGCGGTTCGGCCGTCTCCTCGTTCGCGACGACGACGCCGATCCGCTCGGACGCGACCAGTTCCTCGGCGCCCGCGACGCGGGTGGTGACGATCGGCAGGCGCGCGGCCATCGCTTCCAGATACACATACGGGAAGCCCTCGTAGCGGCTCGGCAGCACGAACAGGTCGAATGCGTTGAAGTAGCGGCGCGCGTCGGCAATCTCGCCGAGCGGCCGCAGGTTCGGCGGATACGCACCGTGCGGACGGGCGGCGGCGGCCTCGAGATCGCCGCTGCCGATCACGGCGATCTCGATCGCGTCGCCGTAGCGCTCGGCGAGCCGGTCGGCCGCGCTCATCAGGCGATCGAGGCCCTTCTGGAACGAGAAGCGCCCGACGAAGCCGACCGTGAACCCCTCCGGCGCGAGACCGAGCGCTGCGCGCGCGGCGGCGCGCGGCAGACGCGGGAAATCGGGCACGCCGTTGTGGATCACGGTCGTGAGGCCGAGCGGCAATTTGAGCGCGTGACGCGCGTGGTGCGCCTCGTCGATCGATACCGCGATCAGTCGATCCGTCAGCCACTTGCCGAGCAGGCGCTCGATCGCACCGTAGAAGTGGCGCTGCGTGCGCGTCAGATGCGGGTTCAGCGTATAGAGCGCATGCGGCGTATAGACGTGTCGCCACGATCCGCGGCACGCGCGGGCGAGCGCGCCCGCCTTCGAGCTGTGACTGTGCACGACGTCCGGCGCGATGCGCGCCAGATGCCGGAACAGGTGCGCGAACGCGCGGGTGTCCCGCCACGACACCGCGCGTCCCATCGGCACGCGTGCGAACGACGCGCAGCGGCTGACCGTGCGCGGCGTCAGGATCTGCGCGTCGAAACGATTGCCGGCGGGCGCAATCAGGTGGATCTCGACGCCGGCGTCGGCGAGCCCGTCGATCAGGTCGGCGACGTGGACGCCGACACCGCCGCCCGCCGCCTCGACGACGAGCGCGACGCTCAGCGGGCGCCGCGCGTTCGCTGCGGCGCGCGGGCCGGGGAGTGGAACAGGTGTCGCAACGGCGACGGGCTGCGAGGCTTCTTCAGGCGACGTGGTCATGGTCTTCTCCATCGAGCGGCGGCTTGCAATACGCGCCGCGCCCACCCGGGGCGGGGCGGCGCGCCATAGTCGTATTGGGTGTAGCGGTAGCCTTCGTACTTGCCGCCATAGCCGCCCAGGCGCGGTGCGAAGCCGTTGAGCACCGCGCCTGCCGACGTGACGCCGCCGTGGCGCAACCGCTTCAGCGACTCGCGCAGATCGCCGATGCGGGTCTGCCCCGCGCGGACGATCATCAGCACGATGGGCGCATGGCGGCCGATCACGGTCGCGTCCGCCGCGGCGAGCACGGGCGGTGCGTCGATCAGCACGTAGTCGTAGCGGGCACGCAACGTGTCGAGCAGCGGGCCGAGATGCGGGCCGGACAGCAGCGCATCGGGATTCGCGGGCAGCACGCCGGTCGTCAGCAGGTCGACGTGCGGGGCCACCTCGGGGCGCAGCGCGGCGTCGACCGGCATTGCGCCGGCGAGCACCTCCGCCAGGCCGGGCTGGCGCGCCAGCCCAAAATACTGATTCAGATGGCCGCGCCGCAGGTCGGCGTCGACCACGGCGACGCGATGGCCGCTGCCGCCGAGCACGGCGGCGAGATTGGCGATCACGAACGACTTGCCCGCGCCCGGTTCGGCGCTCGTGACGAGCAGCGCATGGTTGCTCGCGCCCGGCTGCGCGAAGCGCAGCGCGGTGCGCAGGCTGCGCAGGCTCTCGACCGCGGGGTCGCCGGGCGCGTCGACGGCGAGCAGATGCTGACCGTCCGCGAGCGCGGTGATGTGGCGATGGAGCGCGCGTTGCGCGGCGGCGGCGGGCACCACCGCGTAGACGTCGAGCGGCAGCGCGCGCTCGATCTCGTCGGGACTCGCGACGCCGCCGAACAGCAGATCGCGGGCGAACGCGAACGCGACGCCGAGCACGCAACCGACGAGCGTTCCGCCCACGATCAGAACGAGCTTGTTCGGCTTGACGGGATCGTCGGGCACCACCGGAAAATCGACGATCCGCACATTGCCGACTTGCCCTGCCTTGACGAGTTGCAGTTGCTGCACATTGTTGAGCAACGCCGTGTAGAGGTCGGTGTGAACGCGCACGTCGAGCGTGAGACGCGCGACGTCCTGCTGAAGGTCCGGCATGCGCTTGATCTGGCGCTCGGTGTCCGCCTGCTCCGCGCGCAGCGCGCCGATCTGGCGATCGAGCGCGACCAGGCTCGGGTGGCTCCGATTGAAGCGCGTCGTCAGTTCGTCGTGCTTCTGCTGCAGCAGCAGAAGCTGCGTGCGCGTCTGCGCGCCTTGCTGCAGGCTGAGACGGGCCTCTTCGGGCAGGTCGAT
>NZ_JAAGNW010000028.1:7390-14489 GCF_010645215.1 Burkholderia multivorans | reverse complement strand
ATCGCCGGCAGCTGCCGCTCGAGGAAGGTGAGCGACTGCGCGGCGTCGGCGGACTTGCGCGCGACGTTCTGCGCCGCGTACTGGCGGCCGATTTCGCTGAGCAGGCGTTCGACGCGGCCGGGATCGTCGCCCGTCAGCGTCGCGATGACGACGCCCGACTGCTTGACGCGTTCCTGGACGGTCAGCGCGTCCTGCACGTCGCCGATGACCTGGCTGCGCGACTGGCGCACCAGCGTGAAGCGCGTGCCGGGCGGCGCCTGGAATCCGGCGACGTCGAGCGTGAGCGGGCCGCGCGCCGACGCGATGGTCGCCGGCGCGCCGACGCGGCCTTGCACCGGCGCGTCGACGCCGGGGCCGCTCAGCCGCCAGACGCCCGGGAGCGGCGTCGTCAGCGTGAAGCGCTCGCCTTCCAGCGCGGCGGGCACGTCGAAGCGCGCGATGTCCGCGCTTTCGGCGCCCCACGCATAGCCTCCGAAGCCGGTCAGCCAGGCGGGCGGCACGCCGCCGAGCAGCCGCGACAGCGGCCCGCCGATCAACGGAAAACGCTTGGGCCGCACGTCGACGAAGTAGCGGACGCGATCGACCGAACGGGTCACGACGAGCCGCGACGCGACGATCTGCGCTTCCGCGGCGGCGGACGATTTCACGTCGAAGAGCGCCGACACGTCTGCGACCAGATTATTGGCGGCCGCGCCTTCGGGGCCGCTCTCGACCTGGATCATCATGTCGGCCTGATAGCGGGGCGGCAGCAAAAACGCGCCGAGCGCGCCGAACAGCAGGCCGGCGAGGGTGGCCGCGACGATCCGGCGGTACTGGGCGATCAGGATGTCCAGTACGCCGACGAGATCGAGTTCGTAGCGGAGATCGTCGGGAAAATCTGCAGCAGTGGACATGGCGATAAGGAGTGGGTGGATCGTCGCGGACGGCGGAACGCAATACAGGGTTTCAAGGCCCGGGCGGGGCGGCGGCCGCGTCGATCCGGTCGCGCCAGTGCGTGACGCAGCGTTCGAGGTGATCCAGGCAAGCGGCGAACGTCTCGGGCGGTCCGCCGTACGGATCGGCGAGGTCGGGCGCGCCGACGCCGGGCGCGGCGAGATTGAACACGCGGCCGCGCGTGAACGGGTAACGCGCCTCGAGGCGGCGGCGCTGCGCGGTTTCCATCACGAGGATCAGGTCGGCCCGCGCGCAGGCGAGGGCGGTCAGCGCCTGCGCACGGTGGACGGACAGATCGAGTCCGCGCAGGCGGGCCGCGTCGCGCGCGCGCTGCGGCGCGGGTGCGCCGGCGCGCGCCTCGATGCCGGCCGAACCGATCGTCACGTGCGGCAGCGCGCGCCGCAACAGCGCCTCGGCGAGCGGGCTGCGGCACAGGTTCGCGTGGCAGACGACGAGGATCGAGCCGATCACCACCAGCCTCCCTTCGCAGCGTTCTGCACGTTGTAGGCTGCCGTCGTGCCGCCGAGGAGCTGCGCGATCACGCGGTTCCAGCGCACGATGCCGGGCGCGTCGACGTAGACGACGTCGTCGGGTCTCAGTTCGATCTGCTGGGCGAGCGCGAAGCCCTGCGGCGATTTTGCGTTCAGGTGGTACACCTGGGCATCGATCGGGCGGCTGAGCGCGAGCGGATCGCGGCGCACGTCGCGTAGTTCCCGGACATTCTCGGGCGGGCGCACCAGATAGATCTGCGACGGATCGCTCGTCTCCTGGCTGGGTTGCGCCATGCCAAGCGCTTGCGACAGCGTGAGGCGGCCGTCGGAGCGGAACTTGACCGCGCCGGGACGCTGCACCTCGCCGAGCACGAACACGTTGAAGTCGCTCTGCGGCGGCACGCGCAGCACGTCGCCGTCGACGAGCGGGACGCGGCTCGCATCCAGTCCACGCGCCGTGTATTCCGGCAGGCAGACGCCGTAGCGGCGGCCGGCGCGCAGCAGCGTCATGCGGCTCGCGTCGCCCGTGCTGAGCACGCCGTCCGCCTCGTGCAGCGCCTGCGCGAGCGTCATCGGCACGTCGGTGATGGGTTTCACGCCGGGCGAATGCACTTCGCCGTTCACGTACACCTTCTTGCTGCGATAGCCGATCACGCGCAGCGAGATCTGCGGATCGTGGATGTACGGCTCGAGCGCGGCCTCGAGCCGCTGCTGCGCCTCGATCTCGGTCATGCCGCCGACCCGGAAACGCTTCACGTACGGAAACTGCAGCAGACCGTCCTCGCTGACGACGTAGCCCGGCAGCCGCTGGCTCGCGAGGCCGACGCTCTGCGGCTGCGCGCCGCCCGTCGAGCCGATGTCGTAGGTGAGGTTCGGCATCACCAGTTCGGGGTGGTCCCAGACGATGACGGAAATCACGTCGGCCGGGCCGATCCGGTAAGGCTCGCCCGCGCCCGCGAGCGCATCGGTCTCGCAACGTTGCGCGAGCGCCTGTTCATTGAGCGCGTCGAGTTGCGCGACATTCGACGGCGCGAGTTCGGTGACCGCGATCGGCGGCCCGGCCAGCGCGCGCGCGTCGAACTTCATGCCGGGCGCGAGCACGCACCCGGATAGCCAGCACAGCAACGACAAAAGGGCGCACCCGCGTGCAAGCCCAGGACATGGAAACAGCATCGTCGATTCGAAAGAGAGTAAGAAAGACCGCTACGCCGCCTCCGCTCGGGATCCGCGGTGCGGACCGGCCGAGACTGTCGCGGACGACGCGCGGTCGGATCAGTGGGCGTTGGCGCCTCTGAATCCTTTCAGGACGGTGAGCAGCACGATCTTCAGGTCGAACCAGAAGGTCCGGTTGCGAATGTAGTAAAGGTCGAGCGCGACGCGGTCCGCCATGTTCTCGACGCGTCCGGTTTCGCCGCGCAGGCCGTTGACCTGGGCCCAGCCGGTGATGCCCGGCTTGATCCGATAGCGATACATGTAGTGCTTGACGAGGTACTTGTAGAACTCGTCATGCTCGGTCGCGTGCGGACGCGGTCCCACGACCGACATCTCGCCGCGCAACACGTTGAGGAACTGCGGCAGTTCGTCCAGGCTCGTGCGGCGCAGGAACGCGCCGATCCGGGTGATGCGCGGATCGTGCCGCGTGGCCTGCGTGACCTGGCCGGCGTGCTCGTGATGCACGACCATCGAGCGGAATTTGTAGATCGTGAAGACCGCGCCGTCGGCGCCCATGCGGCGCTGGCGAAACAGCACGGGACCGGGGGACGACAGTTTCACGGCGATCGCGATCGTGGCGAGCGCCGGCGCGAGCCCGATCACCGCGAGCGCGGCGAACATGCGGTCGAAGATCGCCTTCGGCACGATCTGCAAGCGGTTGACGGGCGAGGTCACGATATTGATCGCCGGCACGCCGAGCAGGTCGACGGCGCCGGTGTCGCCGAACGCGAGGCTGCCGAGGTCGGGGAAGAAGCGGATGTTGACGAAATCGTGCTGGAAGGTCTCGACGAACCATTCGACGGGCTGCGCCTCGCCGGGCCGGCCGACGATCCAGACTTCCGACACCTGCTCGCGGCGCACCGCGGCGACGAACTCCTCGAGCCGGCGGGTAACGGGCACGCCGAGCACGTTCGCGTTGTCGTGTTCGCGCATGTCGAACACGATCGCGGGCCTGAAACCGGCGTGGCGGGCGAGCAGAACCCGCTTCACCATGCGGCGGACCTCGGTGTCGCCCGCCACGATCGCGACCGCGCGACCGTTGCGGCCGGTGCTGCGCAGATAATTCAGCACCGCGCGGATCGACACTTTCGCGCACAGCAGCCCGACGATCGACAGCAGGCTCCACAGCGCAAACCAGCCGCGCGACACCAGCGTGGATTCGCGCGTCGTAAACACCAGCACCACGTTCATTGCCTGCACGGTCGTCCAGGCGAGCAGGGTGTTGAGCAGCAGCGCGAACACCGGCTTGCCGCGCCACGAGCGGTAAACGTCGAACAGCGGGAAGATCACGAGCGACAGCGCGACCGCGGAGCCGACCAGCAGGGCCTGGAGATCGGAGAAGCCGCTCGCGGTGTCGAACCGCAACAGATGCGCGCCCGAGGCGGCGAGCATGATCAGACAGATGTCGGCGAGTTGCGACAGCGTGGGAATCATGCGGCCCTCCCCGCGGCGGCGCGGTGGCGCGCCGTCACGCGATACTCGGTGGGCGACAGCGCCATGCGCTGGCGGAACAGCTTCGCGAGGCGGTCCCCGCAGCCGAGTCCGGCGCGGCGCGCGATCTTGTCGACCGGCAGGTCCAGGTCGGCGAGCAGCGCGCAGGCGAGATCGAGACGCGCGCGCAGCAGGTACTCGGACGGCGTCACGCCCATCTCCAGCTTGAAACGGCGCAGAAAATTGCGCTCGCTCATCGACGCCATCTGCGCGGCGTCGGGGATCGACAGGCACTGTTCGCAATCCTCGCGCATCCGGTGTGCGACGGCTTTGATCGGTTCGCTGATGCGCGCCGGCAGCGTGTCGGGACAAGCATTCGGCGGAACCGCGACGCGAGCGGCCGCAAGCTGTTGCGCGACGCGCGTGGCGAGCCCGGCGTTCGACGTACGACGCACGAGCGACAGCGCGTGGCCGGCGGCGTCTGCGCACTGCGGCTCGCCGACGTCCCGCATCGCGGCCATCGCGACGAACGCGAGCCCCTCGCGGTAGGCGGTCTCGCGGGCGTCCGGGCGGGCGAGCAGCAGCCGCCGGTCAAACGCCTCATCCGCGGAATGGGAGCCCGACGCATCGCCGACGACGAACAGCATGTCGAAACAACCCGCGTGCCGCACATCGGCGCGCTCCGTCCACGCACACATGCCGGAGCGCGATTGCACCATTCCGCCCTGTGCGGAGAGCCAGCTCACCACGTAGGGCCGCGAGCCCGGCGCGTGCAGGCGGTTGGCCAGATCGAAGATTTCGGCCACGTTGCTTGCGTCGAGCAGCGGAAAGCGATCCTGCAACAGGATGCCGATCCGCCAGGTGACGGAGGCCGGCGCGGGAGCGGCGGCGGTAGGAACGCAATCGACGAGTACGGAAAAATCGGCGGTATTGTCCATTGATATCCCACAGTATATTTACGGATGCCTTTCTGAAAGTGAATGTTAAGGCTTGTAAATCCACGAGCCGATAGCGGCGTCGGATCAAGCCTGGATATTGTCGGATTTTGTCGGGGATTAGCCACAGGCTTAAAATCCCGAGCGTTAGCACTAAATAAATAGCGCAATTGTTATTGGTTTTATATTTTATTTAGGATCCTTCAATGAAACAGGGGCATGCAGCGGCGGCAACCGGGGCCAGAAAAATGAGAGAAATATCGAGTCGGGGTTCGAAGCGAATGCGCAGTTTCCGTAGCAGGTGAACCAGGTATCCGAGCGTTCGACCGGCCGACGATAGGGTCCGACCGGCTCGCCGCTTGGCATGTATCGATGCGCGCTACGGGCCGTGACGCCTAGCTACTTTAAATGGCGCTGGCAATGCGCAAAATCGAGATTCTTGTCTGAAATCAATTTCATCATGGTTTTGTAGTCGCGAAATACGCTACGCCTGGATTTGACGAGGACGATGAGTTGGAGACTCTGCTTGCGGTGATTTTTTGTGGTCGCGATCCGAGGAAACTACTGGGCGACGCTAATTCTCTTGGCTGGCTTGAACTGAATCGTGAAAGTTGGCCTCGGGCTCGGCGAGACTTTCAGGTTTGTCTTTATTCCGCCGGACCGATATAGCTGGTGCTGACGTATTTCAAGTTGGTGGAACCTTTCTGTTCTGAAATATCCCGCTGGAAAGTGAGTGACGAGGCCGCAGGAGGAGGGTGTAGAACGCAGCCTGCATCGTCAGCGCCAAGTCCGGACTCTCGTCGGCCCATACCGGCCGGCGCGCATTGAGCTGCCTGGCGATTTGTGCGAATCTGTATCGCCGACCTCGGCGTTCATCCTTTCCCACCGGTCCCGTATGTGAGACAAGCATGGTCCTTGATCGAAGTGCGCGTCCGAAGCAGACCGCTTTCGTTTTTGCGGGCGGGGGCAGCCTGGGGGCGATTGAGGTGGGCATGCTGCGTGAATTGCTCGATTACGGCGAACGGCCCGACTTCGTGGTCGGCGCGTCCGCCGGTGCGATCAACGCCGCATATTTCGCCGGACAGCCCGACAGCGACGGCGTCGCGAAACTCGAAGCACTCTGGTGCAACATCCGCCGACGCGACATCATGCCGCTTTCCATGTTCGGCTTGTTGAAAGCCATTCTGCAAAATCGCGCACACCTCGTCGAAACGACTGCGCTGCGGATGCTGCTGGAAAGGCATCTGCGGTATCAGTATGTTGAACGCGCGTCGCTGCCGCTGCACGTCGTCGCGACCGATATGCTCAGCGGCAACGAAATCGTGCTGTCATCGGGCCTCGTCGTCGACGCCGTACTCGCCAGCGCAGCCATCCCGGGTGTGTTTCCGCCCGTGCGGATCGACGATCGGCTGATGGTGGACGGCGGCGTCGCGAACAATACGCCGATTTCGATTGCCGTTGCACAGGGCGCGACGCGTATCGTCGTGCTACCTGCAGGCTTTGCATGCGCGTTGCGCAAGCCGCCGGCGAGCGCGATCGCCCAGGCAATGCATGCGCTCACCCTCGTGATCGCACGCCAGCTCGTACGCGACTTGGAGTTCTACGAGAGTCACGCTGAAATCTTCGTCGTGCCGCCCTTATGTCCGCTCGACGTTTCGCCGTACGACTACACCCGGTGCAGCGAGCTGATCGAACTGGCAGCCGAGCGAACCCGTGCGTGGCTCCGCGATGGCGGTTTCGAACAGACTTGCATTCCGGGCGCCTTGCACGAGCATGCGCACTCGGCCGACCGGTCGAACGTTGACGCTGGTGCCTAGAGCCCGACCGACGCCTGGCGCCCGAAGCGGTTTGTGACCCTTCCGGTACGGCGAGCGCGCCTGCAGCACCCCGGCGGCCGCCCCTTTTCCTGCGGGACTTTGAGCGGCGCGGTCAACTTGGCGACTGCAAGCAGCGCTCGGCGGGAACGTAAACGATTCCATCGGACTGCAGATGGATTCTGGGCGTCACTGGTGAATTCTCGCCAGATCGCAAGGCGCGCAGCAGGTGCCGAAGTGCTGGCGGATGGGACCGAAGGTCTTTTTCATCGCCGGAACTTAC
>NZ_JAAGNW010000028.1:4108-7380 GCF_010645215.1 Burkholderia multivorans | reverse complement strand
ATCGAACCGAGACTGATCGAATGGCGCTCGACAGCCACAATATTTTCTTTATGATCAAGCAAGATCTTCTTGATTGTAATTAAAATGAAATGACATGACACTGTTGCTGCTGGATCTGTCTCGTCGTCCGGGTTGGTTGCATTGCTCGCGCTAGGTACGACACCCGAAAAATTTTGGTTTGCCAACTCATTTAACTAGCACTCCTGATTCAAAGAGATGTGAAATTTTTTCAGAAGTAACGAGCAATGTATGGATGCCCGGTTCCGCGCGCCAATAGGGATGAGCTCCACGCATCGTGAAGGCTCGCACCTCACGCTCAACCGACAAAATCGACGGATTCCGGATGTGAAGCTCAGAGCCAAAAGCCTCATGACGGCGACGGTCTTCTCCACGTGTGCCGTCACAGGCTCCGGTCTGGCATCCGAACGATCCGAAAGACAAGATCACGAGTGCAGTCAATCAAGCGATCGTGAATCGGATCGATGCGATTTCCATTTGTATTTATTTTTTGATGGTGAGCGAGTTTAGTCAAACGAGCGGCGCCAGCTGAAATCGAGAAAATATGATGAGAATTTCAAAAATTTTCCATGTCGTCGTCGTAGCAATATGTTTGAATTCTGCGGCGTCCCGTGCCGGTGAATTCGCACCCGTCGGCAGCATCTCGCCATTCTATCGATGGAGCGACGACATCCCCTCGGTGCCAGGCCAACTTCTGCGGACCGAGCCGCTGACGGCTGAGCAAAGCCTTTCCAAGGCGGGCGCGAACGTCCGCCTGCTCTATACCTCGACCGACGGCGTTCACGGTCACACGCCAGTCGTGGTGTCTGGTGCGCTGTATCTCCCAAAGGGCCATCCGCCGCAGGGCGGATGGCCGCTGATCGCCTGGGCTCACGGCACCGTAGGTACTGCGGACATTTGCGCGCCATCGTACGCGGGCCGCAGTCGTCGGGATCGCGACTATCTGGATCATTGGCTGGATAGGGGGTACGCGATCGTTGCAACCGATTATCAGGGACTGGGAACCGCAGGACTGCATCCCTATGCGGGAACCCGTTCGCTTGCGTACAGTGTGCTCGATGGCGTTCGGGCGGTGGCCGAGCACGGCTTTCGCATTTCGAAGAAGACCGTCATCGTCGGGCAATCCCAAGGCGCGCGAGCGGCCCTCGCGAGCGCGTTGTACGCAGCGTCGTACGCGCCGAACCTCGATATCGCCGGAATTGTCGCGACCGGCACGCCGGACTATCTCTGGGACTCGAAAGAAGGAGCCGCCGATGACACTCTGGCGACCTCACGCAAGAGCGTCGATCCCGCCTTCGCCTTCGATCTCTATCAGCTGCAAACCGCCGGGCTCCTGGCGGTCGCGTTTCGGCCGGAAAACTACCTCAATGAGCAGGGGCTCAAGATCTTCAAGTTCGCCGAGAATCATTGCGTGCTTGACCTCCAAAGCGAAATTGTTCGTACGAAGGCGACCTTTGACGGAAGCTTCAAGCACAACCCCAAGGACGTGTTTTCCGCATTATTCGATCTGGGCGCGTACCCTGAAATCAAGACCGACATTCCGATTTTCCTTGGAACCGGCGGCAAGGACCGCGCTGTTTCCGTTCCAGGCCAGATCGCACTGGCCAAACGGGCTTGCGCAGCCGGCAATCGCGTCGAATGGCATTTCTACCCCAATCTCGATCACTCCGGTGCGGTGCTGGGATCGACGCCGGATTCGACGATCTTCGTCAGAAAGGCGTTCTCCGGAGAAGCGATCGCGGGGAATTGCGCTTCGACGAGGCTGACCGAGCCGTCGCAACGAGTCAGCGAGTAGTCGCCTTGCGGGACTGTCGAGCCGGCTGCGGGCTGGAGGGCGCTGTCACGTTGACGGAGGGAGGCGAGTAAGTTCCGGCGATGAAAAAGAAATCGCGCTACCACGGCCATCGATTCCCATCGGTGATCATCAGCCGGGCGATCCGGTCGGGTACCGCCGAAAGCGACGGGACATCAACCCCGTCCACCGCGAAACGTAGCGCCTCAACTACCGGTAGTCAGCGCCGGCAGTTGAGGCGGCATCCCACAGATCGAAAGCGTCATGCGGCCGGAACCGCCGCAGCGTCAATGGCCCTTGTACAGCTCGAGCAATTGATTCTGCATGCGCATCATTTCATGGTTGTAGTCCATCTCCATTTTGGCCATCGCATCTTCGTGGTCCATTTTCATCTGCATCATTTTTTGCTGGATCGTGATCGCCTGGGCCCGCTGATCAGGCGTCAGCTTTTCCATCATCATTCCCCAGTCGGGCCCGTACATGCCGCCGCGCCCGATTCCTCCGTCCGCGTGGGCCGCGCCCGTCACCATGCACAATGCCACCATGCTGGCCGACACCCATCCTTTGACTGTATTCATATTTCCTCCGATTGTTTGAACTTCGACCTACTCACCACACCATCACGTCCGTTCACGTCAGCGCCGCGACTCACGGGTTGCGCGCGCCAGCACGTGATCGATCGAGATCGCGCCCGGTCCCCATGCCACGATGCCCAGCGCCATCGCCGCCCAGGTGATGTGAACCGGCCAGCCGTCCGGACTGGTCAGCTCGATGACACATGTCATCAGAAACAGACCCGCGGCCGCAAACCGGGTACCCAAGCCGAGCATCAACAGCACGGGAAAGCCAACCTCTCCGCAGGCCGACAGGAACGCCACGACGGCCGGCGCAGGAAACGGATAAGGGCCACCCGGAAGATGCAACTGAAATTCATCGGTGAAGAGGTCGATCGCCGTGTCGTTCAACTGAAGAAAACCGTGCCACTTGAGGATCCCGGATTTCCAGAACGGCACCGACAAGGCAAGGCGCAACACAAGCTGCGTCAACCACGGCGGTGCGAGCTGCCCGATCCAATCGCTGGATTTTTCGATCGTCGCGGCAAGACGAACAGCAAAAGCGGGCTTCGTTTCCTGTTGGTTGGACATCGCCTCAGTCTCCACGTTGGATGGCGGTAAATGCGCCGGAAGAAATCATGTCCGTCAGGTTGGCCGCGAGATCGAAAGCAGGCGTTTCGTCGAGCGCCGCGGCTACGCCGGCGCCCAGCGATTCGCCTGCGATCAGCGCGCTCAGAAAAGCGGCGCCACCGGCCGGCAGACGGAATACCGTGACATCCTGGTCAGGTCGGGTGACGAGCGCGTCTTCCCGGTCGCTCGAGCACAGCGGTTCGACCGGGCCGTCGCGGCGGTTCATCGTGAAGATGGCGACGGCCGGGTAGGCGGATCGAATGATGCGGGTCGCAGGG
>NZ_JAAGNW010000028.1:3335-4098 GCF_010645215.1 Burkholderia multivorans | reverse complement strand
CCAGGCCCGTTCGATGCGTGCGACATCCGCGAGCCAGGGCATGTCCTGTGCGTACTCATAAGCGTCGATGAAATCCGGAAAGCCGCGCCCGTACTCGAACAACAGCGGCGAACTTGGCGGGGTCGCGCGGACGTAGAACCGGGCCAGCGCCCGGAAGAACGCGTCGCCTGTGATGCGCTGGACCCCTGGATAGATCGCAGCGAGCGTGTCGATGAGGCTCACCATGACGTTGTTGCGATAGACGTTGTAGCGTTTGACGATGCTTTTTCCCGCGGCGACGCGCAGATCCGCCGGCGCCTCGACGGCAGGGTCGATCAGGCCGCGTGCGAAAGCCGTCGCGAATCCCGACGTATTCGTGGATGCCGCGTTGTCACGTCTCATCGTGTTCACCTGCAGTCGTCGGGGCGGGGTGCTTGTGCATGAGCTTGCGTGCCGCCAGCGCTTGCGATTGCAACACCGGCCATGCCGGAACCTTGCTGTCCCATTCGACTAAGGTCGGAACCGGGCCCGTGCGCGCGATGACGCTCTCGTAGAGCGACCATACCGGCCCGGCCACCGCGCAGTCGTGACTATCGATCAGCAACGGCTCGCCTTCATCGTCGGTTTGTTCGGTATGACCCGCCAGATGAATTTCGCCGACGCGACCGAGCGGGAACGCGTCGAGATAGGCCGCGGCAGAATAGCCGTGGTTCGTCGCGGAAACGAATACGTTGTTGACGTCCAGCAGCAACCCGCAGCCGGTACGCCGCGCCACCGATGCGAT
>NZ_JAAGNW010000028.1:2895-3325 GCF_010645215.1 Burkholderia multivorans | reverse complement strand
GGACCTCGTCGATGTGCCGGCACACTCTCGCGAGCGTATCCGCCGTATACGGCAGCGGGAGCAGGTCGTTGAAGAACGTGCCGGCGTGCGTCGACCAGGCGAGATGTTCGGAGACGAGCACCGGCTCGTAGCGCGCGATCAGGTCGCGAAAACGCGCCAGGTGGCGCTGGTCCAGCGACTCGCTTCCTCCTATCGACATGCTCACGCCGTGGATCGAAAGCGGGTAGGCGTCGCGGATGCGGGCCCAGGCGCGATGCGGGGGGCCGCCGGCGCCCATGTAATTTTCGGCGTGTACTTCGAAGAAGCTCTCCTCGGTACGGTCAGCCAAGATGGCCGCGAGATGCTCGTGCTTGAAGCTGGTGCCGATCCATCCCGCGGCATCCGTTGCCGTGCGACGGGGGGGCGTATCAGGGCGCATCGCCGCAAAGTG
>NZ_JAAGNW010000028.1:0-2885 GCF_010645215.1 Burkholderia multivorans | reverse complement strand
ATCGCCGTCCCCCCTATGTCGTGCCGGCGTCGATCAGGACTTGATCGGCGTGAGCGAGCCGTGGGCGCCGCCCGGCACGGTGATGCTCGCGCACGTCCCGCCCTGGACGAACTTCCACGAGTTACCCTGGAAATCCATCGTCGACGTGCCCTGGCAGGTGGTGCCCGGGCCAGCCGCGCAATCGTTCTGCCCTTTCAGGGCAACGCCGAAGCATTTCTCCTTGTGAGCGGCAGTAGCTGCCTTGACTTCTGCCTGGGTCAATGGTGCGGCCTGCGCCGTCGTCGCAAGCAGGGTGGCCACCGCGCTGGCCAGCAGGGCGGAACTCACTGCGGTCTTTTTTGCAGACATTGAATTTCTCCATTAAGTTGATTTGGCACACCCTGAAATTACGGATTCCGAAATTAACCAGGGCGTAGTTCGAAATAACGCTTCCTTGTTGTATGCCGTCTCATCGAACCTACTGCAGTGCAGCCGTACTACGGACAAACACTCGAACGACTACTCGCCATATCGCGCCTTCCGCGAGGGCCTGCCAGCGCCCGCAACGGATCGGCATCACTCATCGACCATGCGGACGACGCATGACTCGCGCTTGAATAGGGCGGAGTGCCGTGAAGCAAAAGCACGTTGCATTTCCTGTCAACCGCCTGACAGATCGAGCGCGCCGTAGGTTATGTCGCCCCAACCCGTTCAGAACGTAGAGAAATACTAGTGGATAGATGGTGTCGGATTCCTCACGAAAACTTAAATTTATCGTGATATCTGACGCGGGCCAGTGCGTGCGTTTCGGCATCGCTGATTTTTCATGAGAATCTGCCCGAAAAAACAGTAATTCGTAATTTCCGCGCTCTGCACGGGTTGCGCGAGGCGTCTGGCACCCCGGCGGCGATTCGCGAAACTCGTTGCTGACGGATGAGGCCCGTCAATCGTCATCGAGCATGACGCTTCGTGCTGGGCCGAGAATTCCCGAAAACGGTCAGATTGCGGGCTGCGCTTGGGCCTGCATCCTTGCATGTCCGCGTTCGAGCAATGATGCAACGGGCGTTTCAATCGGCGGTAATGCCGTTTCGACCAACTTTTTAGCCTCGAGGTACTCGACGCCCAGTGCGCGCAGAATGGCTGCGACCACCGGCTCCGGAACGACGTTTTGCGGCCCTTCGTTGCTGATTCTGAGGATCGTCGCGAGCGCGGTTCCGGCGATCACGTCGAGTGCCGTACCGACTCCGACCTCGCTGAAGCGTCCCAGTGCCAGCCCCTGCTCGATGTGAGGCGGGAGGAATACGTAAATCAGGCTGCTCGGCCCCGCCGAATGCAGGCCGGCCGCGCAAATGAAACGCGCCAGCAGCGGATACGCGCGCGCGGCATGCAGGAACATGCGCGCGCCGCACGCGATGCGCAGCGCCGGATCCCCGTAGCCGTGGACTTCCGTTTCGATCAAGCGCAGCAACTCGTCGTTCAGTTCCTGGGTGACCGACGCGAGCAGATCTTCGTTCGTGCGGAAGTACTTGTAGAACGTGCCCTGCGATACGTCCGCGGCAGCAATGACGTCCTGGATGACGCTTGCGCCGACTCCCTTTTCTGCGAACACCAGCATCGCACTGTCGATCAGCCGGGCACGCATGCGCTCGCGACGCTCTGCAGCGACGCGGGTCCGATGGTCAACGGTCGTTTCATTCATGGCGGAATTATACGGCGACGCAGCAGACGCTCTGGCGCGCTAGGTAAAAACGAGTATATTGTCATGATGACAAATATCTCGTTATGATGACGAGCAAGTTCAATCAACGTCTGGAGCGACCACGCCGTGAATGCCCCGTCCATGACTGACGCTATGACCCAGCGCACCGTTCGGGTCGGTGCGCGGACCATTTCCTATACCGAAGCAGGCGAGGGGCCAGTGGTGCTCATGCTCCACGGCGGTGGCCCCGGCGCTTCCGGCATGTCCAACTACGCGCGCAATGTCGGCGCGCTCGCATGCGGCCACCGCGTCATCGTGCCCGACATGCCCGGTTACGGTAAATCGACGAAGGGCCTGGATCGCGGCGACCCGTTCGGCGACCTGGCGACGAGCATGCTGGGGATGCTCGATGCGTTGGGCATCGAGCGCGCGCACGTCCTCGGCAACTCGCTCGGCGGAGCGTGCGCGTTACGCATGGCGATCGAGCGCCCGGCCGCGGTCGGACGCCTCGTGCTGATGGGGCCGGGCGGGGTGGACACGACGCGCGCGTTGCCTACGCCCGGCCTCAAGCGGCTGCTGAACTACTACAAGGGCGAAGGCCCGACGCTGCAAAAGCTAGCGGCGTTCATCCGGGGTGACCTCGTCTACGACGGCAGCCTGGTCTCCGATGCGACGCTCCAGGAGCGCTTTCAGTCCAGCATCGATCCGGAAGTCGTCGCCAGCCCGCCGTTGCTCGGGCCCAAAGGCATTCCGAATTTCAGGAATCTCGATTTCACACGCGATCCGCGCCTGGCCGCCGTACAAAATCCGACGCTCGTGCTGTGGGGAACGGAGGACAAGGTCAATCGACCAAGCGGCGCACGCTCGCTGCAGCGGCGCATGCCGAACTGCGACGTGCACCTGTTCAGCAAGACCGGCCACTGGGTGCAGTGGGAGCGCGCCGACGAATTCAACGCGATGGTGGTGGCGTTTCTGGCCGAGGACCGCGTTGACGCGCGCGTCGTCCGCCGCGTCTGATCCGGAGCGTATCGCCATGCCTACCATTGCCAGTTCGCCGGCCGCGCCCGACAGTTTGTTCGGTCGCGTGCAGCTCGGCTATGTGCTGATCCAATCCGTCTTCCTGGACGCGTGGAGCACGTTCGTCACCGACGGGCTCGGGCTGCATGCGGATCGTCCGCAGCCCACGGTGCTCGCGTGTCGCATCGAT
>NZ_JAAGNW010000279.1 GCF_010645215.1 Burkholderia multivorans | reverse complement strand
ATCGATACGTTCTGCGCGAACAGCAGTTCGGCCAAAGGTCGTGTCGAACGAGCACACTTGACGTTGCAGGATCGCTTGGTTAAGGAGATGCGATTGCGCGGGATCAACACGGTGGCCGACGCCAACGCTTACGCGCCCTCCTTCATGGCTGCCTACAACGCGCGCTTCGCGAAGCCGCCGAAGAGTGACTTCAATGCGCATCGGACGCTACGGGCCGACGAGAGTCTGGACTTGGTTCTGACGTGGCGTGAGCCGCGGAAAGTGACGAAGTCGCTGACGGTACAGTACGACCGGGTGATGTACTTACTGGACGACACGCCGGAGAACAGGAAGCTGATCGACCGGCAGATCGAGGTTTGGGAGTACCCGGATGGGCGGATCGACCTCCGTGCTGACGATCGCGTGCTGCGCTGCCGGCAGTACGATCGTTTGGCTGAAATCGATCAAGGTGCCGTCGTCGAGCATAAGCGTTTGAGCCATGTGCTGCAGGTCGCGCAAGCACTTCAGGCGCAACGCGATAACAGCCGAATCGGTAAAGCGCCGTCTCGAACGCATCGTGGCGACTCGACGCGGACCAACCGAAACGAGGCCGAGCCGGGTAAGAAGAAGCAACGCAAGATCACACAGGCCGACGTCAAGCATGTGATCGTGGACCTGGCGCAACGTCGGCAACCTCCAAAGCCACCAAACAAACCTGGCCGTCGGTCTGCAAAAGCTGAAGATACAAACGCAAGCGCCCTGCCCGTTCAGGCGCAGACCTTCGACACTGCGTAAGGGTTAAAGCGAGGAAAGAGACGCAGCAGCACCAACCTTAAAACCGGACATCTCTAAATGGCTGGAAGGTGGACATCTGAATCTGGGTATGACACCGATGTCAGGGCTTTTTAGTAATGTCCGGTTTGGGCTCATTAGAAATGTCTGATTCCTGCTCCTGAGCACATGCCATCCTAAGCGCTGGCTTTGGCCGGGAGCCCAACATGAACGGACGTGAGCTGATCACGGCAAGCATGCGTGAACTCGAGCGGGTCAAGGTTGTTGCTGCAGTCGTCGAGGGCCGTCTGAGGTGTGGTCAGGCGGCTGAGCGACTACAACTCAGTGAACGGCAGATCAGCCGGCTATGTCGACGGTATGAAGCGGCTGGCGTGACGGGTCTGGTATCGGTCAAACTCGGGATGCCAAGCAATCGGGCGCTGCCGATCGATTTACGTGCCCAGGCGATGGCGCTCGTCCGGGAGCGTTATGCGGATTTTGGGCCAACGCTGGCGTGCGAGAAACTATACGAATGCCACGGCATCCGGCTGGGCAAGGAAACGGTACGGCGCTGGATGCGTGACGCGGGACTGTGGATTCCGCGCAAACAGCGTCCGCCGAAGGTTTACCAGCCGCGCGCGCGGCGCGCGTGTCTGGGCGAACTGGTGCAGATCGACGGTAGCGAACATCCGTGGTTTGAGGAACGCGCGCCGGCCTGCACGTTGCTGGTGTATGTGGACGATGCGACGAGCCGGCTGATGATGCTGCACTTCACGCAGACTGAGTCGACCTTCAGCTACTTCGAGGCAACGCGGGCGTATCTGGAGCGCCACGGCAAGCCAGTAGCGCTCTACAGCGATAAGGCCAGCATGTTCTACTGCAAAGGTCACACGGCGACACCAGGTAAAGGCGTGACGCACTTCGGTCGAGCCATGTACGAGCTGAACATCGATACGTTCTGCGCGAACAGCAGTTCGGCCAAGGGGCGTGTCGAGCGAGCGCACTTGACGTTGCAGGACCGGCTGGTCAAGGAGATGCGTTTGCGTGGAATCCAGACGATCGAGGCGGCGAATGCTTATGCGCCCTCCTTCATCGCCACGTATAACGCCCGCTTCGCGAAGCCGCCGCGTAGCGGATTTCATGTACATCGGCTGTTGCGTTCCGTTGTTCATGTGTCCAGTCCAAGCTTGGCGGCTCCCCTGGATGTAAACTGCCCTAGAATTGGCACCCTGGATCGCTGCTGTCTTTCTTGCAAAGCAACACCCAGCACTTCAGATCCTGCGCGTTCTTCAGCATGTCGTTGCTCACTTGGTCCCTGACTGCCTGGGAATACGCGGTGTTTTGCAGCACCTCCAGACGGTTCTGTTCCATGTATGCAGCAGCTCGCTCGTAACCGCCGTAGGTGCGTGCCTGATCCTTGAGCAGGATCGATTGCCGGACCGTGATTGCTTGGCCGTCGTTGCTAATCGCCCCTTTGACGCCCGTGAGGTCGCAAGCCATTGCAGACGAGGCAAGCGTGAGCAATGTGTATGCGGTCAGAATGATTTTCATAACGGGTTTTCTCGTTGTTTGAATGCACTCACCTGCTCTCCCCGGCGATTTCAAATTTTCCATCGTCGTCGCATCTGGTTTGATCGGTGCGCTGGCATTCACGAATGCATTTCTGAAATTTTCCTGCTCGCTCATCTGCCGGAACAGCTTGAAACGAGCGAAGCAGGTTTTCTTTCATGTCCTTCAAGTACATGCTCGGACCAGATCCAGCGGCCCGAGTCGGCGACCGCGGCGTTTCAGTTCCCACTTCTCCAGCGACCGGATGCCAGTGCCGCCAGGCACATGCGGCAACGCGTAAAAAGAGCCGCCTTTCGACTGAATTTTCACCATGAATATCCAATGCCGCCGTTGACCATCATGCGAGATCCATTTACGGTACCAACACCAAGCTTGACGATGGTATTCTCAGTCAGCCGCGCGCTCCCACCTACCGCAACAGCGGTGTAACCACCATAGTTACTAAATCCTGCTCCCATTGAAATGGTCTTCCCGGTATCAACTTGCGGCAGACCGGCCAAAGCACCTGCAATGGCAACCCCCGAATAAGCGTTGCGTGCAAGATCCGATATGCCTTGCTGCAACGCCCCAACACGCTGATCCGTATACGAGTTTGCTGCCGCCTGCGAAGCATTCAATTGGTTCAGGTTGACCGCGTCGGTGCCCTGCGTGCCGGGCGCGACGTTGATGATCTGGCGCTGCTGCGTGTCGCTGCCGACCGACACGACGTTCGAACGGCCGCCGTCCGTCGAATTCGCGCCGACCGCCACCGAGTTCGAGCCGGCGGTGACCGTCGGTTTGTCCGAACCCGTGCCGTTCATGTCGGCCGCGATGCCCGTGGCGTTCTGCGACTGCGTCGTGTTGTTGAGGGTGGTCGAAAGCGACGTCAACTGGTTGCTGATGCTCGCCACGCCGGTCGACAGCGAACCGATGCTGCTCGACGTCGAACTGGACAGCTGCGCCACCGTGCTGTTGGTCGTGCTCAAACCCGTGGACAACGAGCTGACCCCTGTCGACAGCGAGCTGATGTTGGTCGCCGTCGACGTCGACAAGCTGTTGAGCGCCTGGTTCGTCGCGTTCAACTGGCTGCCGTTGACAGCATCCGTGCTGGTGGCGGAGACCTGCCCGGCGGCGACATTGGTGACCTGGCGTTCCGCACCCGGCGCGCCCACGCTCACGACGCTCGTCGGCGACGTGCCCGCGAAGGTGTACGAGACGCCGCCGATCGTTGCGCTGGCCGTCGGGTTCGGCGCGGCCGTGATCGAACCGGAACCGAGCGCGACGTCGTTGGCGTTGTTCGCGACGGCGTTCGAACCGAATGCGAGCGAGCCGGCGCCGACTGCCGTTGCCGTGTTGCCGAAGGAGATCGAGCCCGTGCCTGCAGCCGTGCTGGCGTTGCCGAACGCCAGCGCGTCGTTGCCGCTCGCCACACTCGCCGCGCCGATCGACACGGCCTGGGTGCCGCTTGCCAACGCGCCCTGCCCGACCGCGACCGCGCCGCTCGACGAGGCATTCGCGCCATTGCCCACCGCGACGCTGCTCACGCCCGAGGCGCTGGCATTCGTACCCGCGGCGAGCGCGTTGGTGCCCGTCGCGCCGTCGTTGTTGTAGTTGGCCTGTTGCGTGCCGTTGTCGTTGACGCTGTAGTAATGCGTTTTCGCCGCGTTGATCGCAGTCGAGGTCGACGTCGACAGCGACGTGATCGAGCTGTTCGTCGTCGACAACCCGGTGGACAGCGAGCCGATCCCCGTCGAGGTCGAGGTGGACAGCGACAGGACCGTGCTGTTGGTGGTGCTCAGGCCGGTGGACAACGAGGCGACCGTGCTGTTGGTCGTGCTCAGCCCGGTGGACAAGGAGCCGATACCGGTCGAGGTCGACGTGGACAGTGACGTGATCGAGCTGTTCGCCGTCGACAATCCGGTGGACAAGGAGCCGATACCGGTCGACGCCGAGGTGGACAGCGACGTGATCGAGCTGTTGGCCGACGAGAGACCGGTCGACGTCGAAGTCGAGAGCGACGTGACGGTACTGTTGGTCGTGCTCAACCCGGTCGAGAGCGAGCTGATGCCGGTCGAGGTCGAGGTGGACAGCGACACGATGCTGCTGTTGGCCGATGACAGGCCGGTCGACGTCGAAGTCGAGAGCGACGTGACGGTGCTGTTGGTCGTGCTCAGGCCTGTCGAGAGCGAGCTGATGCCGGTCGAGGTCGACGTGGACAGCGACGTGATCGAGCTGTTGGCCGACGAGAGACCCGTCGACGTCGAGGTCGACAACGACGTGACAGTACTGTTGGTCGTGCTGAGGCCGGTCGAAAGCGAGCTGATGCCGGTCGAGGTCGAAGTCGACAGCGAAGCGATCGAGCTGTTGGCCGACGACAGACCGGTTGAGGTCGAAGTGGACAGCGACGTGACGGTGCTGTTGGTCGTGCTGAGACCGGTCGAGAGCGAGCTGATGCCGGTCGAGGTCGACGTGGACAGCGAGGTGATCGAGCTATTGGCCGACGACAGACCGGTCGACGTCGAGGTCGACAGCGAGGTGATGTTGCTGTTGGCCGTGCTCAGCCCCGTGGACAGCGACGCAATCGCGTTGGCCGATGATGACATGGTCGTCGACAACGAGCCGAGCGCGGTATTGGTTGCATAGAGCTGCGAACCGTTGATCGCATCCGTGCTGGTGGCGGTGATTTGCCCGGCGGCGACGTTGGTGACCTGACGCTCCGCGCCGGCCGCGCCGACGCTCACGACGCTGGTCGGGGTCGTGCCGGCAAACGAGTAGCTCGTGCCGGCGATGGTGGCGTTGGCGGTCGGATTCGCGGCGGCAGTGACCGACCCGCTGCCGAGCGCGACGTCGCCGGCATTGGTGGCGAGGGCATTCGGGCCGATCGCAACAGAGTTGGCGCCGAGTGCCTGGCTGTCCGCCGCGGTGGAATTCGCGTGGAAGTACTTGATGCCCTGGCTGTTGATGTTGTCGATTGCGGCGCCGACGTTGTTGGCAGCGGTGGTCGTGCCGTTCGCGTTGTACGTGGTGTACGACGGCGCCGAGATCGTGCCGGTCGCCGGATTGTAGGCGGCGCCGCCGCCGAGCGCCGAGGCGGTGCTGGTGCCGAGGTTGTTGGTG
This sequence comes from Burkholderia multivorans, assembly GCF_010645215.1. GTDB lineage: Bacteria > Pseudomonadota > Gammaproteobacteria > Burkholderiales > Burkholderiaceae > Burkholderia > Burkholderia multivorans_A. The sequence goes on along the minus strand of NZ_JAAGNW010000279.1, from coordinate 1,192 downwards.
ACCGCAACGGCCGTGCTCAGGCCGGTCGAGAGCGAGCTGATGCCGGTCGAGGTCGACGTGGACAGCGAGGTGATCGAGCTGTTGGCCGTCGAGAGACCCGTCGACGTGGAGGTTGACAGCGAAGTGACGACGCTGTTGGTCGTGCTGAGACCGGTCGAGAGCGAGCTGATGCCGGTCGAGGTCGACGTGGACAACGACGTGATCGAGCTGTTGGCCGACGAGAGACCGGTCGACGTCGAGGTCGACAGCGAAGTGACGGCGCTGTTGGTCGTGCTCAGGCCGGTGGACAGCGAGCTGATGCCGGTCGAGGTCGACGTGGACAACGATGTGATCGAGCTATTGGCCGTCGAGAGACCGGTCGACGTCGAGGTCGACAGCGAAGTGACGGCGCTGTTGGTGGTGCTCAGGCCGGTCGAGAGCGAACTAATGCCAGTCGAGGTCGAGGTGGACAGCGACGTGATCGAGCTATTGGCCGACGAGAGACCCGTCGACGTGGAGGTCGACAGCGAAGTGACGGCGCTGTTGGTCGTGCTCAGGCCGGTGGACAGCGAGCTGATGCCGGTCGAGGTCGACGTGGACAACGACGTGATCGAGCTATTGGCCGTCGAGAGACCGGTCGACGTCGAGGTCGACAGCGAAGTGACGGTGCTGTTGGTGGTGCTCAGGCCGGTCGAGAGCGAACTAATGCCAGTCGAGGTCGAGGTGGACAGCGACGTGATCGAGCTATTGGCCGTCGAGAGACCGGTCGACGTCGAGGTCGACAGCGAAGTGACGGTGCTGTTGGTCGTGCTCAGGCCGGTGGACAGCGAGCTGATGCCGGTCGAGGTCGAGGTGGACAACGACGTGATCGAGCTGTTGGCCGTCGAGAGACCGGTCGACGCCGACGTCGACAACGACGTGACATTGCTGTTGGTGGTGCTCAGGCCGGTGGACAGTGAGCTGATGCCGGTCGAGGTCGACGTGGACAACGACGTGATCGAGCTGTTGGCCGTCGAGAGACCCGTCGACGTGGAGGTCGATAGCGACGTGACGGTGCTGTTGGTCGTGCTGAGACCGGTCGAGAGCGAGCTGATGCCGGTCGAGGTCGACGTGGACAACGACGTGATCGAGCTGTTGGCCGTCGAGAGACCCGTCGACGTGGAGGTCGATAGCGACGTGACGGTGCTGTTGGTCGTGCTGAGACCGGTCGAGA
>NZ_JAAGNW010000278.1 GCF_010645215.1 Burkholderia multivorans | reverse complement strand
ATCGACACCACGAGACGCCGCTCGCGATCGCTCGCGCGCACGTCGCGGGTCGCGTCGGCGAGCATGATCAGCGCGGTGCGCACCTGTTGCGCATAGCGGCCGCCTGCCTCGGTCAGCTGCAGGCGCTTGCCGTGGCGCAGGAACAGCGGCGTGCCCAGGTCCGACTCCAGCGCGCGCACCTGATGGCTCACCGCGCCGTGCGTGACGAACAGCTCGTCCGCCGCGCGCGAGAAACTGCCGTGGCGCGCGGCCGCCTCGAACACCCTGAGCGCATTCAGCGCTGGCAGCTGGCGTAGATCCATTTGCTAATTTTTCTCACAAGGCGGTGAAAATAGATCGTTTGGTTCAAGTCGTTGATCCATATACGATTAGAGCCATTGAAGCAGATTTGTCGGAGACTGTCATGAGAGAGATTTCCTCAAGCATTACCTTCGAGATCCAGGCCGGCGAGACGATCCCGCTGCGGGTCGCGCGCAGCACCCGGCTGAGTGTGCAGGGCGGGCTGGTGTGGGCCACGCGCAGCGACGATGTCGACGATTACTTCCTGGTGGCGGGCGAGAGCCTGAAGCTGCGGCGCGGCGAGCGCCTGTGGCTCAGCAGCGACGGCCGGGCGAGCGCCTGCGTGGCGTTCTCGGTGGCGCTGCCGGTGCGGCAGGCGGCCGTGTCGGGCGTGAAGCGCGTGCTTGCGCGCGTGGCCGGCTGGTTCAGCGACGACTGGCGCACGGTCTGACCCGGCCGGCCGCCGCGGCGGCCGGAGATTTGTCCCCTTCATAGACCGGCGGTGCGGGTGGGATTTCGGTAAACTATCGCCCATGTCTGCCTCGCCGGTCGTTTCCCCTCCCTCCGTTTCCGCCCCGCCGCCCGTCACGGTCCGCTGGCTCGGCGTCGAGCCCTACCCGGTCAGTTTCGACGCGATGCGCGCGTTCACCGAGGCGCGCACGGCGGACAGCGGCGACGAAATCTGGGTGGTCGAGCATCCGCCCGTCTACACGCTGGGCCAGGCGGGCGACCCCGCCCACCTGCTGGTGGCCGACAGCGGCGTGCCGCTCGTCAAGGTCGACCGGGGCGGGCAGATCACCTATCACGGCCCCGGCCAGATCGTCGTCTACCTGCTGCTCGACTTGCGGCGGCGCAAGCTGATGGTGCGCACGCTCGTCACGCGGATCGAGGATGCCGTGCTGGAAACCCTCGCGGCGTATAATCTCGCGTCGGTTCGCAAGGCGGGCGCGCCCGGGATCTATGTGGCATCCGGCCCTCACGAGGGCGCCAAGATCGCGGCGCTGGGCCTCAAGATCCGCAACGGCTGCAGCTATCACGGCCTGAGCCTCAACGTGAAGATGGACCTCCGGCCGTTCCTCGCGATCAACCCCTGTGGTTACGCGGGGCTCGAAACGGTCGACATGGCGAGCGTGGGCGCGACCGCCGGCTGGGACGAGGTCGCCCGCACGCTGGTGGCCCGTCTGATCGCCAACCTCGACGGCGCAACCGCGGCCGCCGCATTGCCGCAGGCACTGGAACAATCGAATGACTGACCTTATCGCTACCTCCGCTTCGGCCGAACCGGCCGCCGCCTACGATCCGACCGCCAAGCAGAAGGCGCAGGCGAAGACGGCGCGCATCCCGATCAAGATCATCCCGATCGAGAAGCTGAAGAAGCCGGAGTGGATCCGCGTGAAGGCGGCTACCGGCAGCTCGCGCTTCAACGAGATCAAGACGATCCTGCGCGAGCACAACCTGCATACGGTGTGCGAGGAAGCGAGCTGCCCGAACATCGGCGAGTGTTTCGGCAAGGGCACGGCGACCTTCATGATCATGGGCGACAAGTGCACGCGCCGTTGCCCGTTCTGCGACGTCGGCCACGGCCGGCCCGATCCGCTCGACGTCGACGAGCCGAAGAACCTCGCGCGCACGATCGGCGCGCTCAAGCTCAAGTACGTGGTGATCACGAGCGTCGACCGCGACGACCTGCGCGACGGCGGCGCGGGCCATTTCGTCGAGTGCATCCGGCAGGTGCGTGAGCATTCGCCCGAGACCCGCATCGAGATCCTCACGCCGGATTTCCGCGGCCGTCTCGATCGCGCGCTGCAGATCCTCAACGCCGCGCCGCCCGACGTGATGAACCACAATCTCGAAACGGTGCCGCGCCTCTACAAGGAAGCGCGCCCGGGCTCGGACTACGCGCATTCGCTCAAGCTGCTCAAGGATTTCAAGGCGCTGCACCCGGACGTCGCGACCAAGTCGGGGCTGATGGTCGGCCTCGGCGAGACGCCGGAGGAAATTCTCCAGGTGATGCGCGATCTGCGCGAACACGACGTCGACATGCTGACGATCGGCCAGTACCTGCAGCCGTCCGAGCATCACCTGCCGGTGCGCGAGTACGTGCACCCGGATACCTTCAAGATGTACGAGGAAGAGGCCTACAAGATGGGCTTCACGCACGCGGCGGTCGGCGCGATGGTGCGCTCGAGCTATCACGCGGATCTGCAGGCGCACGGCGCCGGCGTGGTGTAAGCCGCGCGTTCGCGTTTCCGTTTCGCCGTACCGAAGCCCGCAGCGATGCGGGCTTTTTGCATTGCCGCGCGCCGAGCAGTGCGGATGCGCTCGCGACCCCCGCACATATGGCGATCGCCGCCGCCAGCACCCCCTGACCCGTCCCGAACCCCGCGCTCACGCCGAACGCCGCGAGCGATGCGCTGCCGATCTGGCAGCAGCCGACGAGGCCCGACGCGATCGCGGGCCGCCCGTGCCTTGCGCCGATCGCGCCCGGCACCGCGAGCGACAGCGACGACCCGTTCGCCACGCTGACGAGCAGCATCGGCAGCACCAGCGCGGCGATGTGCGTGACGCCCAGCGCGGCGCAGACGACGAACGCCAGGCCGCCGAGCGCGAAGCTCGCGAGGCCGAGCGCGACGATCGCGTCGTAGGGCAGGCGGCCGAGCAGCCGTTTCGCGACGAGGTTGGCGGCGATGATGCCGCCCGTCAGCGGCAGGTACAGCCAGCCGGCGGTGGTCGGCGCGACGCGGAGCCGGGCGAACAGGAACGGCGACTGCGTGAGGTAGATGAACCACGCGGCGTAGATCGCGCACACGATCAGCGTGTAGCGGATGAAGTCGCGGTCGGTGAGCACCGCGACGACGCCGGCGCGTGCGCCGGGTGCGACGGCGCCCGACGCACCGGCGCCCGACGCATCGGCGCCCGACGCATCGGGACGGGTTTCCGGCAGATGAACGAGCGTGAGCAGCAGCGCGAGCGCGCCGAACGCTGCGACGAACACGAAATCGGCGCGCCAGCCGAACCGTTGCGCGAGATGTGCGCCGAGCGCGGGCGCGAGCGCCGGCGACAGGGACACGAGCGGATACACGATGCCGTACACGCGGGCGGCGGCCTGTGTGTCGCAGGTGTCCGCGATGATCGTGCGGCCGAGCACGAGCCCGGCCGCCGCGCCGAGCGCTTCGAGCGCGCGCCAGGCGAGAAACGGCATGAAGCCGGTGGCGCACGCACAGGCGGGCGAGCCGGCGATGTACAGCAGGATGCCGGCGATCAGCACGGGCTTGCGCCCCCAGCGGTCGGAGAGCGGCCCGTAGCCGAGTTGCGCGATCGCGAGCGCGAGCAGGTATATGGACACCGTCTGCGGCATCCGCCAGTCGGCGACGCCGAACGCGGCGGCCAGCGCCGGCATGGCGGGCAGGTAGACGTCGGATGCGAGCAGGCCGAACACGCTTAGTACGGCGACGACCAGGATCAGGGAGGGGCGGGGCATGGCGGGAGCAGGGCGGAGTGAAGAGGCCTCGCATCGTAGGCGTGCCATGCTCGTGTGAAAATGCATGGAAATGCATAACGCACATGCAAAAACGCCTGGATAAAGGGAAACGAACGCGATGACGAACGGGAACTGGGATGACCTGCGGATCTTTCTCGCGATCTGCCGCGCGGGTTCGCTGTCGGGCGCGGGCCGCGCGCTCGGGATCGACCAGACGACGGTCGGGCGCCGCCTGGCCGCGCTCGAGGCGCGGCTCGGCGCGACCCTGTTCCTGCGCACGCGCGGCGCCGAGGCGCTGACCGACGCGGGCCGCCAGGCGCGCGACGCGGGCGAGGCGATGGAGCGCCTCGCGCTGTCGTTCGAGCGGCGCGCGGAGCAGCTCGACGAACGGATCGCGGGCGAGGTGCGGGTCACCACCACCGATGCGCTCGCGGTCGATTTCGTGACGCCGGCGATCGCCTCGCTGCGCGAGGCGCACCCGGACGTGCGCGTGATCCTGACGACGACCCGCCGGCTCCTCGACCTGTCGCGTCGGGAGGCCGCGATCGCGATCCGCACCGTGCGTCCGGCCCAGGGCGAACTGATCGTGCGCCGGCTCGCGCAGTGGGAGGTCGGGCTGTACGCGACGCGCGGCTACCTCGACGCACGCGGCGCGCCGCGCACGGGCGACGGGCTCGCCGGCCACGATATCGCGCTGTACCAGGCGGGCGTGACCGAGCGGCAGGACGGCACGCTCGTGGGCGAGTCGATCGCGCACGCCCGGGTGGCGGCCGAGCTGGATTCGAGCCTGATGCTCGCGACCTTCGTGCGCGCGGGCCTGGCGCTCGGCGAACTGCCCGTCTATCTCGCGCGCCGCGATCCGGCGCTCGTGCGGGTCTGGCCGGACGCGCGCCGGGCGGCCGACTACGAGGCCTGGCTGGTCCTGCATCGCGACCTGGCGCGCGCGGCGCGCGTGCGGGTGGTGGTCGAGGCGCTCGCGGCGGCGTTCGCGCAGGCGTGAGCGTCGCTGCGGCGCGGCTTTGCCGGCCCGATCGCGCGGCGCATCCAATCGAACGGGGAAAGCAAAGCGCCAACGGCATCAATAGCATCGCAGGATTAATTGGAACCCCGCGGTTTCAAACCTCCTATAGTCGGAAGCCTTTTTGCCGCACCGACAGGAGAGAAGTGCCATGCAGCGTTCCCGATTGATTCGCCTCGCGGCGGCCGCGCTGACGGTCGTCGCATCCGCCGTGGCCGCACCGGCCGCGCACGCCGAGCCGCGCGAAGTGGTGATCGCATACCAGGACATGGTGGTGCCGTGGCGCTATGCGCAGGCGAGCGGCGAAGTGGAGAAGGCGACCGGCTACAAGGTCACGTTCCGCAAGCTCGACAGCGGCGCGGACGTGATCCGCGCACTGGCGTCGGGCTCGGTGCAGCTGGGCGAGGCGGGTTCGAGCCCGATCGCGGCCGGCCTGTCGCAGGGGCTCGACATCTCGCTGTTCTGGATCCTCGACAACATCAACGACGCCGAGGCGCTGGTCGCGCGCGACGGCTCGGGCGTGACGAGCATCGCGGGCCTGAAGGGCCGCAAGATCGGCGTGCCCTACGTGTCGACCTCGCACTTCCACACGCTGGTCGCGCTGCAGAACGCGGGCGTGAACCCGAACGACGTGAAGATCGTGAACCTGCGGCCGCCCGAGGTCGCGGCGGCGTGGGCGCGCGGCGACATCGACGCGACCTACATCTGGGATCCGGTGCTCGCGAAGGTGAAGCAGAGCGGGCGGGTGCTGACCACGTCGGGGCAGGTCGCGAAGCAGACCGGCAAGGCCACTTTCGACGGCTTCGTGGTGAGCCGCAAGTTCGCGCGCGACAACCCCGAGTTCGTCGCGCGCTTCGTCAAGGTGCTGGCGACGGCCGATGCGGACTACCGCGCGCGGCCGGCGGCCTGGGGTGTCGGCTCGCCGCAGGCGGCGGCGGTCGCGAAGGTGTCGGGCGCGAACCTGCCCGACGTGCCGGCGAGCCTCGCGCTGTACGCCTTCCCGACGCCGGCCGAGCAGGCCTCGAACGCCTGGCTGGGCGGCGGCGCGCAGTCGGGCGCGGCGAAGTCGCTCGCGGCGACGGCGGCGTTCCTCAAGGCGCAGGGCACGATCCAGGCCGTGCTGCCCGATTATTCGGCGGGCGTCGATCCGCAGTTCGTACAGAAGGCGGCCGCGCGCTGAGCGCGGGGGGGAGGGCAACATGAGCAGGCTGGAGATTCGGCGACTGTCGGTCGCGTATCCGGGCGCGCGCGGCCAGGCCGGCACGCAGGCGCTGGCCGGGGTCGATCTGCGCATCGAGGCGGGCGAGTTCGTGGTGGCGCTGGGCGCGTCGGGGTGCGGCAAGACGACCCTGCTCAATTTGATCGCGGGCTTCGTCGCGCCGACCGAGGGCGAGGTGCTGATCGACGGCGCGCCGGTCACGGGGCCGGGCGCGGATCGCGGCGTCGTGTTCCAGAAGTATGCGCTGCTGCCCTGGCTCGACGTGCTGGGCAACGTCGCGCTCGGCCTGCGTTTTCGGCAGGTGCCGAAAGCCGAGCGGGAGGCGCGGGCGCGCCGCATGCTCGCGCTCGTCGGGCTCGAACGGCATGCGCATGCGCGCGTCTACGAGCTGTCGGGCGGGATGCAGCAGCGGGTCGGGATCGCCCGTGCGCTGGCGGGCGACCCGGGCGTGCTGCTGATGGACGAGCCGATGGGCGCGCTCGACGCGATGACGCGCGAGGCGATGCAGGAACTGGTGCTCGACCTGTGGGCGCGCACCCGTAACACGGTGTTCTTCATCACGCATGGCGTCGAGGAGGCGCTGTTTCTCGCGACGCGGCTGGTGGTGATGACGCCGGGGCCGGGACGGATCGCGGAAACCTATGACCTGCCGTTCGCGCGTCGCTACGTGGAGACGCGCG
>NZ_JAAGNW010000277.1:2492-6702 GCF_010645215.1 Burkholderia multivorans | reverse complement strand
CGCGCCAGAAACGCTCGATCGGCAGTTCGTCCATCAGGCCCATGCCGCCGTAGATCTGCACCGCGTGATCGGTGACGCGGCCGAGCGTTTCGGTTGCCAGCAGCTTCGCAAGCGCGGCGTCGCCGTCGGTCATCGTGCCCTGGTCGAGCTTTTGCGCGGTGTAGAGCGTGACCAGCTCGGCCGCGCGGATCTCGGTCTGCATGTCCGCGAGCTTGAACGACGTGCCCTGGAACTCGCCGATGCGCTTGCCGAACTGCTGGCGCGTCGCGGCCCATTCGGCGGCCATCTCGAACGCGCGCTGCGCGCGGCCGACGTTGTTCGCGGCGACCATCACGCGGCCGGCCGTCAGCCATTCGTTCGCGAGTTCGAAGCCGCGATGCTCGTCGCCGAGGATTTGCGCGGCGCTCACGCGGCAGTCGGTGAGAAAGATCTCCGACTGGTGGTAGCCGCGCAGGCTCGTGCAATGCGGGCCGCGCCGCACGGTCATGCCCGGCGTGTCCTTGTCGATCAGGAAGCAGGTCACGCGCTTGCGCGGGTGGCCGCGGACTTCCTCCGTGCCGGTGACGGCGAACAGGATCACGAAATCGGCCGTGTCCGCGTGACTGATGAAGTGCTTGCTGCCGTTGATCACGTAGTCGTCGCCGTCGCGCACCGCGCGCGTGCGGATGCCCATCGCGTCGGAGCCGGCCCCCGGTTCGGTCAGCGCGAAGCAGTCGACGCGCTCGCCGCGCACGCTCGGCTTCAGGTAACGGTCGATCTGGTCGCCCCGGCAGGCCATCAGGATCTTGCTCGGCCGCGCGACGAACACCTGCAGCGCCCAGCTCGTGCGGCCGAGCTCGCGCTCGACGAGCGCCTGCGTCACGTAGTCGAGGCCCGCGCCGCCGGCGCTCTCGGGCATGTTGAACGCGTAGAAGCCGAGTTCGATCGCTTTGCGGCGGATCGAATCGGCCAGTTCGGGCGGGACGTCGTCCGCGCGGTCGACCGCGAATTCATGGGGCTGCAGTTCCTTCTCGACGAACTGACGCAGCGACGACACCAGCATTTCCTGCTCATGAGTCAGCGAAAAATCCATGAATCATCTCCCCGCAAAATGTGGCGCGCGGCCTTCGACCGACGCGCGAAGGGCTTCCTGTCCGTCCTCGCTATGCCCGCAGGTGACGCCGGCGGCGAGTTCGGCGCGCAACTGTTCGGCGAGCGGCTGCGCGAGCGACTGCGCGAGCAGCGCCTTCGTCTGTTCGAACGCGACGCTCGGCCCCTGCGCGAGGCGTTCGGCGAAGGCGGCGACGTGTTGCACGAAGCGCTCGCTGTCGACGACCTCGGACACGAGCCCCGCCGCCAGCGCGTCGTGCGCGGCCCAGCGTTCGTTCAGAAAGATGAAGCGGCGCACGACGTCGGGCCGTGCGATGCGCGGCAGGAACCAGCTTCCGCCCATGTCGGGGCTGTAGCCCATGCCCGTATACCCGCAGCGCAGCGTGGCGGCCGCGCTCGCGATGCGGAAATCGCACGCGAAGCCGAGGTCGGCGCCCGCGCCGACCGTCGACCCGTTCAGCGCCGCGACGGTGGGGCGCGGGAACGCGGCCAGCGCCTGCACGAAGCGGTGCGCGCGCTCGGTCCAGCCGTAGGTGTCCAGCTCGCCGTTGCGCTCGGCTTCGGCCCACTCGTCGACGTCGGCGCCCGCGCAGAACGCGCTGCCGGCGCCGGTCAGCACGAGGCAGCGCACGGCCGGATCGGCCGCGAGCGCCCCGAGCGTCTCGCGCAGGAAGTCGAGATGCGGACGGGCGAGCGAGTTGCGCTTCGCGGCCCGGTTCAGGCGAAGGGTCACGACGCCGCCGTGCCGTTCGGTTTGGATGTCCTCAACGTTCATGCTGGTCACTGTCTCCTGGGTGTTTTATGTCGGGGGTAAGTCGGAGCCGGCAGGGTCGTCGCTACTTGCGGACCGTATTTCGGCATAGTATAAGTTGTGTTAAATGAACGTTCAACCCAATTGTGAGTCAGCCAGGAGACACGTGATGACCGCGGTGATGGAGACGACGTCTGCAGGTTTGGAGGAAAGCAGGCCCGGTGCGCATGCGCACCGCGCACGAGCGGCGGGGCGCGCGGCAAGCGGCGCGGGGCTGCAGATCGAGCGCGTGTCGAAGCGCTACGGCAGTGTGCAGGCGCTCGGCGAAACCACGCTCGATATCCCGCGCGGCGAGTTCCTGACGATCCTCGGCCCGTCGGGCTCGGGCAAGACGACGCTGCTGACGATCGTCGCGGGCTTCGAGCATCCGACCACCGGCGACCTGCGCGTCGGGGGCCGCAGCATCGTGGCGCTGCCGCCCGAGAAGCGCAACTTCGGGATGGTGTTCCAGGGCTACGCGCTGTTTCCGCACATGACCGTCGAGCAGAACGTTGCATATCCGCTGATGGTGCGCAAGCAGACCGGGCCCGACGCGGCGCGGCGAGTGAAGGCCGCGCTCGATCTGGTGCGGCTCGGCCACCTCGCCGGCCGGCTGCCGCGCCAGCTGTCGGGCGGCCAGCAGCAGCGCGTCGCGATCGCCCGCGCGCTGGTGTTCGATCCGGACCTGGTGCTGCTCGACGAGCCGCTCGGCGCGCTCGACCGCAAGCTGCGCAGCGAGGTGCAGGTCGAACTGAAGGCGCTGCACGAACGGCTCGGCGCGACCTTCCTGTTCGTCACGCACGACCAGGAGGAGGCGCTGTCGATGTCCGACCGGGTCGCGATCATGCGCGACGGGCGGCTCGAACAGGTCGGCTCGCCCGATGCGCTGTACGAGCACCCGGCCAACCGTTTCGTCGCCGATTTCCTCGGCAAGAGCAACTTCATCGAAGGCGTGGCGCTCGGCGGCGGCGCGGATGCGACGCACTATCGCGTCGGCGCGGCGCACTTCGTCGCGCCGGCCTGCGGCGCGCGCGCGGACGAAACGCTGCTGTTCGCACTGCGGCCGGAGAAGGTCGAGGTATCCGCAACCTCATGCGGCGGCGCACGTAACGAGGTAGGCGGCCGCATCCGTCATTGGCGCTATTTCGGCGCGTCGTACCGCTTCGAGATCGATACCGCGGCGCTCGGCTGCGTGACGGCCGACGTGCCGGCGTGGCGCGGGCTCGCATCGCCGCGCACGGGGATGGACGTGTTCGTGCAGTGGGAGCGCGACGCGACGTGCCGGATCGCGCGCGATTGACGCGCTGAACGACGCAGCACGCGCGACGCGGCCCGCGCCGTCGTCGCCCGCCGATTCACGAACGCCCGGAAACGACGAGACGCGTGCGGGCGCCGCCCAGTCAGGAGGAGACACCATGACGAACCGATATCTGCAAGACCTGATCGATCAAGCGCACGACCTGCGGCCCGTCGCGTCGCAGCGCCGCCGCGATTTCCTGCGGCTGTGCGCTGCCGCGGGCGTCGCGCCGACCCTGCTGTCGCTCGGCGCGAAGGGCGCGCACGCGGCCGATCCGAAGGAAATCGTGCTGAGCGCGTGGGGCGGGGAAGCGCGCATGGCGTTCCGTTCCTCGTTCATGGACCCGTTCACGAAGGCGAGCGGGATCAAGATGGGTTACGACTCGTCGCCGGAGGACGGCAAGATCAAGGCGATGGTCGAGAACAGGAACGTGATCTGGGACGTGATGGATCTCGACGCATTCGCGGCGATCAAGCTCGGCAGGCAGGGCTTCCTGCGGCCGATCGATTATGCGGTGGTCGGCCGCAACGCGCTGCCGGGGCTCGCGTCGGATTTCGGGGCGCCGGCCTACCTGCTGAGCTACGTGCTCGCCTACGACGCGCGCAAATTCGGCGCGAATCCGCCGAGGAACTGGGCCGACTTCTGGAACGTCGGCAAGTTTCCGGGCAAGCGCGGGCTGTGGAAGTGGATGGGCGGCGCGCTCGAAGCCGCGCTGATGGCCGATGGCGTCGACAAGGACAAGGTCTATCCGCTCGACGTGCCGCGCGCGATGAAGCAGCTGAAGGCGTTGCGCTCGAACGTGCTGTTGTGGGATTCGGGGGCGGACAGCCTGCAACTGCTGCGCAACGGCGAAGTGAGCATGGCGTGCATCTGGCATACGCGCGCGAACGTGATCCAGCGCGAAACGGGCGGGCGGTTCCGTTACACGTGGGAGCAGGGGCTCGCGTCGTGCGACGTGTGGGGCGTGCCGAAGAACAACCCGTCGGGCGATGCCGCGTGGCAGTTCATCAAGTTTGCGCACGGCATCGAACCGC
>NZ_JAAGNW010000277.1:1468-2482 GCF_010645215.1 Burkholderia multivorans | reverse complement strand
CGCCTGCTGTCGATGCTCGGCAACGGGCCCGTGACGCCGGCCGCGACGGCCGCGGTGCCGTTGGCGCTGCGCGCCGACAATCCCGGCACGCCCGAGAACTGGGCGAAGCAGTGCAAGGTGGATCCGGTGTGGTGGGCGCAGCACTACGAGTCGACGCTCGCGCAGTACACCGACCTGATGTCGTCCTGAGCGGCCCCTTTGCGAGCATGACGCCATGACCATCCTGACTTCTCCCGCCGCGGGCGCCGTCCCGCTCGGCCGCGCGAAAGCCGACCGCTACTGGCTGCTCGTCGCGCCGCTGCTCGCGGTGCTGATCGTGCTGTATGTCTACCCGCTGGCACGCGTGCTGTGGCTCGGCATTGCCGTGCCGGAACCCGGGCTGCACAACTATGCGCGGCTGCTGGAAAACCATGGCGTGCACCGCGTGCTGTGGACCACGCTGCGCGTCTGCGCGATCACGACCGTGTGCTCGGTCGGGTTCGGCTACGCGATCGCCTATGCGCTGGCGCACGTCGGCCCGCGCCAGCGAGCCGCGCTGATGTTCGGGCTGCTCGTGCCGTTCTGGGCGTCGGTGCTGGTGCGCGCGTTCTCGTGGCTGTTCCTGCTCGGCGAGCAGGGGCTCGTCAACACGCTGCTGATGCGCCTCGGCCTGATCGATTCGCCGCTGCCGCTGATGCGCAACGAGGTCGGCGTCGTGATCGGGATGATCCACTTCATGATCCCGTACGCAGTGCTGCCGCTGTACGCGAACATGAAGGGCATCGATCCGCAACTCGCGCGCGCGTCGCAGGGGCTCGGTGCGGGCGCGTTCGTCACGTTCCGCAAGGTGTATTTCCCGCAGACGCGGCCGGGCATCGTCGGCGCGGCGATCCTCGTGTTCATCTTCTCGCTCGGTTTCTACGTGACGCCGGTGATTCTCGGCGGCGGCCGCACCGTGATGATCGCCGAGTACATCAGCACGCAGATCCTGCAACTCATGAACTGGGGCAGCGGGGCGGCGCTTGCATCGCTTTT
>NZ_JAAGNW010000277.1:470-1458 GCF_010645215.1 Burkholderia multivorans | reverse complement strand
TGCTGGCGTCGATCCTGGCCGCGCTCGCGCTGCTTGCGCGCTTCGTCGACCTGCGCGAGCTGTTCGGCGCGCGCTGAACCCGACTGGAGGAATCGAACATGAAGACCAGACTGACGGCCGGGCGCGCGCTGGTGATCGGGGTCGCGTGGGGCGCGATCCTGTTCCTGATGCTGCCGCTGCTCGTGTCGGTGCCCGTGTCGCTCACGCCGAACGACTATCTGTCGATGCCGGACGGCGCACTGTCGCTGCGGCACTATCGCGGGCTGTTCGACGACGGCGCCTGGGTGTCGAGCTTCCTGCAGAGCGGGCTGATCGCGCTGGTGTCGTCTGCGCTCTCGGTGACGCTCGGCACGCTGTGCGCGATCGGCCTGTGGAAGATCGCGTCGCGGCGCGGCGAACTCGTGCGCGGCGTGATCCTGTTTCCGCTGATCGTGCCGCCGATCGTATCGGCGCTCGCGTTCTACCGGCTGTGGGGCGAGTTCGGGATGCTGGACAGCTATCCGGCGGTGATCCTGTCGCACGCCGTGCTGTCGGTGCCTTACGTGGTCGTCGCTGTATCGGCGTCGCTCGCGACGCTCGGCCTGCGGATCGAGCAGGCGTCGCGCAGCCTCGGCGCGAACCTCGCGCAGACGCTGCGCTATGTGATCCTGCCGTCGATCCGGCCGGGCGTGATGTCGGCCGCCGTGTTCGCGTTCATCCTGTCGTGGGACGAACTGGTCGTCACGCTGTTCATTTCGAGCCGGAGCGTGTACACGATGCCGCGCCGCATGTGGGACGGGATGCGTGAGAACGTCGATCCGGCGATCGCGTCGGTGTCCACGTTGTTGCTCGCGGCGACCTGCGTCGCGATCGGCTTGTCGCTGCTGCGCAAGCGCGCGGCCGGGTCCGCCTGATTCAACCCGACATAACGCCCTATAGCGGAGAAAAATCGCACCATGAATGTCCTGATCGTTCACGCCCACCCCGAACCGCAGTCGTTCACGACGTC
>NZ_JAAGNW010000277.1:0-460 GCF_010645215.1 Burkholderia multivorans | reverse complement strand
GTACGCGATGCAGTGGAACCCGATCGCGAGCGCGGCCGATTTCGAGGTGCGGAAGAATCCCGACTACCTCGTCTACGCGCTGGAGCAGCGTGAGAACGTCGCCGCACGCGCCATTGCGCCCGACATCGCAGCGGAGCTTGAAAAGCTGCTCGCGTGCGACCTGCTGATCCTGAGTTTTCCGCTGTTCTGGTGCTCGGTGCCCGCGATCATGAAGGGCTGGATGGATCGCGTGCTCGTCTCGGGCAAGGTGTACGGCGGCGTGCGTTTCTACGATCGCGGCGGGATGCGCGGCAAGCGCGCGCTGCTCGCGTATACCTGCGGCGGGCGCGACCATATGTTCGGCGCGGACGGCGTGCACGGCGAGATGGACCTGATGCTGCGCCACGTACTGCGCGGCACGCTCGGGTATGCGGGCTTCGACGTGCTGCCGTCGTTCGTCGGCTATCACGTGCCGTACATC
>NZ_JAAGNW010000276.1:6383-6839 GCF_010645215.1 Burkholderia multivorans | reverse complement strand
CGGCAGCGATGCCCGACCACGACGAGATCCACGCCGAGCTGGGCCGCGAGATTCGCGATTTCGTCGATCGGATAGCCGAACGCGAAATGGCCCTGCGCCTGCACGCCGCGCTCGGTCAGCCAGTTCACGCCTTCTTCCAGGATCTCCCGCGCGGTTTCCTCGAAGCGCCCGCAGGCGACATCGGTCAGGAGTCCCGCACTCTGCGCGATGCTCGTGCGCATGTCGACCACCGACAGCAGGTGGGTCTCGGCCTTCAGCTCGAGCGCCAGATCGGCGCCGCAGCGCAGCGCCTTGCGCCCCTCGAGCGTGCCGTCGTAACACAGCAGGATTTTCTTGTAGCTAGCCATGACGCCTCCCATTCGTGACAACGCGGCCCGGCAATCAATCATGGTGCGTCGCAAATTTTGATGCAAGGGATGGAAAACGCTGATGCGCCGCGTCGCGCAAATCCGCGAT
>NZ_JAAGNW010000276.1:4314-6373 GCF_010645215.1 Burkholderia multivorans | reverse complement strand
ATCGCGCGCTGAAACCGGGCAGCCGATGCACTAGAATGGCCCGCTCGTCTCGACCGATTCCAACCACGCGTGCCGCCCATGCCCGTCGCACCGATCGATTTCCAGGAAGTGAAAAAAAGTTACGACGGACGGCTCGTCGTCGACGGCCTGTCGTTCCGCGTGCAGCCCGGCGAGTGCTTCGGCCTGCTCGGCCCGAACGGCGCGGGCAAGACCACCACGCTGAAGATGCTGCTCGGCATCGCGCATCCGGATGCGGGCGCGATCACGCTGTGCGGCGAACCCGTGCCGCGGCGCGCGCGTCACGCTCGGCAGCGGGTCGGCGTGGTGCCGCAGTTCGACAATCTCGATCCCGACTTCACCGTGCGCGAGAACCTGGTCGTGTTCAGCCGCTACTTCGGGCTGTCGGCATCCGCTGCGCGCGCGCTCGTCGCGCCGCTGCTCGAATTCGCGAAGCTCGAGAACAAGGCGGACGCGAAAGTCGGCGAACTGTCGGGCGGCATGAAACGGCGCCTGACGCTCGCCCGCGCGCTCGTCAACGATCCCGACGTGCTGGTGCTCGACGAACCGACCACCGGCCTCGACCCGCAGGCGCGCCATCTGATGTGGGAGCGGCTGCGTTCGCTGCTCGCGCGCGGCAAGACCATCCTGCTGACCACGCACTTCATGGAGGAAGCCGAGCGGCTGTGCGACCGCCTGTGCGTGATCGAGGAAGGCCGCAAGATCGCCGAGGGCGCGCCGCGCGCGCTGATCGAATCGGAGATCGGCTGCGACGTGATCGAGATCTACGGGCCCGAGCCCGCGCGCCTGCGCGACGAGCTGGCGCCGCTCGCGGCGCGCACCGAGATCAGCGGCGAGACGCTGTTCTGCTATGTTGCCGATCCGGAGCCGATCCACGCGCACCTGAAGGCCCGCGGCGGGCTGCGCTACCTGCATCGGCCCGCCAATCTCGAGGACGTGTTCCTGCGGCTGACCGGCCGCGACATGCAGGATTGAACGATGGATACCCGCCACTACCCGCTCGCCGAGCCGCGCCCCGCGGACTCCCGCTTCGCGCTCGCGCTGCCCGCCAACGCGACCAACTGGATCGCGGTCTGGCGCCGCAACTATCTGGTGTGGAAGAAACTCGCGATCGCGTCGATCGTCGGCAACCTCGCGGATCCGATGATCTATCTGTTCGGGCTGGGGTTCGGGCTCGGCCTGATGGTCGGCCGTGTCGACGGCGTGTCGTACATCGCGTTTCGAGTCGATGTATTCGGGGTTCTCGCGCATGCACGTGCAGCGCACCTGGGAAGCGATCATGCACACCCCGCTGTCGCTCGGCGACATCGTGCTGGGCGAGATCGTCTGGGCCGCGAGCAAGGCGGTGCTGTCGAGCTGCGCGATCATGGTGGTGGCGGGCCTGCTCGGCTATGCGAGCTTTCCGTCGATGCTGGCCGCGCTGCCCGTGATCGTGCTCGCGGGCCTCGCGTTCGCGAGCGTGGCGGCGATCGTCACCGCGCTCGCCTCGTCCTACGACTTCTTCATGTTCTATCAGACGCTCGTGATGACGCCGATGATGCTGCTGTCCGGCGTATTCTTCCCGGTCACGCAGCTGCCGGCCTTCGCGCGGCACGTCGCGTACGCGCTGCCGCTTGCGAATGCCGTCGACGCGATCCGCCCGGCGATGCTCGGCCGCCCGGCGAGCGACGTCGGCGTACACCTCGCCGTGCTGGCCGCCTACGCGGCAGGCGGCTTCCTGGTGTCCGCGCGCCTGTTCAAGCGGCGCATGATGCGCTGACCGGGCGCCGCGCCCGCGTCACTCGTCGTCGTCGCTCCACGGGATGTCGACGTCGGTCAGGAACGCGACGGTCGCGAGCGGGCCGCCTTCGTAGCGTCCCTGCTTGCCGTCCGCGCGATGCCAGTCGACGCGGAACATCGTGCCCGGATCGTCGGCCACCAGAAAAACCGTGCGCAGTTCCTCTGCGTCCGCTTCCTCGACCGGCCCGTCGAACGACACCAGCATCTTCTGCGGCCACAGGCCATTGACGGGATCATAGATGCGCTCGCCCTGCGGGATCTC
>NZ_JAAGNW010000276.1:0-4304 GCF_010645215.1 Burkholderia multivorans | reverse complement strand
CCGACGCCTCGATGATCATCTTGCCGAGCGCGTTCAGCACGGCCGTCGCGCGCGCCGAATTGGCCTGGCGGATCGCCAGGTCGCCGCGCGTGAGCGCCTGTTCGAGCTTGGGGTGTACCTTGTGTTGCGTCATGCGTTTTCCTGATTGCTTCTGAATAATGGCCGGGCCGGCGCCGATGACCGCCCCGGAAATCGACTGGCGCCGCGAGCGGCGCTCAGAAACCGAGCGCCACGGCGGCAAGCCCGCTGATGATCCCGAATCCGACCACCAGCAGCGCGACGAGCGTGAGCATGTACGGCTTGAACGAACGCGCGAGCATCGCGAGCGACGGCACGCTGATGGGCGGCAGCGTCATCAGCAGCGCGGCGGCGGGACCGACGCCGATGCCGAGCGACAGCATCGTCTGGATGATCGGTACCTCGCCCGCGGTCGGGATCACGAACAGCATGCCCGCCACCGCGAAAGCGACGATCCAGGCGAGCTGGTTGCCGATCTCCGGGCCGACGTGCGGAAACAGCCACGCACGCGCCGCGCCCAGCAACAGCACGAGCACGATGTACTCGGGGATGAGCCGCAGCGCCATCCGCGCGAACAGCTTGAACCAGCGCGCGAACGCGTTGCCGGCGGCGGCCTGCTCGGCAGCCAGCTGCGCGAGCCGCGCCTCGTCGAACGGGCGCGCTTGCGGCGCGGCGAGCCGGTTCAGCAGATAGCCGATCCCGAACACCATCGCGACGCCCAGCACGAGCCGCAGCGCGCTCCACTGCCAGCCGAGCACGAAGCCCATGAACACGAGCGCGGCGGGATTCAGCACCGTGTTGCCGAGCCAGAACGCGACCGCGCCGCCCGGCGACGCGTCGCGCTCGCGCAGGCCCGCCACCACGGGCGCCGCGCAGCAGGTGCACATCATGCCGGGCAGCGACAGCAGGCCGCCCGCCGCGACGCTGCCGAACCCGGTCCGGCCGAGCACGCGCGCGACCCAATGAGCGGGCAGCAGCGCCTGGACGCCGGAGCCCAGCAGCAGGCCGAGCACCATCGCCTGCCAGATCGCCTTGCCGTAGGCCCACGCGTAATCGAGCGCGGCCTGCAGCGACGGCGACGGCGGCGTGGCGGCCCCGCCCGTCAGGATCGACTGGCCGATCGAATGATGTTCGGCCGCGGTGAACGCCTTGTGGTAGTAGGGAAACCACTTGACGTAGAAGAGTCCCGCCACGGCGAGCAGCAGGAAGGTCATCCATCCCAGCGCCGAAGGCGGGGCGGTTCGGGTTGTATTCATCGTTGTTTGATACGGAAACGGAATCGGAGCACGCGCATCGCCCATCGTCCCGCCCCATGGCGCGCCGTGGGCCGCGACCCGCGCCGACGCACCGCGTCGGAACGACCGGCTTGCAACTGCGAAACGGTGGATTATCTCACGGTGGGGGCCGGCGGCGCGGCCTTCTCGCGACAGGCAAGCCGTGCGCCCCGGTGGTCGCGAAGCGCGACACCGGGCTCATGCCGACGAGGCCGGCCGGTTTGTTGCGGCGCACGACGCCGCCCGGCCCGCCCTGATGCGCCGAGTTACGGCGCGGGATTCGGCTGCAATTCGTGCAGCGCGTCGATTTCCGCGAGGATCTCGGGCGTCAGCTTCACCGCGAGGCTGCCGAGGTTTTCCCGCAGTTGCGCGAGCGAGGTCGCGCCGATCAGGTTGCTCGTCACGAACGGACGGCTGTTGACGAAGGCCAGCGCGAGCTGCGCGGGCGACAGGCCGTGGCGCTTCGCGAGCGCGACATAGCGCGACGTGGCCTGCACGGCCTGCGGCTTGCTGTAGCGCTGGAAGCGCTCGAACAGCGTGATGCGCGCGCCGTCCGGGCGGGCGCCCTCCTCGTACTTGCCGCTGAGCCAGCCGAACGCGAGCGGCGAATAGGCCAGCAGGCCGATGCGCTCGCGGTGGCTGAACTCCGACAGGCCGTTCTCGAACGTGCGATTGAGCAGGCTGTACGGATTCTGGATGCTGACGATGCGCGGCAGGCCCAGGCGCTGCGCCGCCTGCAGGAACTGCGCGACGCCCCACGGCGTCTCGTTCGACACGCCGATGTGCCGCACCTTGCCCGCCTTCACGAACTCGGCGAGCACGCTGAGCGTTTCCTCGATCGGCACCGTATAGGCGTCGTCGATCCACGGGTACGCGGGCCGGCCGAACGTCGTCGTGCTGCGGTCGGGCCAGTGCAGCTGGTACAGGTCGATGTAATCGGTCTGCAGCCGCCGGAGGCTGCCGTCGAGCGCCTCGGTGAGATTGGCCCGGTCGAACTGGTTGCCCTCGCCCCGGATATGGCGGGGATTGTGCGGCTGGCGCGCGGGCCCTGCGATCTTCGTCGCGATCGCGACCTTCGCGCGCCGCGCCCGATCCTGCGCGAGCCAGTTGCCGATGTACTGTTCGGTGCGGCCCTGCGTCTCGGGCCGGGGCGGCACCGGATACATCTCGGCGGCGTCGATCAGCGTGACGCCCGCGTCGACCGCGTGGTCGAGCTGTGCGTGTGCGTCCTGTTCGCTGTTCTGTTCGCCCCATGTCATCGTGCCGAGCCCGATCAGGCTCACTTCGACGCCTGAATCGCCGAGGGTGCGGTATTCCATGTGCGGTTTCCTGGTGCGCCGGCTTCGCCGCGTCGTGCGCGGTCCGGCTGGGTGAAGGGTGGAAGGCGTTCATGCGCCGGAGGCACCGGACCGGCGCGAACGCCCTGCCCGGCCGCACCCGGCCGCGAAACTTCCGAACTGTACCGTTAACCTGCCCCAGCCCGCACGACTCGTACGACTCGCACCATCCGTTCCGGCGCGCCGCCCGGCATCACGCGGGGCGCTGGATCATGCAGGTCGCCGACGCATGCGCGACGATCTTGTCGTCCGGCGTCTTCAGCGTGCCCTCGGCCACGCCGAGATTCTTCGACAGATGAATCACGCGCCCTTCCGCGATCAGGTCGGTGTCGCGCGGCACCGGCCGCAGCATCTTCACATGCAGGTCGATCGTCCCGTAGCCGATGCCCGCGTCCAGCATCGTATGCACCGCGCACCCCGTGACGGAATCCAGCACGGTTGCCGCGAAGCCGCCGTGCACGCCGCCGAGCGGATTCAGATGGCGCTCGTCGGCGCGCGCGCTCATCTTCACGTAGCCGACCTCGACGGTTTCGGGGCGCATGGGCATGGTCTGGGAAATCGACGCGGGCGGCACCTCTCCCGCAACCGCAGCGCGCAACAGCTCAATGCCGGACATCGAAAGCGGATTCATCTGGACGGCTCCTGGAGGTGACATCGACAACGCAATTGTTGCCAGTGAGGTTGTGAGTTCCAAAACAGAACTCATTATTCGTATGCCGCCGAAACCTGTCAACGCGGAAATGCCGTTTCACTCGAATGTCCGTTCTACAATGGAACCCGCAATCCCGCGAACCCTCCTGGCGAGACTTGATCATGAAATGGGATGACGTCGGCTCGATGCCGTGTTCGGTCGCGCGTACGCTGGCGGTGCTCGGTGATCGCTGGACCATGCTGATCCTGCGCAACGCGTTCTGGGGCATGCGGCGCTTCGACGCGTTCCAGGCCCAGCTCGGCGTGACCCGCCATGTCCTCGCGGAACGCCTCGCGCGCCTCGTCGACGAAGGGGTGCTGGTCAAGCAGGCCTACCAGGACCGGCCGCCGCGCTTCGAATACCGCCTGTCGGACAAGGGGCGCGACCTCTATCCGGTCCTGCTTGCGCTGACGGCCTGGGGCGACCGCTGGAAGGACGACGGCGCGGGGCCGCCGGTCGTACTCCGGCATCGCAGCTGCGGTCACCTGATCGAGCCGGTGATGGTGTGTTCGGCCTGCGGCGAAGCGCTCGATCCGCGCGCGGTCGAAGCGCTGCCGGGCCCCGGCTGGCCGCGCGAGGCGGCCGCCCCGGATGATGCGCCGGCCGCCGGGGAGCCGGCCGCCGGGTGACCGGCTGCGTGCGTTACGCCTGCACGTCGACGCCGCCGGGCGGCGCGCTCTTGGCCATGCGCGCCACCAGTTGGCCGACTGCCTGCTGCAGCGCGCCCGCAATCACCTGTGCCTCCGCCGCGAGCGCCTGACGCTCGGTATCGCTGCGCGCCTGCGCGATCTGCTGCTGGATCTGCTGGAGTTGCTGCTGCAGGCGCTTGATGTTCTCCTGCAGTTGGTTAGCCGCAGGATCGCTCGCGCCGCCGGAATCGCCGAGCCCGGCGATCGGACCCGGCCCTTTGCTCCGCGAGGCAGAGCCCTGCACCGGCGCTGGCGCCTGCGCCGCGGCGCCCGCCCCCGTTTGCGCATCGCTGCT
>NZ_JAAGNW010000275.1:5012-7006 GCF_010645215.1 Burkholderia multivorans | reverse complement strand
TGGACGAAGGCGATGAAGTCCTCGGGATCGCCCTTGAAGAACAGCAGGCGATTGCCGCGCCCCGAGCGCGGGGCGAGATGCTGCTCGACATGCAGGCGGAGCGCATCGGGAAGCGTGTCGAGTATCGACGACGTGGATGACGCCTGAGGCTGGGCAAGGGCGAGAGCTGACATGGTCTCCGTGCGCGGTTATGTAGGTTGATCTGGCCACTCAGCGGAAAGACGTCCGCGTGCGTACGGTGTGAAGAGGGGGATCGAATACCTACCAGAACAGGTAGGGTGACATGCGCCGGAACGGCGAAGCGGGCGGCGTGACGGCGCCGGGCGCGCGCGATCGCGGCCGCCGAGCGTCGAAGACGATGCTCAGACGGGCCGCGACGCGCTCCGAAATCGTATGGGCCTACCCGGCCACGGGCTGCGCAGTCGGGCTTCGCTCGCCCGAGATCGAAGACGTCGGGGATGGGGTCGGTTTGCTCGGACGCTTGCCGGCGGACGGCTCGACGGCGCGTGCGTCACGGCGATCCGGATGGCTTTCCGGAAGCCGCCTTGATCGAGACGACTTCGTGGGCATCAGCGCCGAACCCGGTTCGTCACGATTCGATGCGCGCGCAGCGATCACGAGGCGCAGGCTGGCAACCGGCGCCTGCAGGGCGAGCCGGTCGTCGCCATGGAGGCGCAACGGCAGGCCGCCGCCGACGCCCGGCTTTCCGCCGCGCGTCGGTGCGCGGGAACGCCCGACGCATCAGCCGCGTCGGGGGTTCAGCGCAGTGATCAGCTGGGCGATCGGCGCGAGCTGGGCCAGCGGATTCTGGTTCGCCGCGCGCGCGGCGGCCGCCACGCCGACGGGCGATCCCGCATAGAGCTGCAGGATCCCGACGGTGGTCGCGGCCATGTTCGCGGCCGCCTGGTTTGCCTGCATCTGCACGGCGTTGTGAAGCAGGATCGACGTCGCGTGCGCATTCGACTGCATGAGCGTGCCCAGCGCGACGGCGGGCGACTCGCCCACGACCTTGACGTTGGTCTGGGTGACGGCATCGGTGATCGCGGGGGAGACCTGATCTGGCATGGCGTTGCTCCTGGATGGCAGGGAAGGGGGCAGGGTGGGCGCGGAGGGGAGCGGCCACGCACGGAGCCGGCCGCCGCCGCGATGCGGCGACGGCCGGCATCAACGGCGGCCGGGCCCGGCCGGCCGCTGACGGGCGCCGACGGGCGCTTACGCGGCGCCGCCGAGCGCCTTGCCGAGCGCGATCGCGCTGGCCAGCGCGGACAACACGCCGGCCGTGCCGATCTCGGTGGCGGCCGCGCCGGCGCTCTCCGCGCCGAGCGCGTACAGCTGCATCGTGCCGACATTGGTCGAGGTCTGCAGCTGGATCGCCGCCTGCGACTGCTGCTGCACGGCGTTCTCGAACAGGATGCCGAGCGAGTGGCTCTGCGCCTGGTACAGCGAACCCATCGCCATCGCGGGGGCTTCTGCGACCACTTTCACGTTGGTTTGGGTAACCGCGTCGGTGATCGCCGCATTCACGCCGCACGCCTTGCAGGGCGTGGTCGTGGTGGGCGTGGTCGGATCAGGGGTGGGCATGAATGGATCTCCTGGTTGGCTGGCCAGCGCGACGGTGGGCCGGCGCTGCGCGCAGCGGAATCAATTGGGGGTGACGAAGCATGGGAGCGACGCATCGCGCGGCGCGCAGGGCTCGCGCGCCGGCGACGGCGGCCCGCCGCATCGGGCCGCCGCGCGTGAGGCGCGCGTCAGGCGGTGCCGCCCATGGTCTTGCCGATGGCGATCACGTCGGCCAGCACGGCGAGGATGCCGTTCGAACCGATCTCGGTCGCCGCGGCGCCCGCGCTTTCCGGTCCGATCGTGTACAGCTGCATCGTGCCGACGTTGGTCGAGGTCTGCGACTGGATCGCCGCCTGCGATTGCTGCTGCACGGCGTTCTCGAACAGGATGCTCAGCGAATGGCTCTGGGCTTGATACAGCGAACCCATCGCCAT
>NZ_JAAGNW010000275.1:463-5002 GCF_010645215.1 Burkholderia multivorans | reverse complement strand
GCCGGCGCTTCGGCGACCACCTTCACGTTCGCTTGCGTGACCGCGTCGGTGATCGCGGGATTGACTTGGCACACTTGGCACGTATCCGACATCTTTTGCTCCTTGGTTCAGGTGACGACATTGAGGGATCGCACACCGGGAGCCTGCCGCTGATGGGTCGCGCCGCGTGTCCCAGGTGCTATTCCAAGGACGCTTCGCCGGACGGGGCGTGAACCCAGGTCGCGAGTCCGGCGGCCTCAGGCGCGGGCGCGGGCGAAGGCGCATCGGCGGGCGCGACGGACGCGTTCAGTTCCGCCAGCCATGCATGGATATCGCGCACCTGCAGCGCGAGCGGCGCGAGATGCAGTGCGAAGCAGCGCTCCACTTCCTGACGGATCAGGTCGGCCAGATGTTCGCCGATCGACACCAGCGCCTGCTGGGTGGCGTCCTGCGCGGCGTCGGGCGGCGGCGCAGGCTCGCGCGCGTCGACCATGCCCGCGACCTTGCGCTGCTCGTGGTCCAGCACCTCGAGCGTCGCGGCGTTCTGCGTGTCGATGGTCTGCAGGATGCCGCGCATCTTCTCGTAGGCTTTCTGCTGGTTCAACTGCAGGAAATGACGCATCTGCTCGCGCACTGCCTGCCGGGTCTTCGGCGCTTGCGGCGCGGCAGGCGTCGGACGCGGCGCAGCCGGCGCGGTTTCGGGCTGAGGGGCCGGCCCGTGCCGCATCTGTTGCAGCAGCAGGTGTTCGTCGTCGGGCGTCAGCGCGCGGCCCAGGCGCTTTTCAGCGAACTGGCGCAGCAGGGGATCGAGTGCGTCGTCAGTCATGAGCGGCTCCCGATACGCGCGCGGCGACGGCTTCGGACAGGTCGTGGTGTGGTGTTGCGGACATGACGTTCTCCAGGACGTGGACACGGGACGTGCTCGCAGGAAAGTCCGGCGAGACCAGGGGAAGAACGGTGGGTGACGGGCGGGTGTGAAAAGCGGGCGAACCGGCGCGCCTGCGGGGCAGGTTTGTCGGGGGCGGCAGAGGGGATCGTCGCGGGCCGATCCGCGTCGCCGTCGCGGTGCGATCCCCGGGCCGCGTGTTCAGATCCGGGCGCGCGGGCTGACGTCGATCACGTCGTGCATCCGCGCCGAAGGCGGACGCCCGCGGCCGGCGGGCCGGTCACGCCGGGTGCGCGTGGTCCGCGCGCCGGATGAAACAGGTCGCGGTCGCGAGCGCGATCTGCTTGCCGTCGACGGTTTTGATGGTCCCTTCCGCGACCCCCAGGCTCCTCGACAGGTGGACGACCCGCCCCTCCGCGACCAGCTCCGTCCCCTGCGGAACGGGCCGAAGCATCTTCACGCCGAGCTCGACCGTCGCATAACCGGTCGCCCCGTCCAGCATCGTATGAACGGCGCAGCCCGTGACCGAATCGAGCACGGTCGCCGCGAAGCCTCCGTGAACGCTCCCCTGCGAGTTCAGATGTCGCTCGTCCGCACGAACGATCATCTTCACGTAGCCCGATTCGATCGACTCCGCGCGCATCGGCATCGTCGACCACATGGGCGCCTGCGCTACCTCGCCTGCCGCGGCCGCCCGCAGATAATCCAGTCCCGACATCGGTTCGTGGCTCATGCTCGGTTCCTCGTTGAACGATTCCAGACGCTCGATGAAGGCGGCCACGCAGGCCGCCCGTCGGTCGCGACAATCCGTTAGCCGCCCGACGATAGCGTCATTCCGCAACCGTGTCGATGCTGCGACCCGCTGCGTCCCGCCGATCCGGCGAGCGCCGCACGGTCGAGGCATGCCGGCGGCGGGATCGTCGACGGCCGGGGCAGGGCTCACGATGGAAATACGGGTTTACCTTAGCTGCCCCGGCGCTGCCCGCAGCGCCGAGCCCGCCAGGATCGCTGCGCCGGCAGGCCGGCCGAGGCCGCGACGATTTTCCGCATGGTTTTCGCTAGCGCTTGACGCTCTAGGGCGACGGTCCTAATATGCTGGAACGATAGGACGATAATCCTAATTCTATCCGGTGTGGCGAGAGGCGACCGGAACAGAGGCGGGAATCGTGACGAAATGGAGGTGTAGGGATGAAAGACCAGTCGACACGCGAGCTCATCATCAGTTCGGCGGACCAGTTGTTCTATTTGCAAGGTTATGAGCACACGTCGTTTTCGGATATCGCGGACGACGTGAAAATCTCGCGCGGCAATTTCTATTATCACTTCAAGACCAAGGACGACATCCTCGGGGCGGTGATCGACAGCCGCTTGGCAGGCACCCGGGCGATGCTGGACGACTGGGAAACCGAGTGGGCGGAACCTGCGGACCGCATCCGGCGGTTCATTCACATGCTGGTCGTCAACCGCGGCAAGATCATGCGCTCGGGTTGCCCGATCGGCACGCTGTCGGCGGAGCTGACCAAGCTGGATCACGGTTACCACGAGCGGGTCAGCGAGTTGTTTACGTTGCTGAGGACATGGCTGCGCCAGCAGTTCGTCCTGCTGGGCCGGAAGGCGGAGGCGGACATGCTGGCCATGCATCTGCTGTCGCGCACGCAAGGGATATCGATGCTCGCGAATGCCTACAGCGACGAGAAGTTCATTCGCCGGGAAGTCAAGCAGCTGTGCGAGTGGCTGAACGACATCGCGTCGGGCACGGATGACCGGGCAGACTGACTGAAGGCCGGCGGCCGCCGGACGATCGCGCGGATCGAGAACGGAGCGGGTTCCGATGCGCGCGGATGATGGATGGGCACGCCGGCCGGGTTTCTGCAAACGGCGAACGGCGGGCGAGGGCGTTTCCGGCTGCCTGAAAACGGGCGCCGGAGCAGGGTCGGCGGGACACGAGATTTGTACCGAATACCAAGCGCCGGGCAGGAAGGCGGCCGCGCTTGCAGAACGTTCGGACAGCCGGGATAAGAGCAGGACGTAACGCAGGAAAGGACGGCCGCTTTCGCGTAATCGTGTTGTAAATAATATGGATTGCTAATTGTGTCGCGAAATCGTCTCGCGTCGAAACGCGAGGATCGCGCACGGCCGGTTCGCCGGGGCGACGGCCTGACGGTTTCACGACTCGGCGGCGGGCACATCAACTTCTTCAGAGGACGGTTTCATGGAAACGGATCAGATCAGATCGAAACGCCCGCTTTATTGGCTGGCGCTCGGGGCATTCGCGTTATCGACGGAAGGTTTCATGATCGCCCCGCTCCTGCCGACCATTTCCCGGGACATGTCGGTGAGCGTCGGGATGGCCGGATTGCTGGTGACGGTATTTGCGTTCGCCTATGCCATCAGCTCGCCGATCCTGACGACCCTGACCGGCAGTCTGAATCGACGCACGCTGCTCATTTTCAGTCTCGCGGCGTTTGCCGTAGCCAACGTCGTGGCAATGTGCTCGACGAGTTTCGTGCAGCTGATGGCGGCGCGAATCCTGCTGGCGTTCTCCGCCGGGCTCTACATGCCCAATGCGAACGCGGTGGCGGGCTCGCTGGTCGCGCCCGAGCATCGCGGCCGCGCGCTGGCCACGGTGAACGGCGGCTCCAGCCTGGCGATTGCGCTTGGGGTTCCGCTCGGCGCGGTGATCGGCAGCCTGGGCGGCTGGCGCTCGACATTCGCCTGCGTGGCGGTGCTCGGGGCGATCGGCGCCGTTGGCCTGAGCGTCGGTTTGCCCAAGGGATTCGGCAAAGGACTCCCGACCGCGACGCTGGCGCAGCGCGTCAGCGTCGCGCGCAGGCCCGCGATGCTGGTTGCGCTGCTGGTGACGTTCTTCTGGGCGGCCGGCGCCTACACGATCTATACCTACATCGCCGCGTATATCGGCGATACGCTCGGCGCGCACAGCATTTCGCTCAGCATCATTCTGTTCGCATGGGGCGTGTCGGCGGTAACGGGGATGATGAACGGAGGCCGTCTCACCGACAGGCTGGGCTCGACCCGAGTCATCCTGTTCGCGCTGGGCGTGGCCATCTGCGCCTTCGTGTCGCTGTCCCTGATCAACGCCTATGTTCCGCCGTCGATGGCGGTGCTGCCGGTGCTGGTGGCCGTCATGCTGTGGGGCGCATCCATCTGGGGTTTCATTCCGCCGCAGCAGTCCCGCCTGATTTCCGTGGGCGGCGTGAGCGTCGCGCCGGTCGTGCTGTCCCTGAACGCATCCTTCATGTACATCGGTTTTTCGGCCGGCTCGGCGCTGGGCGGATTGACCTTGAGCAGAATCGGGGTGGTCAATCTCGGCTGGCTGAGCGGGCTGCTCGAAGCCGTGGCGCTGCTGATCGTGCTGATGACGGCGCGTCGCAAGGCGGCCGAGCGCGGAGTCGAGTTGAGCGCGCTCGAACCCGACGTCGGGTCCCGGTGACCGGCCGGCGGCCGGCGGCGGATGCGCGCCGCCGCCGGTAGAAACGCATGCGGCGCCGGTAACGGCGCCGTTTCCTCAGGGGTGGGCCGGGCCGCGCCCGCTCACCACGCTGCCGCCTGGCTTGGCATCCGTTCGACGGCCAGGGGCCGGGTGTCGAGATCCTCCCGGTTTGCTTCTCTTTCGCGAATCTCCGGAGCATCCTCGCGCGCCGCGCCCATGCATG
>NZ_JAAGNW010000275.1:0-453 GCF_010645215.1 Burkholderia multivorans | reverse complement strand
CAGCTGCATTTCGATGGGCGCCAGTCGATAGTCGTTCAACAAGCGGACGAGCCTGCCGTGCGCCAGATCGTCGGCGATCATATGACCGGGAAGGATCGCCACGCCCATTCCCAGCACGGCGAGTTCGCGCAGCATGATCAGGCTGTTGGCGCGCGCCGCTGTCGTCAGAAACGCCTGCACGGCTCCGCCGGGGCCGGAAAACTCATACTGTTCTCCGCCGTGTTCGCATGACAGAAGCAGGCCGGCGTGTTCCGCCAGGTCGGCCGGGTGGGTCGGCTCGCCGTGCTTCCGCAGATAGGCGGGCGCGGCGCAGGGCGTCATGCGCGTGGTGGTCAGCGGCTGTCTGACCAGGTTGTCGCCCACGATCTGCCCGCTCATCAGCACGCCGACATCAAAACGCTCGTCGATCAGATTGATCGGCCGGTCCAGCAGCCTGACATCGAGCGCCACATC
>NZ_JAAGNW010000274.1:6448-7104 GCF_010645215.1 Burkholderia multivorans | reverse complement strand
ATGAATGGGGACATGCCGTGAATCGGGACCGGCATGGGCGCTTTTCACGAAAGAGATCATCCGGCGCAACATGCCGCGGGTGAAAACTCGGGATGATCGACTTATGGAGCGATCAAGCCTTCATTCATCCGATTAATCGTTCCGCGAGGCAGGTACAGGGCCTGGCGATTCGCATGAACGAATGCGAAGAGATTGAATTCATTGATTCCCGCGCGCCTTGAATAATCCCGCGATTCGGAAATCGCTTCGCAACCTAAGCATTGCCGCGCGCCGTCGCGTGTTTAACAAGCTTGCAATCCTCCATCCCCGCGATATAGGGATACTTGGCATTGCCGGCCCGCGTCCCGCATGCTTAATTGAACGAAGCAAAGCGGTCCTCGATGCCTTGGCCGTGCAGGCAGGGGCGGCGGCGAAGGCGCGTCGAACCGCCGCCTCAGCGCAAGAAAACGGATCTTGATCTATCATCCGCCCCCTTGTGTTTACAAAATTATTCAGTGGCGCGAAGCGTCTCCCCCACCATTCATTGCCGACCATGTCTACGCCACCCGACAAACCGAATTCCCGTCGTCAATTCCTGCGGACCTCGGTCGCGCTCGTGCCGATCGCGTCGCTCGCCGGCTGCGAGCGCAGCGGCACCGGCGCTGCATCGAACACAG
>NZ_JAAGNW010000274.1:1207-6438 GCF_010645215.1 Burkholderia multivorans | reverse complement strand
CGACCGGCAGATGGAGACGCCGTACGCGAGCGGCGCGACCTGGTACATGCAGGGCCCGTTCCGCGAGGGCGTGGCGGAACTCGGCTACCAGCTCAAGCTGGTGCCGCGCGACATCTACCGGCTCGGCATCGCGGCGGTGAACCGCTACTGCGACAAGCAGCACGGCAAGCCGTTCGCGGCGCTCGACGCGGCGCAGCGCGACCAGTTGCTCGCCGCGCTCGAGAGCGGCGCGGCGCAGATCGACGACGTGCCGCCGCAGGTGTTCTTCGGCCAGTTGCTGCAGAACACGCGCGAAGGCTATTTCTGCGACCCGGTCCACGGCGGCAACCGCGGGATGGCGGCATGGAAGATGATCGGCTTCCCGGGCGCGCGCGCGGACTTCATGGATTTCGTCAACCAGGACGGCAAGGCCTATCCGTACGGTCCGGTGTCGATCAACGGGGAGCGGACCTGATGGCGGACAAGAAACCTCATGTCGACGCGGTGATCGTCGGCTTCGGCTGGACCGGCGCGATCCTCGCGAAGGAGCTGACCGAGGCGGGCCTGAAGGTGGTCGCGCTCGAACGCGGCGAGTATCGCGACACCTATCCGGACGGCGCCTACCCGAACACGATCGACGAGCTGACCTACAACATCCGCAAGAAGCTGTTCCTCGACCTCTCGAAGACGACCGTATCGATCCGCCACACCACGGCCGACGTCGCGCTGCCGTACCGGCAGCTGGCGGCGTTCCTGCCGGGCGAGGGCGTGGGCGGCGCCGGCCTGCACTGGTCGGGCGTGCACTTCCGGATCATGCCGGAGGAACTGCGCATGCGCAGCCATTACGAGGAGCGCTACGGCAGGAAGTTCATCCCGGAAGGCATGACGATCCAGGACTACGGCGTCAGCTACGACGAGCTGGAGCCGCACTTCGACTTCGCGGAGAAGGTGTTCGGCACCTCGGGGCAGGCCTACAAGGTGAACGGCAAGGTGGTCGGCGACGGCAACGTGTTCGAGGCGAGCCGCAGCGATCATTTTCCGTTGCAGGCGCAACTGAATACCTACTCGGCGGAGCGCTTCGCGAAGGCTGCGCGCGAGCTGGGGCTGCATCCGTACCGGCTGCCGTCGGCCAACACCTCCGGCCCGTACACGAATCCGTACGGCGTGCAGATGGGGCCGTGCAATTTCTGCGGCTATTGCAGCGGCTACGCGTGCTACATGTACTCGAAGGCGTCGCCGAACCTGAACATCCTGCCCGCGCTCAAGCAGTCGCCGAACTTCGAACTGCGCTCGAAGTGCCACGTGCTGCGCGTCGATCTCGACGACACGAAGAAGCGCGCGACGGGCGTCACCTATGTCGACCCCGCGGGCCGCGAGGTCACGCAGCCGGCCGATCTCGTAATCGTCGCCGCGTTCCAGTATCACAACGTGCACCTGCTGCTGCTGTCGGGGATCGGCAAGCCGTACGACCCGATCTCGGGCGAAGGCGTGGTGGGGCGCAACTTCGCCTACCAGAACCTGTCGACGATCAAGGCCTTCTTCGATCGCGATACCTACACGAACCCGTTCATCGGCGCGGGCGGCAACGGCATCGCGGTCGACGACTTCAACGCGGACAACTTCGACCACGGGCCGCTCGGTTTCGTGGGCGGCTCGCCGCTGTGGGTGAACCAGGCGGGCGTGAAGCCCGTCAGCGGGATCGCGACGCCGCCCGGCACGCCGGCGTGGGGCAGCGCGTGGAAGAAGTCGGTCAAGGAGTCCTACGCGCATACGATCTCGATGGACGCGCACGGCACCAACATGTCGTATCGCGACGTCTATCTCGACCTCGATCCGACCTACCGCGATTCCTACGGCCAGCCGCTGCTGCGGATGACCTTCGACTGGAAGGACAACGACATCCGGATGGCGCAGTACGTGACCGCACAGATGAAGCGGATCGCGGAGGCGATGGGGCCGAAGGCGATCGGCGTGTCGACGCGCGAGTTCGGCAAGCACTTCGACACCCGCGCCTACCAGACGACGCACCTCGTCGGCGGTGCGGTCATGGGCCTCGATCCGCGCACGAGCGTGCTGAATCGCTACCTGCAGAGCTGGGACGTGCACAACGTGTTCGTGATGGGCGCGTCGGCGTTCCCGCAGGGAACCGGCTACAACCCGACCGGCCTCGCGGCCGCGCTGGCCTACTGGTCCGCGCGCGCGATCCGCTCGCAATACCTGAAGAACCCCGGTCCGCTGGTGAGCGTATGAGGAAGATCGTCTACAAGGGCCTGCGCGCGGCGTTCGCGCGGATCATCTGCGCACCGCTCGCGCTGGCTGCCTGGGGCGTCGCTGCGCACGCCGCCGATGCGGAGCAGGTGCAGCGCGGCGCGTATCTCGCACGCGCGGGCGACTGCGTCGCCTGCCATACCGCCGCCGCCGGCAAACCGTTCGCGGGCGGCCTGAAATTCGACACGCCGATCGGCGGCATCTATTCGACCAACATCACGCCCGATCCGGAGACCGGCATCGGCAAGTGGACGCTGCAGGATTTCGACCGTGCGGTGCGCGCGGGCGTGCGGCAGAACGGCGACACGCTGTATCCGGCCATGCCGTTCCCGTCCTACGCGCGCCTGTCGGACGACGACGTGAAGGCGCTCTACGCGTATTTCATGCAGGGCGTCGCGCCGGTGCGGCAGGAGAACCGCGCGGTCGACATCGTCTGGCCGCTGTCGATGCGCTGGCCGCTCGCGATCTGGCGCAAGGTGTTCGCACCCACGCCCGCGGCGTTCGATCCGAAGCCGTACCCGAATTCCGTGATCGCGCGCGGCGCGTATCTGGTGCAGGGCCTCGGCCATTGCGGCGCGTGCCACACGCCGCGCGCGGCGACCATGCAGGAACGCGCGCTGGGCGATGCCGACGGGCCGGACTTCCTCGCGGGCGGCGCGGCGATCGACGGCTGGGTGCCGTCGAGCCTGCGCGGCGAAGCGCGCACCGGGCTCGGCGCGTGGTCGGAGGCGGATATCGTGCAGTTCCTGAAGACCGGGCGCAACCTGCGCACGGCGGCGTTCGGCGGGATGACCGACGTGGTCGTCCACAGCATGCAGTACATGAGCGACGCGGACCTGAGCGCGATCGCGCGCTACCTGAAGACCTTGCCGCCGCGCGTGGAGGGCGAGACGCCCTATGCCTACGACGACACGGTCGCGAGCCGGCTGCGCGCGGGCGACGCTGGCAAGACGGGGGCGGCGGTCTACCGCGACAACTGCATGGCTTGCCATCGCAGCGACGGGCGCGGCTACATGCGGGTGTTTCCGGCGCTGGGCGGCAATCCGGTCGTGCAGGGCGCGGATCCGACCTCGCTGATCCACGTCGTGCTCGAAGGCGCGGCGCTGACCGGCACGCAGACCGCGCCGTCGACCTTCACGATGCCGCCGTTCGGCTGGCGTCTGTCGGATCAGGAGGTCGCGGATGTCGCGAACTTCGTGCGCACGAGCTGGGGCAACACCGGCGCGCCGGTGACCGCCGCCCAGGTGGCGAAGCTGCGCAAGACGACGCCCGCGACGCGCCCCGCGCCGCCGCCGGGGGCGCGCTACTGAGACGCGCGGGCCGGGCGCGCCGCGCGGCTGAATCGGTTCAATCGGCGCGGCGCGCGCCGCCATGGCCGAGCGGCCGATCGATCAGCCGCCACGCCAGCACGCCCGAGCCGGCCAGCAACACGACGGAGACCAGCGCGGCCCCCCGCATCCCGTGCACGAACTGCGCGCCGCTCCCCGCGGCGAGCGCGCCGAACAGCGCGACGCCGATCGCGCCCGCCGCCTGCCGCGCGGCGTTGAGTGCGGCGGACGCCATGCCGCTGCGCGTATGTTCGACGCTGCCGAGCAGCGCGGTGGTCATCGCGGGCACCGCGAGGCCCATGCCGGCGGGGATCAGCACGAACGCGGGCAGCATCGCGGCGAAGCTGCTGTCCTGATCGAGTTGCGCCAGCAGCAGGAAGCCGAGCGCATCGAGCGCCGCGCCCAGCACCATCGGCAGGCGCAGGCCGAAGCGATCGACCACGCGCCCGCTCAGCACATTGCCGATGAACAGCATGCCGGTGAGCGGCAGGTAAGCCCAGCCCGCCTGCATCGCCGAGTAGTGGTGCACGTTCTGCAGGAACAGGCTCAGCACGAACAACATCCCGTAGTAGGTGAAGTTCATCGTCATCCCATAGGCGATCGCGGCGCTGAAATCGGGGATGCGGAACAGTTCGAGCGACAGCATGGGCTGCGCGAGGCGCGTCTGGCTCCAGACGAAGCCGAGGCCCGCGACGACGGCGGCGAGCGCGCCGCCCCATACCAGCGGATGCGCGGCGCCGAGCGTGCGCCATTCGATCACCGCGGTAATGCAGCCGCCGAGGCTCAGCATGGCGAGCAACTGGCCGAGCAGGTCGAGGCTGCGGCCGTGCGCACGGGGCGTTTCCGGTACGCGCAGGGTCATCGCGAGGCCGGCGGCGCACAGCGGCAGATTGACGAGAAAGATGCTGCGCCAGCCGAAGCCTTGCAGCAGCATGCCGCCGAGCACGGGGCCGAGCGCGATCGACATGCCGCCGGCCGCGGTCCAGGCGGCGATCGCGCGGGCGCGGCGGTGCGGCTGGCCCGCGCAGGCGTGGTTGATCAGGCTCAGCGACGGCGGCACCAGCAGCGCGACCGCGAGCCCTTGCGCGGCGCGCGCGGCGATCAGCTGCCACGGGCCCTGCGCGGCGCCGCACGCGAGCGAGGCCACGGCGAAACCGGCGAGCCCGAACCGGTAGGCGCGCCGCGCGCCGAACCGGTCGCACAGCGTGCCGGCCAGCAACAGCACCACGGCGAACGCGAGCACATAGGCGTCCACGACCCATTGCAGGCCGGACAACGGCATCCCGAGTTCATGGCCGATGCGGGGCAGCGCGACGTTGACGATGGTCACGTCGAGTTGCCCGATCGAGAAGCCGAAGCTGGCGGCGAGCGTGACCCAGGTCAGCGAGGCGGTGGGGCGTGGGCGGGAGCGGTCCATGTTCCTCGTGGGTGCGTCGGTCGAAGTGGGCGCGTTCATTCCGGGACGACGCGCATGCTGGCGATATGGTGCGCGATCAGGTCGGCGTCGCGCGTGAAGTCGCCCCATTTGCCGGGGCGGCCGTTGCCGATCTGCATGAACCAGCGCGTATGTTCCGCGGGAATGCCGTGCACGTACAGCCCTTTGTTCGGCGTGCCGTTCGCGGCGCGCGGATGATAGGGCGCGGCGCTGACGTCGAT
>NZ_JAAGNW010000274.1:0-1197 GCF_010645215.1 Burkholderia multivorans | reverse complement strand
GACGGGTCGCGATGCAGGTCCGGCTGCGGCACGCGGGCGTCGATCAGGAACTGCGCGTCGGTGCGCGCGCCGCTGACGCGCGGCGAGTCGAGCACGAAGCAGCCGCGTGCGTCGTCCACGTCGAAGCGGGCGTCCGGCCCGAGGATGCGCAGCAGGCCGGCTTCGATCAGCGCGACCGCCTGGCGCAGGCGCACGAGCGGCGGCCCGGCGACCAGCAGCGCATGGAGCGGCACGAACCAGCCGAGGAATTCGTCGCGATGGGAGCGCGCCGTCAAACCGCCGAAATCGACGCAGCGACGGATTTCGCCGCGCACGTCGCGCATCACGTCGAGCGCGGCCTTGAGCGGATCGCCGAGATTGCCGCCGGCCGCGTGCGCGAGATCGTCGCGCACGACCTCGAACAGCGCCGCGTGGAAGGCGTCCGGGCTGTCGAAACGGCGCGCGGCGAACGGATGCGCGAGGTGTTCGAGGTCGAGGCGGGGCAGGTCGCCGAGACCCTGCCGCGCGGCCAGCGCCGCAACGTCCGGCGCACGCCAGCGCGCGTCCTCCAGCGCGGCGTCGAGCAGCGCGCTCGGCGGGTCGCCGCGCTGCCGCAGCGCGGTGCCGTAATAGGTCAATTCCACTTCCGCGAGCAGCCACGGCAGCACATCGCGCCGGAATTCGAGCGCGCCGTGCGCGCGGTGGCGCGTGACGTTCTCGAAGGTGAACAGATGCGGTCGATAGCGCTGCTCGGGCGTTTTCTGGTTGACGCCGCGCGCGAGCATCAGCACGCCGCTGCGCGAGCCTGCGACAAGGATCGGCTCCGCGCCGCTCGGCCGGTAGCGCAAGCCGCCGTCGGCGGCGTCCTCGAAGCGGCCGCCGCGCCCGACGGTGAACGCGGCGAGCAGGTCGTAGAACGACAGGCCGAGGCCGATCATGCCGACGGTCGCGCCCGCCGGGATCGTGCCGATGGCCATCTCCGCTGGCGAATCGCCGGAAAAATAACGCAGCGGCGGCCGCTGCGCGGCGAAGGCGGCGAAGCGGGCCTGCTGCGCGTCGAGTGCGGTTCGCGCGTGGCCGGTCGCGAGCACCACCTTGTGTGCCTGCAGCCAATGCCCGCTCGACAGGATCAGGCGATAGCGGTCGCCGAGCGGCTCCAGGTCCTCGACGAGCGCATCGAGGCGATGCAGCCGGACGTGGGACGGCAGCCCGGCCTCG
>NZ_JAAGNW010000273.1:4752-7168 GCF_010645215.1 Burkholderia multivorans | reverse complement strand
GCAAAACGCTCGACCACTTTCCATTTCAACTTCGCATACTGATTGCCCAAAACAACGTTCTTCGTCACATCATCAAGCCCCATCAACCCGGCCACATCGGCCTTCCCCCGCCGCGGGCCGCCACGTATGGCCTCGCCTCCGTAGAGGTCGGGCACGCAGGGCGGCTTGAGTTCCTCGCCGTTGATGAAGCGGATGTCATTACGTTCGAACGATGCATGGAGAAACGCGTTCTTACCCATCTCGAGCGCGGTGCCCGATATCGAACCGTCTGTATCGGGGCCCGGCGTCAATCGCTCAAACCGCTCGCGCACCGATAGGCGAGCAGGCGGCAGCCCTACCTTGACCTTCTCGAATTTCCCGCTGCCGTCCTGATCCCGCTCCATCCGCGTCCACATGCGCTGAAAAAAGCGCTGCCCGGACTTCTGCTGCCCCAACACCGTCATCGCCGGCATGGTCTTTTGCCCCGGACTGGTCTTGAGCGCTTCGCCATCGGCAGGCACGGCATCAGGCACGCCGAACGTACCGATGCCGCGTACCTTCTTCAACCCCACCACGGTGTCTTCCGGGCAGAAGTACAAGTAAACCTTCCCGCGGTTGTCCCGCTCGTCGAACGTCACCCAACGTTTTCCGCTTTCATCCAGACGCTTGCCTTGCGTCTTCGTCCAATCGGCTCCGGTGCGCCCACCATGCTTCTCGTGGCTGATCATCAGCTCGGCCAGGTCCGGAATCGTATGCGGTTCCTGCGTCACGGCATTGACGATATCGACGAGGGTCTTGAGCTTGGCATGCCCGGTCTGGTTGCACTCTTCCGTCTGGTACAGCGAGTACGGTGAGTCAACCATGATGAGACAGTCCACGCAGCGCTGCCCCTGCTGCTTGAGGATGGCCTGAGCCAACAGCGCGATGATCGTCCCCTGGCTATGCCCCATGATCGTGATCGTTTCATTGGCGGGGTTCAACCCGTGAGCTTCGGCGACAGCCTTGGGTTGAATCGTCCGAATCGTCGTGATCAGATTCGCGAGGCGCGTGGCGGCCAGAACGAAATAGCGGCGACTGGGTGAGTCCGCCGCATAAACGGTGTTTCCGCCCAGGGCGTGCCGCGTCACGAAGCGCGTCTTCCTATCCGCCTTGAATCCTTCGTCGTACATCTGCGGAATGTTGTTGGTCGCATTTGCAAAGAAACCCCCAGCCTTCGCGAAGTGTGCATCGAGCCGATTGCCATGGATGTCCTGATACTGCCCACGCGTCATCAGGTTTCCGTTCTCGTCGGCGGTCCTGCTCTTGACCTCGCCTGGATTGTCGATCTTGGCAATGTCGCTGTTGTCGGCGCGCACGCCCCAGTAGAAGGGAATGAAGAAGCTCTTCGTGAGATTGGTGATTTCCGTTCGACGATATAGATAGGTATCCGGATCACTCAGCATTTCAGAGTCGTTGCTCTTGACCTCGCCTTTGGGCTTCTTTGCGGCCGATAGATACGCATCGCCATAACGCCCCGCCTTCAAATCAGTCCGCGACAGCCGATCGTTCAACCCCTGACACAAGCCCTGCTCGACAACCGAATAAGCCGCCCCCGGATCGTTCACGCCATGGATGAAGATGACGATGCCCGGCAGATCCCCGGGCAGAGGGACATTGCGCGCATCCGGTCGATTAGACATCGTGACGCCGGCCCCCTGAGCCGCGACGCGATAGTCGTCATTCTTTTCCGTCATATATCCCTCCTCCCACCGCTCAAAGCGACGGTTTCAATATCTCGACCTTGGCGATGCGCATCACATCGTCCTTCACCACGCTCGTCAGGCCGCTTGCGTCGCTCTTGCCTTCGAACACGCGGCCGTCGTCCAACGTGATCCGATAGTGCTGATTGGCCGCGAGCGCAGAGGCTTCGGTGGTATGCCCGGGGAAATGCAACCGGAATTGCTGGTCGGTCGGTTGGCTGTTGAACGACGCGCTCGAAACCTGCTGCGTCGATGGCCCATCCCACTCATGCGACGCCGCCTGCAACACAATCCTGGTATTCGTACCGAGCGTGATGCCGTCTCCGATCCTGATATAGCTCCCGTCTTCGGCAACGAGCCGGATCGTCGGCGCGGTCACCAGCACCTCGTTGTCGTTCGTCGTGATCCTGATGCCTTTCTGGGCGCTCGCCGTGAGCGTATCCGCCTGCGCCTGCAACAACACCGGACCTTCGCCGGCGATTGCCTGCACGCCGGCGCCGCGGGCGTACAGTTGCATGCCGTGCCCTGCCGTCGCATTGAAGCGCTGGCCGCTCATCAATTGAACATGCTGCTGCGCCACCTGATCGATGTTTTCACCGGCATAGGTCACGTGGGTTCTCGGCGTCACGTTGACGGAGCCGGCTTGCGCGCCGAACGCCAACAGCGCCTGCGAACCGTCGGCGGCGCTCGCATCGCCC
>NZ_JAAGNW010000273.1:1987-4742 GCF_010645215.1 Burkholderia multivorans | reverse complement strand
ATCGCCCGCCTTCCAGGCCTCGAATGCCGATGCGACAGCGCCTTGCCCCGCCGCATCGGCCGCCCACCCGCCGTGTTGCCCCGCGTAACGACCCAAGGCTTCGAACAACTCGCCGCACTGGCCCAGCAACCGGATCAGTTCCTCACGATCGAGCTGCCCGCCGCTCGCTTGCGTTCGCGCATAGGTCGTCAGCAGGATCCCCTGTGCGGCGCGCAGCGCGGCCGCCGCATCCGTGCGCAACTCCGCGCCTTCGCCGCGATCCGCGCCGTGGCCATTGCTGCGCGGGTGCGTCAGGTAGCCGAGATTGAGTTGGGAGAAGCCATGCTCGCTCGCCAGCTGTGCGCTGATCTGATGTGGCGTGTCATCGAGCCGCAGCTGGTTATATCGCTGACCGTTGATTTCCTTCGTCTTGAGCCCGGACAGGTGACGATTGCCCGGCAGATTGCCCGTGTGACTGAACATGGCGGGCATATTCGCCCCATTCGGCAGGACGCCGATGATGACCAATCGATCCGGATCTCCCGCGATACAACCAAGCAGCACCTCCATGCCGACGCGCGGCAGGAACATCCCGCCGAAGTTCGGCCCGGCCAAGCTGGATGCGACGCGCACCGGGGCGCTGTCGTTCGCGTTGCCCCCGGCGCCCTTGCCTCGGGCATGCGCATGGTCTGCCGGATCGAGGCCCGGTATCTGCACGCGAACGCGGCCGTGCGCGTCGCAAAACACCTCATCGCCTTGCTGCCCGACGATCACGCCGGTCAGCAAGTGCGCCGGCGGCAGATCCGCGTGCGGATCGTACGCGGGGGTGAGCGGGACGCCGCGTCGCACACAGGAAAAAGTATTCTCGTACCGGGTATCCGACCCGTTCGCCAGTTCAGGCGGCAATGCGGGCGCGCGATGGTTCAGGTTGCGGCTCGCGGCGAAGAGTGCGTGGGCGCGATCGGTCAGCCCTTTGGGCAGGTTGTTCCAGACGTCGTGATGAAGCGACGTGATCACGAACTGCCGTTGATCGACTGGCAGCGCATCCCATTCCGGATCGCCCCCAAGGGTGAACCAACTGCCGACCGCCAGATCGCGCACCCCGCTCGCGCCGTCGTAAATCTCTGCCTCGAATTCATGCGCGAGCATCCGGGCGCGGGTCAGGCGATCATGATCGCCCCAGGAATCGCCGACGTGCGGAATATCGATGGCCGTATCCGTCAACAACCGGGCGAGATCGTTGCCCGCCTCGCCCTGATCCGCGTTCGTCGGCACGTCCGACGCATCCGTCCGGGCTTTCTTGTAGTCCCAGGAAGGCCGATCGGTCTTGCCCGGAATCAGGCGTTGGTGCAGCGCGAACAACGTGATGGTGTCGCGCTCTTC
This sequence comes from Burkholderia multivorans, assembly GCF_010645215.1. Classification (GTDB taxonomy): domain Bacteria; phylum Pseudomonadota; class Gammaproteobacteria; order Burkholderiales; family Burkholderiaceae; genus Burkholderia; species Burkholderia multivorans_A. Next base: position 3,380 of record NZ_JAAGNW010000273.1, on the reverse strand, counting down.
CGCGCCCGCATCGCGCGGATGCGCGCGCACCGCGCCAGCCGACGCCTGCGACAAACGCATCGGGTCGTCGCAGAACACCAGGGTATGCACCGGCGTCTCATCGACAGCGCCGCGTTCGCCCCTCTCCGGACCCGCCTTCACGAATACCGTGATACCTTCGCGCCGCAGCAGGCGACGCACGAAATGCGCATCCGACTCATTGACCTGACGGGTGATTTCCCGAGCGGGATAGCGGCTCTCGTCGAGCCTCGACAGATCGAATTCGCATGTCTGCGTCAACACCAGGCTGTATCGCCGCCATTCGTCCAACATCACCCGCAGGATCTCGATAATGGACTGCGAGCGGAACACGCGTGAATTGATGCGCTTTTCCATCAACGACAGCGCGTCGCTGACGGTCAGCTGGTACACCGTCAGCTCGCCATCCGATGCGCCGATCTGGACGTGGGTGACGATTGCATCGATGGTGTGCAGCCGGCCTCGATCCGTGACGATCCGCACTGAAACAGGCAAGCCCATGAGGCGTTTGGGCGGCAGATCGTGGCGAGCCGACACACAGGTCAAATGTCCGTGAATACCGGTCATCAGCCCTTCGTGCAGATCAGCGTGTTGAAGGGCCAGAAATTGCCCGACCGAGCGTTGCGCCTTCCCGAAATCCAACGCGACGGGCCGATTGTTCCAATCGAGCGCCCCGGACGCGATTGTCCTCACTGTATTGGCTAAGCTCACAAGCGGCCTCTCTCGGATCTCGTGTCGATGAGGCAATTCACCCGTGATTCAACTGAGAGGGCTGCTCACCTTGAAGCGTCGCAGCATATCAAGGTGAACTATGAATATATATATTCCATGGAGACGTCGATATCCGATCGAGCCCGCTCACGACGTCGAAAAAATACGATCTCGAACTGCATGCCATGCCTGAGCCGATGAGCATGCGACCAACGTGTCGCGGGTTATATTTTTAATCGCTGTCGGCCATTCTCCGCCCAGCCTGACGCGGACCGTACATACGATCTCGAATCGAACGTACCGGTTCGCCGACGGTTTGAAGCAGTCAGCCGGCAGCATTGCTTTTATGCCTGGCGTGAACCCGCTGCACAGCCGCCAAAACCGACGACATAAACGTCAACGATGGTTGCAGTCAGATCGTTGGACCTCCTCGCCCCATTCCCATCACGCGCACGCAGTCAGGATCGGAAATATCTGCGCGCGCCCCGGACGCCGAGGCGATCCCGCGCGTGAAGCCGCTGCTCGGACAGGATTGGTACTGGGAGGCACAGCGACCGGAACCGGGGCGAAGCGCCGCCGCGCCGCGAGCCGCCCCCCCGCCCGCGGCACGCCGCATCACTTGAGCCCGAAGTCGACGCGCGTCGTCGCTCCCTTGTCCTCGATG
>NZ_JAAGNW010000273.1:0-1977 GCF_010645215.1 Burkholderia multivorans | reverse complement strand
ATCGAGCTTCGGCGCCACCACGAACACGCGGCTCGAATCGACCTTGCCGTCGAGATACTGCTGGACCGACTGCGCACGCCGCTGCGCGAGCGAGCGCAGCGCCGCATCGTCCACCGGCGCATGCTCGGCGATCGCCTGCTTCATGTCCGCGTCCGGCAAGGTCTTCTGCAGGCCGATCAGGTTGCGCGGCTTCTTGAAGTCGGCATCCTTGTATGCCTTCGTCAGGTACTTGTGATATTCGTCGGCCGTCACCTTGATCGTCATCGGATCGATGCTCTCGCCCTGGCCCACCACGTCCTTGAGCTTCTGCTGCCGGACGAGCCGGTCGACATACGCGTCGCGCAGCCCCGGCAGATCCTGGGCGGGATCCACGCGGCCGATCAGGTCGAGCCGGATCGACTGTTTGTCGGCGAGCATCTTCACGATCGTGTCGAGCTTCTTCTGCGAGGCGTCGCTCAACTGCGCGGAGCCCGGCGCGAATTCGACGTAGCCCAGTTCCTCGCCGCCGCCGCCGAACGCATTCGCGAGCAGCGTGAACGGCGACGTCACCGCCTTTTGCAGCAGGTTCAGCACCGCATGCCAGATCAGCCCGCCGATGCTGAACTCCGGATTCGACAGCGAACCGGACACCGGAATGTTCACGTCGATCTCGCCGCGCGAATTCTTCAGCAGCGCGATCGCGAGCCGCACCGGCAGCTTGGTCGCGGTGTCGTTGGCGACGTGGTCGCCGAACGTCAGCTGATCGATGAAGATGTGGTTGTTCGCGGTCAGCTGGTCGTTGTCGAGCTTGTAACTCAGATCGACGTTCAGCTTGCCCTTCGTGATCGGATAGCCCGCGTACTTCGCCGAGTACGGCGTCAGGTTGGTCAGCTCGATGTCGTGCGCGGACGCCGTGAGGTCGAGCGCCGGCTTCGCGATCAGCGGATTCACCGAACCCTTGATCGTGATCGGGCCGTTCGCCGCGAGCTTCGCGTTGACGTTCACCGGCGCGGCCGTGGTCGACTCGGTGCCGAACGCGCCCACCGTCCCCTGGATCGACACGAGGTCGGCCGTGTAGTTCGGCTTGATGAAGTTGTCGGTATAGCTCACGCGGCCGTTCTGCAGCACCAGCTGGCCAAACCGCAGATGCACCGGATGCTGCGGCGCCTCGGGCGCCTTCACCACGGTCGGCGCGGGCGCCGATGCGGCCGACGCGGGCGCCGCCGCATGCGCGGCCTGCGCCTCCGAGGCCGGCTGCGGCGTCAGCGGCACCGGCTCCTTGCCGCTCGCGTCGCGCGTGAGCGACTGCGCGGGGCCGCTCTCCTTCGCCACCACGTCCTTCAGGTTCAAACGCCCCTGCGCATCGAGCAGCACGCGCCCGTAGAAATTGGCGAACGTCACGCGCGCCGCATCCACGTCGGTCCCGCGCGCGCTGTCGTAGTTCGCCTTCAGGTTCGACAGCGCGAGCGAACGCCAGCCCGCGAAGCGGTCCGAAGTGGCCTTGTCGAGCAGCCGCACGTCGACGAGCGCCATGTCGCCGCGATACGAGGCCTTCATCGCATCCTTGGCCTGCGTGTATGCCAGATCCCCCTTCGCGTTCAGCAGCGCGCTCGCGATCGTCGCGTTCAGCATGCTGCCGAAGTACGGCTCGAACGCCGCCGCGTCGAGGCGGTCGCCGTTCAGCTTGAGGCCGAGCTTGAGCGGCGAGGCCGTCACGTCGCCCGACACGCTCAGCGAACCCTTGCGGTTCAGCGTCGTCTTCAGCGCGATGGGCAGCGGCTTCGACAGATCGTCGCTGATCTGCTGCACTTTCAATTGCAACGGCGCGAGCGCGATGCGCACCGGGCGCGGCGTGGAATTGTCGGTGAAGTTCGCCTTTGCATCGTTCAGGTTCAATTCGTCGATCCGGTAATGCCACGACGGCGCGGCCCGCTGCGCCTTGCCCGCGACCGTGCGCGCGGGCACCCGCTCGCGCGGGCCGGCCAGTGCGGCCAGGTC
>NZ_JAAGNW010000272.1 GCF_010645215.1 Burkholderia multivorans | reverse complement strand
CGCGCCTCGATGCCGAACTGCCGGTAGTACTCGAACGGTAGGTCGATCACGCTCGTGACGGCCAGCACGGCCGCGACCAGCGCGACCTGCTGCGCGTAACCGTGGCCGAGCCAGCCGGCCAGCAGCGTGTCGAGCGCGCCGACGCCGCCCAGCAGCGTGAGCCCGACCAGCACCGCCGCGCTGACGACGATCTCCAGCATGGTGAGGCGGGTGCGCTCGATCGTGTAGTCGGCGGCGCGCTGATGCGCGGTGAGCGGGATGGTCGCGCGGAACTGCTCGGGCACGCGGCCGCGGTGGGCGGCGACGAAGCGGGTCTGCCGCGACGCGAGCCATAGCTTGGTGCCGACCATCGCGAGGACCGCGGCGGCAAACAGCAGGGTGAACGTATAGGAGGACATCGAGGGAGCCGGTGGTATCTATGCGAGAATTATATGTTCTTGCGGACCGGGCTCGCTCGACGATCTCCGGCCGCGTGGGCGGCCGTTCGCCGCCCGCCATTTTCCAGGATTACTCATGACCGACATCTCCGCACCCGCCGGCGCGCCCGCGCTTGTCCGCACCGACATGAATCTCGTGTGGCTCGACATGGAAATGACGGGGCTCAATCCGGACGAGGACCGCATCATCGAGATCGCGGTGGTCGTCACCAATTCGACGCTCGACGTCGCGATCGCGGGGCCGGTGCTCGCGATCCACCAGAGCGACGAGACGCTCGCCAAGATGGACGACTGGAACAAGAACACCCATGGCCGCTCGGGCCTGATCGACCGGGTGCGCGCGTCGACCGTCACGGAGGCCGATGCGACCGCGCAGATCGAGGCATTCCTGGCCCAGTACGTGCCGCCCGGCAAGTCGCCGATGTGCGGCAATTCGATCTGCCAGGACCGCCGCTTCATGGCGCGCTGGATGCCGGAACTCGAACGCTTCTTCCACTACCGCAATCTCGACGTCAGCACGCTCAAGGAGCTGTGCCGACGCTGGCAGCCGGCCATCTACAAGGGTTTCCAGAAGCGCGCGCTGCACACGGCGCTCGCCGACATCCACGAGTCGATCGACGAGCTCAAGTACTACCGCGAACATTTCCTGATCCAGGCCGCCGCACCGGCGGCCTGAGGGCGGAAGGGCGGGCGGCGCGGCGCTCAGCCGGGCGCGCGCCGCGCGCTCTTCGGGCGGAATGCGTCGACCACCTCCGGCGCCGTCTCCGCGTACGGACCGCCGATCAGGTCGATGCAGTACGGCACCGCGGCGAAGATGCCCGGCACCTTCACGACGCCGTCGCCGTCGCGCAGCCCTTCGAGGGTTTCCCTGATCGATTTCGGCTGGCCCGGCAGGTTGATGATCAGCGCCGCGTGCCCGGCGGTCTCGCGGATCACCGCGACCTGCCGCGACAGGATCGCGGTCGGCACGAAATTCAGGCTGATCTGCCGCATCTGCTCGCCGAACCCCGGCATCTCCCTGGTCGCCACCGCGAGCGTCGCCTCGGGCGTCACGTCGCGGCGGGCCGGGCCCGTGCCGCCCGTGGTCAGCACCAGGTCGCAGCCGGCCACGTCGACCAGCTCGACGAGCGTGGCCGAGATGGTCGGCGCGTCGTCCTGGATCAGCCGCGTCTCGGCCCGCCACGGCGAGCGCAGCGCCTGGCCGAGCCAGCCCTCGAGGGCCGGGATGCCCTGGTCCTCGTAGACGCCGCTGCTCGCGCGGTCGCTGATCGACACGAGGCCGACCACGAGTTCGTCGGGGTGGTTACGCCGTGTCGTCGTCGTCATCGTCGGGTTCCTCGGCGTCGTCGGCGGCATCGCCCGGCGCGCCGCTGGCGGCCTTGATCCACTGGAACAGCTCGCGGAAATAGCGCGGCGGCCGGCCCTGCTCGGTTTCCTTGCGCGCGTTGCGGATCAGCGTGCGGCCTTCCTGCACGTCGGCGGCCGGATGCCGGCGGATGAACTCGGTCAGCGCGTCGTCGTTCGCGAGCAGTTGTTCGCGGGTGCGCTCGATCCAGTGCAGCTTGGCGGTCTCGGCCTTGTTGACGCCGCGCTGGGTGTCGAGCGCGGTGCGCAGCGCGGCCGTCTCGGCGTCGGTCAGCGTGCGCATCACGCGCCCGACGTACTGGATCTGCCGGCGCCGGCCTTCGTGATCGGTGATGCGGCGCGCCTCGCGCACGGCTTCGCCGAGGCTTTCCGGCATTGGCATGCGCTTGAGCGCGTCCTTCGGCAGCTCGACGAGCGCCTCGCCGAGCACCTGCAGCGCGTGCATGTCGCGTTTCAACTGGGATTTGCTGGGGCGATCGTAGCCATGGCCGGCGTCGTCGTCGGCTTGCTCGATCGGTTGGATACGGGTTTTGCGTGTCATGGGCCGCATTGTATCGCGGCGCGCCCGGCGCACGCTGACCCGGGTGCGCGACCCCGGACCTTGCTATGATCGCGGGATACGCTTCTTTTCACCCCGCGGGCGATGCGCCCGCCACCGGACAACCACGACGATGGCTGCAAACCTCGACGCACAGGCGGGCTACTTCCCGCACACGCAGGACCAATTGAAAGAAATCGCGTCGGACATCCTCCGTCACGCGAAGACGCTCGGCGCCAGCGATGCCGCCACCGAGATCTCCGAGGGCGACGGCCTGTCGGTGTCGGTGCGGCGCGGCGAGGTCGAGACGATCGAGCACAACCGCGACAAGATGGTCGGCGTCACGGTGTTCATCGGCAAGAAGCGCGGCAACGCGAGCACCTCGGACTTCTCGCCGGAGGCGCTGAAGGACACGGTCGCGGCCGCCTACAACATCGCGCGCTTCACGGCCGAGGACGATGCCGCCGGCCTGGCCGAGGCCGAGCTGCTCGAAACCGCGCCGCGCGACCTCGACCTGTACCATCCGTGGCAGCTCGCTGCCGCCGAGGCGGTCGAGCTCGCGCGCCGCGCGGAAGACGCGGCGTTCGCGGTCAGCCCGCAGATCCGCAATTCGGAGGGCGCGAGCGTGTCGGCGCAGCACTCGCAGTTCGTGCTCGCGACCTCGCGCGGCTTCGTCGGCGGCTATCCGTACTCGCGCCACTACGTCGCGTGCGCGCCGATCGCCGGCAGCGGCCGGCACATGCAGCGCGACGACTGGTACACCTCGAAGCGCAACGCGGCGGATCTCGCCGCGCCCGAGTCGGTCGGCCGCTATGCGGCCGAGCGCGCGCTCGCCCGGATGGGCGCACGCCGCCTCGATACCCGCAAGGTGCCGGTGCTGTTCGAGGCGCCGCTCGCTGCGGGCCTCCTGGGCGCGTTCGTGCAGGCGGTGAGCGGCGGCGCGCTGTATCGCAAGACCTCGTTCCTCGTCGACAGCATGGGCAAGCCGGTGTTCGCGCCGCACGTGCAGATCGTCGAGGACCCGCACGTGCCGCGCGGCATGGGCAGCGCGCCGTTCGACGAGGAAGGCGTGCGCACCCGCTCGCGCAGCGTCGTGAAGGACGGCGTGGTCGAGGGCTACTTCCTGTCGACCTATTCGGCGCGCAAGCTCGGCATGCAGACCACCGGCAACGCGGGCGGCTCGCACAACCTCGCGCTGCGCAGCACCCGCACCGCGGCGGGCGACGATTTCGACGCGATGCTCAAGAAGCTCGGCACCGGCCTGCTGCTGACCGAACTGATGGGGCAGGGCGTCAACTACGTGACGGGCGACTATTCGCGCGGCGCGGCGGGGTTCTGGGTCGAGAACGGCGTGATCCAGTATCCGGTCGAGGAGATCACGGTCGCGAGCACGCTGCAGGACATGTTCCGCCACATCGTCGCGATCGGCGCGGATTCGATCGTGCGCGGCACCAAGGAAACCGGCTCGGTGCTGATCGAGCAGATGACGATCGCCGGGCAGTGAGCGGAGCGGGCTGCGCCCCGCGCCGGAAAGCAAAAGCGCCGCTCATGTGAGCGGCGCTTTTGCATGGCGCGTCGATGCGCGGCTCAGGCGTCGCGCTTGCGCCGGTAGACGACGAACGCATACGCGAAATCGTTCGGCGCGTTCGCGCGGTGCGTCTCGCGCGAGGCCTCTTCCCAGTGCGCGGGGTCCGGCGCGGGAAACGACGCGTCGCCGCTGAAATCGGCGTCGATCTCGGTGACGATCAGCTTGTCCGCGTGTTCCAGCCCTTCCGCGTACAGCTGCGCGCCGCCGATCAGGAACGCCTCGGCGGCCTGATCGCGCGCGGCGAGCGCGAGCGCGTCGGGCAGCGAGGTGACCGCGTCGCAGCCGTCGAAGCGGCGCGTCGCGTCGCGCGTGACCACGATGTTGCGGCGCCCGGGCAGCGGCCGGCCGATCGATTCGTGGGTCTTGCGGCCCATCACGATCGGCGCGCCCATCGTGGTGCGCTTGAAGAAGGCGAGGTCCTCGGGAAGTTTCCAGGGGAGTTGGTTGTCGCGGCCGATCACGCCGTTGCGGGCGCGTGCGACGATCAGGGTCAGCGTAGTCATGCGGGAGGGCGGAAGTCGAAGCGGAAGAGCCCGATTCTACCGGAGCGCCGCGCGCGGCGTTCCGTCCGCGCTCAGGCCGGCGCCTCGCCGTCGTCGCACGCGAGCGCGCGCTGTTCGGCGCACGCGAGATCGCGCAGGCCGTGCGCACCCATCAGCCGGTACAGCGTGACGCGCGACACGCCCAGCTCGACCGCCGCCTCGGTCAGGCGGTGCCGGTGCCGCAGCAGCGCCGCCTCGATCGCGCGGCGCTCGGCATGTTCGCGGGCCTCGGCGAGCGTGGTCGTCTGCTGCAAGGTGTACTGCGCGAGATCGAGATCGGCGGCGGACAACAGGCGGCTGTCCGCCATCACGATCGCGCGCCGGATCCGGTTGATCATCTCGCGCACGTTGCCGGGCCAGCCGTAGCTGTGCATCGCCTCGATCGCGCAGGGCGTGAAGCCGCGGATCCGGCGCGCGCTGTCGTCCTTGAATTTCTGCAGGATGTGGTGCGCGAGGATCTCGATGTCCTTGCCGCGCGCGCGCAGCGGCGGCTCGTCGACGCGCAGCACGCACAGGCGGTGGAACAGGTCGGCGCGGAAGCGGCCGTCGCGCATCGCGGCGTCGAGGTCGACATGGGTCGCGGAGATGATGCGCACGTCCACCGGGATCGATTCGTGGCCGCCGAGCCGCTCGCTGCGTCCTTCCTGCAGGAAGCGCAGCAGGCTCGACTGGCTTTCGAGCGGCATGTCGCCGATCTCGTCGAGGAACAGCGTGCCGCCGTTGGCCGATTCGACCCGGCCGATCTTGCGCTGGTTCGCGCCGGTGAACGCGCCGCGCTCGTAGCCGAACAGTTCGGACTGCAGCAGATGATGCGGAATCGCGCCGCAGTTGATCGGCACGAACGGCGCCTTGCGGCGCGGCGAGCGCTCGTGGATCGCGAGCGCGGTGAGTTCCTTGCCGGTGCCCGATTCGCCCGAGATGAACACGGTCGCATCGGTGTTGGCGATCTTGCGGATGGTGCGGAACAGCTGCTGCATCGCGTCGCAGGTGCCGACCATCTCGTCGTCGCCGCTGGCCGCGAGGCCCGCCGCGAGATCGAGATCGCACAGCGTCACCATGCCGTACGCGTGGCCGACGAGATAATCGAGCGTCGCCTGCGTCGGTGCGCCCTTCACGTAGTCGAAGCAATACTGGCGGATCAGCTTGCGGATCTCGGCGTCGTGCAGACGCGCGTCGGTCGCGAGCGCGATCCAGCCGACCTGTTGCTGGCGCAGGATGCCTTCGAGCGCCGCCAGCTCGCGCGTGCCGAAACTGTCGAGATCGATGAGGCCCGCGTACGGCACGTCCGGTTTCAGGAGCCGCCCCGCCTCGCTGGCCGTGCGCGCGGACAGCACCTGCCAGCCGCGCGCGCCCAGGTGCTCGACCAGCACGGCATCGGGCGCGCGCGACAGGTACAGCAGCGCGCGCGCGGCTGGATCGTCCGCCGCCCGCCCGGACGACGCAACCGCGAGGTGCGGTGCGTAGCCCGGCGCGGCGGCGGGAGAGAGGGGGCGGGAATCGTGCACGATGACCTCGTTCGATTTTGACGGCTAGAACGTGTACGGGAATCGCACGCCCACGACGAAGTTCGGCGCGTCGGGCGTGAGCCCGATGGAGACCGACGCATTCATCGTCAGGTGCTTGTTGAACACGTGGTTGAGGCCGAAGTTGACCGTCGACGCCGTGGTCTGACTACCCGGTACTTTCTGCCATCCCTGGCCGGGGGCTTGGGTTTCGGTTTGTGGTTCGATCGCCATCGTGTACGAGATGCTCGCCGAGTCGCGCTCGGAGAACGCGAGCGCGACGCCGCCGCCGAACTGGATGATGTCGCCGAGTTTCACCTTGGCGGGTTCGGTCTGCCCGACCACCGACGAAATGTCGGCGAACGAGCGTGCAACGTTGTACGTATACGAGAGGCTGCCGAACAGCACGATCGGGTCGTAGGTCTTCAGCGCCGACACGCCGGCCGTGATCGCCCACATGCCGGTGCCGGTCGGCAGCTTGTCCGGCGCGACCAGGTTGGTGTTGTTCGGATCGATCTGTTCGAGCTTGATGCCGAACGGCGAGGTGCCGCTCGGCGTCTTGACGCGCAGGCTGGCCACGATGTCGGGCATGTTCTGCGTTTCCTTCAGGATCTGGTAGTAGAGCCCGAAGTTGACGTCGCCGAGCGCGTGCGAATTCACGGTCGAGTCGGACAGCGTGCTCGCCGCGCCGCCCGCGCCGCCGACGATGAAGCTGCTGGTGCGGTACAGGTAGGGCACGTCGACGTCGATGTTGATCCGGCTGGTGAGGCCGTAGCGGACGTCGACGTCGGTCATCAGCTGGTGCGACTTGGTCTCGCCGAGATTCAGGTTGCCGAGGAAGATCGCGTCGAGCGCGAGGAACCCTGACAACTGCAGCTGGCGGCGGTCGTAGTAGGTGTCGCTGATGCCCCAGTCGATCGTCAGCTTGTGATCGAAGAGCGGCGCGTGCTCGCGCTGCACGACCGCGTTCTCGGCCTCGGTGCGGCTCGGCTGGGCGGCCTTGTTGTCGGTGCCGATGGTGCCGGCCGAACCGCTCGCCGCGCTGCCTTCCGACGACGGCGGCACGGGCGGCGTGACGGGCACGCCCGTCGCGGTGCCGGTGCCTTCGCCGCCGGCTGGCGAGATCGGCGTGTACTGCGCGACCGTGGTCGGCGCGCCGACGCCGTCGGCGCTGCCGCCGGGCACGCCGCGACCGCGCTGCGCCATCTGCAGGTCG
>NZ_JAAGNW010000271.1 GCF_010645215.1 Burkholderia multivorans | reverse complement strand
CACCGCAACCGGCAGCCCGTACTCGACCGCGACATACTCGCCGATGTTCATCGAGAGCGCGGTCTTGCCCATCGCCGGCCGCCCGGCCACGATGATCAGCTCGCCGCCGTGCATGCCCGAGGTCATCCGGTCGAGATCGACGAAGCCCGTGGGCGTGCCCGTCACGTCGCTCGGGTTCGCGGTGTGGTACAGGGTGTCGATGCGCTCGACCACCTGGGTCAGGAGCGGGCCGATCTCGAGGAAGCCCTGGGTGCCGCGCGCGCCGTCCTCGGCGATCGAGAACACCTTCGACTCCGCCTCGTCCAGCAGTTGGCGCACTTCCTTGCCTTGCGGATTGAAGGCGTCGGCGGAAATCTCGTCGGCCACCGACACCAGCCGGCGCAGCACGGCGCGGTCGCGCACGATCTCGGCATAGCGGCGGATGTTGGCCGCGCTCGGCGTGTTCTGCGCGAGCGCGTTCAGGTAGGCCAGTCCGCCCACCTCCTCGGCCTTGCCCGAGGTGCCGAGCGCTTCGTAGACCGTGACCACGTCGGCCGGGCGGGTCGACGCGATCAGGCGTCCGATATGCTCGTAGATGATCCGGTGGTCGTACCGGTAGAAGTCGCCCTGCGTCAGGAAATCGGCAATCCGGTCCCAGGCTGCGTTGTCGAGCAACAGGCCGCCCAGCACCGATTGCTCTGCTTCGAGCGAGTGCGGCGGGACTTTCAGCGATTCGATTTGAGGATCTTGCGGCGCGTTCATGGCTTGGGATTATCGCGAAATGAGCGTGGCTTCGCCAGCGCGGCGTCGTCTTCTCCAGACGACAAAAAAGGCAGGACCCGGTTGCCCGGGCTCCTGCCCTTTTTTACGGACAGCCTGCCGGCCGCCCGAAAGCATTGTACGCCTTACGCGTGATCGCCAACCACGGAAACCGTGATATCGACCACGACGTCGGTGTGCAGCGCCACTTGAACCGAGTGCTCGCCAACCATCTTCAGCGGGCCTTCCGGCAGACGCACTTGCGCCTTCTCGACGTCGTAACCTGCCTTCTTCAGCAGCTCAGCGATGTCGCCGTTCGTGACCGAGCCGAACAGACGGCCGTCCACGCCCGACTTCTGCGTGATCTGGAACGATTGGCCGTTCAGCTTCTCGCCGACGCCTTGCGCCGCGACCAGCTTCTCGGCGGCGACCTTTTCGAGTTCCGCGCGGCGGACTTCGAATTCGGCGATCGCGTCCTTCGTCGCGCGGCGTGCCTTGCGGTTCGGGATCAGGAAGTTACGTGCGTAGCCGTCCTTGACCTTGACGATGTCACCGAGGTTGCCCAGATTGGCGACTTTTTCCAACAGAATGATTTGCATTCGAATTCTCCTTATCGCGTCGCCTGATTACGCCTTGTGCTGGTCGGTGTACGGCATCAGCGCGAGGAAACGCGCGCGCTTGATGGCCGTGTCCAGCTGACGCTGATAGTGGGCCTTGGTGCCCGTCAGACGCGCCGGCGTGATCTTGCCGTTCTCGCCGATGAAGTCCTTCAGCGTTTCCGTGTCCTTGTAGTCGATCTGCTCGACGCCGGCTGCCGTGAAACGGCAGAACTTCTTACGCTTGAAGAGCGGGTTTTGTTGCTGACGACGCTTGTCGAATTTCTTACCAGTCGGGCGGGGCATGATTCAGTCCTTTCCAATGTCCTGCAATGATGTGATGTGAAACACCAAGGTTCTCGCGTTGCGGCTTTTCTTCGCCAGGAAACCGCTGAAGAGCGTCTCGACGCCCATCTCGCAGCGTTCCAGCCTGCCGCTCGCCTCGCCTGCCGCCACGGCCGGCATGGTCAACTCGACCTGCCGCGTGACACCTGCTTCGACGACCTCCGTGCGGTGTTGCAACGTACAGCTCGCGATCGGAACGCCCGCGGGGGTATACCGCAGCGGTTCTCGCTCGACGACGCTCGCCGTCAGTTGCAGCCTGTTCACGTCGGGTACGCGCTCCTTGATGGCTTAATGACTAAAAACTTAAGCCTGCGCTTCGGTCGGCTGAGCGGCAGCCGCCTTCTTGGCTTCTTCGCGCTGAACTTCCTTCATCATCGGCGACGGGCCGGTTTCGGCCTTCTTCATCTTGACGATGAGGTGACGCAGCACGGCGTCGTTGAACTTGAACGCGTGTTCGAGTTCGTCGAGCGTCGTCTGGTCGCACTCGATGTTCATGCAGACGTAGTGAGCCTTCGCGAGTTTCTCGATCATGTAGGCCAGCTGGCGACGGCCCCAGTCTTCGACACGGTGGATCTGGCCGCCGTGCGAGGTGATCGTGGTCTTGTAACGCTCGATCATCGCGGGCACTTGCTCGCTCTGATCGGGGTGCACGATGAATACGATTTCGTAATGACGCATTACACACTCCTTGTGGATTAAAGCCACCCGGGCGTCTGAACCGGTGTGGCAAGTGAGAAGCCAGCGAGTGTAACCCGCCGGCAGTCCGCATGCAAGGTTTTCCAATGGTCGACCCTGCAAATCGGCCGTGTTTTCAACCACTTGGCTGGTTTTTCGGTCCGGCTTCGGTCCGTTTCGCGCGCCTAAACCCCTATTTCCTGGCCATGTCGGGCCGCCGGATGATCCGGCCCCGGTCATTCCGCGCGCGTGGGCAGGCGTGTCGCGAGCGCCGTCCGGAATGCCGCCAGCGCGGGCGCCTCGGCATCGGTCACCGCCCACCAGGTCATGCCGGCGGCCGGCCAGCGCGCGAGCGCATAGCCCTGGTCGACGGTCGCGAACGGCGTGGTCGCGCCGGGCAGCACGTAGACGTCGATCACATGCTTGCGGTAGCGGTAGATCAGCACCGCCACCCGCCGGTGCGCCACGTAGTCGAGCCGGCCGCCCACCAGTGCGAAGCCGTCCGCCGCCAGGTCGACGACGGGCGGCGCATAGTCGAGCCGGCCGTTGAACCAGGGCTTGACCGTATGCTGGTCCGTCGAGATCACGTCGATGTCGCGGCCGGACAGCCCGGCGCGTACGTGACTCGCGACCAGTTCGTCGACCTGCGCGGCCGTGTCGTCCCGGCGCGCGTTGAGTGCGGTCACGGCCACCGCCACGGCCAGCGCCAGCGCGAGGCCGCCCAGCCAGCCGACGCCGGGCGCCGCAAACGCGCCGCCGCGGGCGGGGCGTTCAGGCCCGCCGTGCGTCGCGCCGCCCTGGCCGAACCAGCGCGCGCGCCACCCGAGGCGCGGCGACGCAGGCTTCGTCGCATCAGTGGCATCAGTGGCATCAGTGGCATCAGTGGCATCAGTGGCATCAGTGGCATCAGTCGCACCTGCCGCCGTGCCTGCCGGACCAGCCGCCGTACCTGCTGTACCCATCGCACCCGCTACCCCCGTCGCCACGACGGGCGGCAACCCGGCGACGATACGCGCACGCAATGCCTCCGGCGCGCGGTGGTATTCCGCCTGGCGCACCGCGCGGCCGGCCGACGCCAGCGTCGCGCGCACGCGCCGGCACTCGACGCAGCCGTCGAGATGCCGTCCGACCTGCAGCGCGTCGGACGGCGACAGTTCCCGATCAAGGTCCGCATCGAGCAACGGACGCGCGTCCTCACAGTTCATCGCCAGCCTCCGGTTTCGCTTCCTCCGCCGCCACCGACGCCCCCGCCGGCACGCCGCCCCGCTGCGCCGCCAGCAGCGTCGCGAGCCGGCGCCGGGCCCGGGCGAGCCGCGACATCACGGTGCCGAGCGGCACGTCCGCGATCGCCGCGATCTCGCGATAGCTCAGGTCCTCCATTTCACGCAGCACCAGCACCTCGCGGTACTCGGCCGGCAGGCGCGCGAGCGCCTCGTGCACGCGCCGCGCGTCCTCCGCGCGGATCAGCAAGGCCTGCGGATCCGCCCCGACATCCCAGCCGTCGAGCTCGGCCGCGTCGAGTTCGCCTTCCACCTCGGCCAGCGCCGCCGTCTCGCGCGCCTGCGCGCGCCGTCGCCATTCGGTGTACCAGGTACGCCGCACGATCGTCAGCAGCCAGGCTCGCGCGCTGTCGCCGTGAAAGGCGTCGAAGAAACGGTACGCGCGCAGGCAGGCCTCCTGGACCACGTCCTCGGCATCCGACGCGTTGCCGCACAGCCAGCGCGCGAGGTTGTAGGCCGCATCGAGGTGCGGCAGCGCCAGCTGCTGGAATCGCAGGCTGCGCGCCGCCGCCTCGCCCGACGCCCCGGTGCCGCCGTTCCGGCCATGTTCGTCCACGTGTCGCCCCCTAGTTCGTCACGCCGATGCCGTCACCCGGCGCAGCGCCCTACGCGCCGCGCGCCCCGTTGCTTCACCTACCGGTCAAGCGGCCAGTTTATTCCCGCCCGCCCCCCGCGCCGGTGAAAAATAAATCTGGAATAAGCGGCGCGGCCCGGCAGTTTGACAGGTATCCGTCCCGTCACCAGGAGCCGCCATGTCCACCTCATCCCGCGCCGTCGGACGGCGCGATTTTCTTCGTCTCGCCGCCTGCGGCGCGGGCGCCGCGTTCGCCTCGGCGCTGCCCGGCTGGAGCGCCGCCCGCGACGCCGAGTTCTTCTTCGTCCAGCTGTCCGACGCGCACTGGGGGTTCGAGGGGCCGGCCATCAACCCCGATGCGAAAGGCACGCTGCCGAAGGCCGTGGCCGCGGTCAACGCGCTGCCCGTCGCGCCCGACTTCGTGATCTTCACGGGCGACCTCACGCATACGACCGACGACGTCGACGAACGCCATGCCCGGATGCGCGCGTTCCAGTCGATCATCGCGCGCCTGCGCGCGAAGCCGCTGTACCTGATGCCCGGCGAGCACGACGCGAGCCTCGACAACGGCGCCGCCTACCGCGAGCACTTCGGCGACACGCACTACACGTTCGACCACAAGGGCGTGCACTTCATCACGCTCGACAACGTCTCCGATCCGGCGGGCCGGGTCGGGGACGCCCAGCGCGCCTGGCTCGCCGACGACCTCGCGCGCCAGCCGAAGGATGCGCGGATCGTGCTCTTCACGCACCGCCCGCTGTTCGACCTCGCGCCGCAATGGGACTGGGCGACGCGCGACGGCGCGCAGGTGCTGGACCTGCTGATGCCCTATCCGAACGTCACCGTGTTCTACGGGCACATCCACCAGGCGCTGCACACGATGACGGGCCATATCGCGCATCACTCGGCCCGCTCGCTGATGTTCCCGCTGCCCGCGCCCGGCTCGCAGGCCAAGCGCCTGCCCGTGCCGTGGGATCCTGCCGCGCCGTATCGCGGGCTCGGCTGGCGCGACGCGCGGGTCGGCGACGCGCCCGGCGCGTTCGCGCTGACCGAGCGGCCGATCGAAGCCGGCGCATCCGGCAACCCGTCGTGAGGAGAACCGATATGCCCCGCCTCCCTTCCCTCGACCGCCGCACGCCGCCCTCCGCCTCGCGCCGCCGCTGGCTGCTCGGCGTCGCCGGCGGCGCCGTCGCGCTCGCCGGCCTCGGCGTGCGCGCGGCCGGGCCGCGCGTGATCCCGGTCAGTGCGCGGCGCTTCGTGTTCACGCCGAACCGCATCACGCTCGCGCCGCACGAAACCGTGATCTTCGAACTGACTGCGCTGGATACCGTGATGGGCTTCTCGATCCCCGAGTTCGGCGTGCGCGCCGACGTGCCGCCCGGCTCGGTCGTCAAGGTGGCCGCGCAGGCCGGCGCGGCCGGCACGGTCGAGTTCCTGTGCGACATCTTCTGCGGCTCCGGGCACGAGACGATGAACGGCACGATCGTCGTCGGCTGAGCGCTCGACATGAACGGACCATGCCCCGATCCAGGCCGCCGCGCGAAGCCGGCAAGCGGCGCGCACGGCCGGAGAAAACCCGCGCGCCACGCGCTCAGGCCGCGCCGCTCCAATATCCGGGCCGCGCGTAGACGTCGCGCAAATAGTCGATGAAGTAGCGCACCCGCGCCGGCACATAGCGCTGCTGCGGATAGACGGCCAGGATGTCGTAGTCGGGCAGCGCGAACTCGTCGAGCACGGTCTCCAGCTCGCCGCGCTCGAGCTGGCGCGCGATTTCCCAGGTCGAGCGCCAGCCGAGCCCGAGCCCTTCGGACGCCCAGCGGTGCAGCAGTTCGCCGTCGTTGCAGTCGAGCGTGCCCGCCACCCGCATCGTGACCAGCTTGCCGTTGCGCCGGAAGTACCAGCCGCGGTTCTGGCCGCCCTGCAGGTTGAACGCGAGGCAGTTGTGCGCGAGCAGGTCGTCGAGCGTCCTGGGCTTGCCATGCCGGCGGAAATACTCGGGCGTGCCGCATACCACGCGCCGGTTCGACGCGAGCTTCACCGCGACGAAGTTCGGATCCACCGCGCCGCCGATCCGGATCGACAGGTCATAGCCTTCGCGGACCAGATCGACCACGCGGTCAGTGAGGTTGAACGACAGCTGCAGCCCCGGCTTGTCGGCCGCGAACGCGGGCGCGAGCGGCGCGACGTGCTTGCGGCCGAACGCGGCGGGCGCCGATACGATCAGATGGCCGCTCACCGCGCGCCGCCCGGCGGCCAGCTCGTTCTCCGCCTGCTCCCATTCGCCGAGCAGCCCGCGGCACCGTTCGAGAAAGGCGCCGCCCTCCTCGCTGACCACCAGCCGCCGCGTCGAGCGGTACATGAGCTTGACGCCGAGCCGCTTCTCGAGCGCGTCGAGGCGCCGCCCGAGCACCACGGGCGACACGCCCTCCTCCAGCGCCGCCGCGGCCAGGCTGCCCGCATCGGCCACCCGCACGAAAGTCTCGATCTGCTTGAAGCGATCCATGCCGTGTCTCCTCCGGCGCCGGCTCACACGATTCGGGCCGGCCGCCATTCCATACTTTTAGTTTCGAAATAAGCGACTCGACCGGATCTTATCAAAGCTTTTAGTCAGTCCTAAAGTTGCTGCACATCCAGCATCCGCTAATCAAGGAGACATCCCATGGCCAAGATGAGAGCCGTCGACGCCGCCGTGCTCGTGCTCGAGAAGGAAGGCATCCAGACCGCCTTCGGCGTGCCGGGCGCGGCGATCAACCCGTTCTACTCGGCGCTGCGCCGCTCGGGGGGCATCAGCCACGTGCTCGCGCGCCACGTGGAAGGCGCGTCGCACATGGCCGAGGGATACACGCGGGCCGCGCCCGGCAACATCGGCGTGTGCATCGGCACCTCGGGCCCGGCCGGCACCGACATGATCACGGGCCTGTATTCGGCGTCCGCCGATTCGATCCCGATCCTCGCGATCACCGGCCAGGCGCCGCGCGCGCGCCTCTACAAGGAAGACTTCCAGGCCGTCGACATCGAGTCGATCG
>NZ_JAAGNW010000270.1 GCF_010645215.1 Burkholderia multivorans | reverse complement strand
GCGCTGCGCGCGCAGCTCAAGGGCCGCTACGCGGACTTCGATCTCGACGTCGCGAACTACGACCAGACGCTCGTGAACGCGCTGAACGAGGTGGCGACGCAGGTGTCGTCGATCCGTTCGATCGACCCGCAGATGGGCGATGCGCAGCGCGCGCTCGACGCGTCGACGAAGGCCTACGAGCTGGCGGTGATCCGCTACAAGGGCGGGCTGTCGCCGCAGTTGCAGGTGCTGAACGCGGACAGCAACCGGCTCGCGGCCGAACAGACGGTGACGAACCTGAAGATGCGCCGGCGCGATCTGCAGATCGGCCTGATCCGCGCGCTCGGCGGCGGCTTCGACGCGACCGGCACGCGGCTCGCCGCGCCCGATGCGGCGTCGGCGCCCGTGGTCGCGCAGCAGGCGTCGACCGCGCGCTGAGCCCCGGACCGATCCCGATTCCTACACACACGCATTCAATCAAACAAGACGGAGCAACTCGCGATGAGCGAATCCCAACAGCCGCCGGTGGCGGTCGCGCCGCAGGAAGGCGGCAAGCGCAAGCGGATGATGACGCTGCTGGTCGTCGTGATCGTGATCGCCGCGATCGCCTACGGTCTCTACTATTTCCTCGTCGCGCGCTTCTACGAGTCGACCGACGACGCCTACGTGAACGGCAACGTCGTGCAGATCACGCCGCAGGTGACGGGCACCGTGATCGCGGTGAACGCGGACGACACGCAGTCGATCCGCACGGGCCAGCCGCTCGTGCAGCCCGATGCCGCCGACGCGCGCGTCGCGCTGCAACAGGCGGAAGCGAATCTCGCGCAGACGGTGCGCAAGGTGCGCGGCCTGTATGTCGACGACGACCAGTATCGCGCCCAGGTCGCGCTGCGCGAATCCGATCTGTCGCGCGCGCAGGACGACCTGCGCCGCCGCCTCGCGGTCGCGCAGACGGGCGCGGTGTCGCAGGAAGAGATCTCGCATGCGCGCGACGCGGTCAAGGGCGCGCAGGCCTCGCTCGACGCCACCCGGCAGCAGCTCGCCGCGAACCGCGCGCTGACCGCCGATACCACCATCGTCAACCATCCCGACGTGCTCGCGGCCGCCGCCAAGGTGCGCGACGCGTACCTGAACAACGCACGCAACACGCTGCCCGCGCCGGTCACGGGCTATGTCGCGAAGCGCTCGGTGCAGGTCGGCCAGCGCGTGTCGCCGGGCACGCCGCTGATGTCGGTGGTGCCGCTCGGCCAGATCTGGGTCGACGCGAACTTCAAGGAAGTGCAGCTCAACCACATGCGGATCGGCCAGCCGGTCGAACTGACGGCCGACATCTACGGCTCGTCGGTGACCTATCACGGCAAGGTCGTCGGCTTCTCGGCGGGCACGGGCTCCGCGTTCTCGCTGCTGCCCGCGCAGAACGCGACCGGCAACTGGATCAAGGTCGTGCAGCGCCTGCCGGTGCGGATCGCGCTCGATCCGCAGGAACTGGAGAAGCATCCGCTGCGCATCGGCCTGTCGATGCAGGTCGACGTCGCGATCAAGGATGAAAGCGGCAGCCAGCTCGGCAACGTGCAGAACACGGTCTACCAGACCGATGTGTTCGCGAAGTACGGCGACGAGGCCGACGCCGAGATCGCCCGCATCATCCGCGCGAACGCGGGCGGCGCAGACGCTTCCGCGTCCTCGCGGCCGGCGGCCTGAGCGGCGCATCCGCCGCATCCCTTCCACGCAGGCACGCCTCCATGTCCCAACACGCTGCTCCTCCACCGCTCACGGGCGGCAAGCTCGCGCTCGGCACCCTCGCGGTGTCGCTCGCGATGTTCATGAACGTGCTCGATTCGTCGATCGCGAACGTCGCGATCCCGACCATCTCGGGCGACCTCGGCGTGTCCGTCGACGAGGGCACCTGGGTGATCACGATCTTCGCGGCCGCGAACGCGATCTCGATTCCATTGACGGGCTGGCTCACGCAGCGCTTCGGTCAGGTGCGGCTGTTCGTGACCTCGATCCTGCTGTTCGTGTTCGCCTCCTGGCTGTGCGGGATCGCGCCGAACCTGCCGACGCTGCTCGCCGCGCGGATCCTGCAAGGCGCGGTCGCCGGGCCGCTCGCGCCGCTCTCGCAGGCGCTGCTGCTGGGCGCGTGGCCGAAGCAGAAATCGTCGACCGCGCTCGCGCTGTGGTCGATGACGGCGCTCGTCGGGCCGATCGCGGGGCCGTCGCTCGGCGGCTGGATCACCTATGACTACAGCTGGTCCTGGATCTTCTACATCAACCTGCCGGTGGGCCTGTTCGCCGCGGCCGTGACCTGGGGCATCTTCCGGCATCGCGAGACGCCGGCGCGCCGGCTGCCGATCGACACCGTCGGGCTCGGGCTCCTGGTGCTGTGGGTCGGCGCGCTGCAGATCATGCTCGACAAGGGCAAGGATCTCGACTGGTTCAACTCGCCGATGATCGTCGCGCTCGGCATCGTGTCGCTCGTCTCGTTCGCGTTCTTCATCGTGTGGGAGCTGACCGAGAAGAACCCGATCGTCGACATCCGGCTGTTCAAGATGCGCAACTTCGCGGGCGGCACGATCGCGATCTCGGTGGCTTACGGGCTGTTCTTCGGCACGCTCGTGATCCTGCCGCAGTGGATGCAGGGCAGCCTCGGCTATCGCGCCGTCGACTCCGGGCTGACCACGGCGCCGCTCGGCTTCTTCGCGGTGATTCTGACGCCGCTGATGGGCCGCATCCTGCCGCGCTCCGATCCGCGCATCATCGCGACGATGGCGTTCGTCAGCTTCGCGATCGTGTTCATGATGCGCACCACCTTCTACACCGAGATCGACCAGTGGCACCTGATCCTGCCGACGCTGCTGCAAGGCATTCCGATGGCGATGTTCTTCGTGCCGCTGACCTCGATCATCCTGTCCGGGCTGCCGCCCGACAAGATTCCCGCCGCGGCGGGCCTGTCGAACTTCGGGCGGACCTTTTGCGGCGCGGTCGGCACCTCGCTGATCGGCAATGCCTGGAACAACCGCATGGTGCTGCACCATGAGCGGCTGACCGAGCAGGCGAACGCGACCAATCCGCTGTTCGCCGCGCAGATCGACAGCTCGCGCTCGATGCTGCATCTCGGCACGGATTCCGCGCATGCGCTGTTCAACGCGTCGGTGAACAACCAGGCGGCCGTGATGGGGCTCAACGACATCTTCTATGCGGCGGCCGTGATCTTCATCCTGATCATCCCGCTGATCTGGATCACCAAGCCCTCGCGCGCGGGCGGCGCCGACTCCGCGAGCGCGGCGGGCGCGCACTGAGTTCCACCCGGCGCGGCTTCGCGCCGGGTGGAACGCGCGCCGATGTGCAATGCATCGGCGCGCAAGACATCAACTCGACGACCCGACGGTCACGGTCTGGCGCAGCGCATCGGTACAGCGGCGCGCATCGTCGAGGAAGCGGCCGAACGCGTCGCCTGCCAGATCGTCGTGACCGAGCCAGCGCACCTTTTGCGCGAACCGGTAGCGGAACGCAAGACCCTCCGCGCGCGACTCCGGCGTCACGTCGAGATCGAACCACGGCGAATGCGCGGCGCATGCACCGAGCGGCCGCGCCGGCCGCACGCCGTCGAGGCGGACCGCGACCTCGGTGATCGTGGCGTCCGAGAGGTAGAGGTCGCCCGCGCCGCGTGACTGCCGGTAGTCCGCGTAGTACTCCCACTGCGCGCGCAGCTTGCCGCCGTCATACACCGATTTTCCCGACACCCGTTCCAGCACGTTGCGGTCCTCGCCCGTCGCGCGCACCGCATAGGGGCCGCTCCAGATGCTGTCGGTGCGCGGCCGCTCGATGTCGCAGCGTACGGGCTCGTTGAACCAGCGCGTGCACAGCCGCCGGTCGCCGACGCTGGCGCCCTGGTCGCGATCGAAGGCGAGCAGGCGCAGCAGCGGCAGCCCGCCGAGCGCGGCGCGGCCATCGAGGCGGGCGCTGCCGTCGGGGGCGATGCGGCTGTGCAGCGTCGCGTCCGCGCCCACGGTCGGCGCTTCTGCCGCGATGTGCTCCTCGCGCACGCGCCCGCCCGGTTCCGCGACGAGCGCCCAGCGATCCTGCAGGTCGGGCAGCGTACGGCCCGGCAGATAGGTCGGGCTGGTCGGGTCGAGCCACCAGGTGCGACCGTCGACGACGGCGCGCACGACCACGTGATTCGGCGCGCGGGTGCCGGGGATCAGCAGCGGCGGCGCATAAGTGCCGAGCGACACCCACGCGGGGCGCGCGGCGATGCCGCTCGCGTTCAGCATCGCGGCGAGCAGGATCGCGAGATCCTTGCAATCGCCGTAGCCGTTCGCCTCGATCTTCTCCAGCTCGAACGGCACGTAGCCGCGCTCGCTCGCGCGCCAGTCGCCGAGATAGCGGTAGTGCGTATCGATATGCCTGAGCAGCGCGGCAACCCGCTCCGGCTCGGGACGCATGCGGGCCTCGGCCACGGCCGCCGCGGCCGCGGGCGGCAGCGGCGCGGACAGGATCGCGTCGTAGCGCGCCGCGTACGGGCCGAAGTGGTCCTGTGCGCTCAGGCTGCTCGCGATCTCGATGCGCGGGATCCGGCGCAGCACGCTGTCCGCTTCGTTGACGAGATTCACGTAGCGCGGCGCGCGCAGTTCGATCACGAGCCGTCGGCCGTCGCCGGACGGCTCGACGCGATAGTCCTCCATCTGTTCGCCGCGCCACATGATGGGCCGGTCGGCACGGAATTCGACGCGGTAACGGTCAGCGCGGATGGGCCTCGGGCCGAATGTCAGGCGTTCGTGGAACTCGGCGGTGAGCGGTGTGGCCGAGGTGTGCTCGATGCGCGTGTAGACCACGGTGCTCCCGACCCGCAGGCCCGGATACGCGAGCGAGGTCTGGCGGGTGCGACGCAGGCCGGCAGCCGGGTTCGGCGCGGTGCGGGTATCGATCTGCGACGCCGCGAGCGGCACGCGCGCGCCGTCGGGCTGGATCACGGCCGCGTCGCGGATCTCCAGCCGATCGTTCTCGAGGTAGCGGAAGTCGAGCCGCGAGATCATTTCGCGGCCGGCCGGACGCAGGATCGTGAGGCGCACGTCCGTGGTGCAGTCGGTGCTCGTATCGGGATGGATCCGGCAGCGCATGTCGACCGTGCGCGCGACGGGGGCTTCGTCGATCGGCTGCAGCGCGGCGATCGCGCCGGGGACGGTCGCCGCCAGCGTGAGGCTGAACGCGAGGCGGATGGGCGGGGTGAAGCGCAATGTCATCGATGGAGAGTCCTCGAAGGGGGAAATCGGCATCCGGGCGAGCCCGCGTGCGACGGCGGGCGCCGTCCCGGTGGCCGGGGCTGGCTGCGCAGGAGGAGGGGAGACTGCGTGGCTGGCAGGCGCGCCGGGCGGGCGGCGCGTGAGGAGGTGGCGAGGACGCCGCGGGATGCAATGAAGATGAAAGTTTAATGAAAGATTGTGCGATGCGCAAATCGCCGAACACGCCGCGCGGCGCGTTCGGCCCGCCGCGTCATGCGCCGCCGCGCGCGGCGACGAGATGGTCTGCGAGGAACGCGAGCAGGCTCGCGGCGGCCGGCGACAGCGGCCGGTCGCGCCGGTGGAACGCGCATACGACGCTGCCGATCACCGGCGCGCGCAGCTTGACCGAGGTGAGCTGGAAACTGTGCGCGAGCGCCGCCAGGTAGTCGGGGCCGACATTGATGCCGAGGCCGGCGGCGACGAGGCCGAAACCCGTGGTGACGAACGCCGCCTCGTGCGCGCTGTCGAGCGCGAGGCGCGGATGGCGCGTGCGCACCTGCGGCAGGATGCGCTGCGCGAAATCGCTGCCCGTCGCGACGAGCGGCTCGCCCGCGAGCGCGTCCCAGCCGAGCGCGCGGCGGCCCGCGAGCGGATGGTCGGGACGGCACCAGACGACGTGCGGGCTGCGGAACAGCGGGCGCTTCGCCAGATAGTCGTCGCGGCCGGGATCGGGGCCGATCGCGAAATCGGCCTCGCCGCCGAGCACCGGGTTCAGCATCGCGTCGAGCAGGGTGTCGACGAGCCGCACCCGGATGTCGGGGAAGCGCGCGCGATAGGCGGCGAGCGCGGGCGGCAGCAGCGTGCATGCGACGATCTGCGGCGCGCACACGCGCACGACGCCGCGCTTGAGCTGAGCGATGCTCGACGCGTTCGGCGTCGCGATGCGCAGGTCGTCGAGGATCCGCTCGGCGAGCGGCAGGAATTCCTCGCCGGCCTGCGACAGGCTCACCTTGCGCGTGGTGCGGTCGAACAGGCGAAAGCCGAGGTCGGCTTCCAGCTCCTTCACGAGCAGGCTCAATGCGGATTGCGTCACGTGCATCGCGCGCGCGGCTTCGGTGAAGCCGCCGTGGCGCGCGACGGCCGTGAACGCGCGCAGCTGTCTCAGGCTGATATTCATATCGGTATACGGATGAATCGATCAGAAAAGTTCGTTGGCGCATCGGGCGGCCAGCCCGTATCGTGGCCGTTCGCGGGGCGCGCCGGAGCGCGCCGTCCCGCATCTTAAGGCCGGACGCCGCGCCGGACCATTCAGGAGACGCCCCATGACTTCGCATCCCGACCAGCCCTTTCCGCGTCCGGCGCGCTTCGGCGAAGCCGAATGGCGCGCCCGTGTGCAGCTCGCGGCCGCGTACCGGATCTTCGATCAGCTCGGCTGGACCGAGCTGATCTACAACCATATCTCGCTGCGCGTGCCGGGCGAGGACGGGCATTTCCTGATCAATCCGTTCGGGCTGCATTACCGCGAGGTGTGCGCGTCGAACCTGGTCAAGATCGATCTCGACGGCCAGGTGATCGGCCACGCCGACTGGTCGATCAATCCCGCCGGCTTCACCTTCCACGGGGCCTTGCATGCGGCGCTGCCGGACGCGCACTGCGTGATGCACGTGCATACGACGCCGACCATGGCGGTGTGCGCGTCGCGCGGCGGGCTGGCGTTCTCGAATTTCTACGCGGCGCAGCTGTACGGCAGGATCGCGTATCACGACTTCGAGGGCATCACCGTGCGGCGCGACGAGGGCGCGCGCATCGTCGCGAGCGCGGCCGGCCGGCCCGTGCTGCTGTTGCGCAATCACGGCCCGGTGACGATCGGCGCGACGCTCGCGCACGCATTCGCGCTGATGTGGCTGCTCAACCGCGCGTGCGAGGTGCAGGTCGCGACCGGGGCCGTCGGCCCCGGGCTCGACATCGCGACGCCCGTGCTCGAGGGCTGCGCGCGCGACTCGCTCAATCTCGATCCGCGCTTCGGCGCCGGCCAGGATGCGTTC
>NZ_JAAGNW010000027.1:12139-49336 GCF_010645215.1 Burkholderia multivorans | reverse complement strand
GATCAGGTAGTCGATGCGCTTGATGTGCGCGATTTCATGCGCGAGCAGGGCTTCGAGCAGATCGGGCGGCATGCGGGTCAGCAGCGCGGCGGGGACCAGCACCAGCGGCCGCCACCAGCCGACCGTGAGCGGGCTGGACAGGCCCGCCGCGATGCGCAGCGCGACCGGGCGCGACAGGCCGCAGCGTTCGGCGAGGCGAGTGGCGCGGGCCTGCCAGGTCGCGTCGGTTACGCCGGCGCTCGCCTGGCGGATCCGATGCACCCAGCGCAGACCGCCCGCGAGCCGGCACGACATGACGGCCACGCCCAGCAGCCAGGCGGCGACGAGCCAGGGCAGCGCGCGCTGGAGCGTGGGCAGCGCGCCGGGGTTCGTCATGGGCATGAACGTGGCAGCGTGCGTATCGATCGCGCCGGACGGAGGGAACGCCGAGTCGATGAACCGGTACGCGTCGAACAGCGGGACGACGATGCACGACAGCAGCGCTGCGCCCAGCAGCGCGTAGCGGGTGCGCGGGTCGGCTTCGCGCAGCAGCCTGAGCGACAGCGCCGCAGCGATGCCGATCAATGCGCCTTTCCAGACGAAATGCAGGAGCGCCCAGCCCACGGCCTGGACGAACACCGGGGACACAGCGCTCACCGATCCTCTCCGTGCAGGAATTGCTGGATCTCGTCGCGTTCCTCCTTCGTGACGTGCCCGCGCAATGCGGCCAGCACGAGCGCCTTGCCCGAGCCGGAGAACGCCTTGTGGATCAGTTCCTTCAGGAGGCGGGTTTGCAGGGCGTTCTGGCTGTGCGCCGGTGCGTACACATGCGAGCGTTCGCTTTCGTCGCGCGTCAGCAGGCCCTTGGCGTGCATGATCTGCATCTGGCGCAGGACGGTGGCATAGGTGACGTCCGGGCGCTCCGCCTGCATGGCCTGATGGACCTGCTTCACGGTGGCGGGGCCGAGCGGCCACAGCACGCGCAGGAGATCGAGTTCGGCGGCGGTCGGTTTGGTGAGCGGGGGAGTCTTGGCCATCTTGGAGTCGGAGCGGGTGGTGCGATGCGATGTAGAATAATTTGTCTAGAAAGAATTGTCTACATTGAGGTGATGGAGATCTGACTGCGAGGGCGGCGTCTCGATTTAGATTGGGCGTGAAGCGGGGAGCCGGGAGGGACGCGGTACCCGGTCGGTGGGCCGTTCCATCACGGCGCGATAGCAGAATGTGCTATCATTTGTGAATGAGCGCCAAACATCGTAAAACGCTGGTTGCGATCTTTGCGAAGCCCACTTCGGGCAGCATGGTGTTTGCCGATATCGAAGCGCTCGTGAAGTCGTTGGGGGGCGAGGTGTTGGAGCGAGAGGGCTCGCGTGTGAAACTGGTCCTCAACGGCATCGAGTGGCGCTGCCATCGTCCGCATCCGGGCAAGGAGGCGCGCCGTTACCAGGTAGAAGAGGCCCGTGAGTTCTTGGAACGGGCAGGAGTGAAGCCATGAATACGATGCAATACAAAGGCTACACGGCTCGCATTGATTTCGACGATCGGGACAACATTTTTGTGGGGCGAGTGCTGGGCGTGAACTCGATCATCAGCTTTCATGGCGAGACGGTAGAGGAGCTTCGCCGTGAATTCGAGGTCGCAGTCGATGATTTCCTGGCCGACTGCGCCGAGCGCGGCGTGACGCCGGAAAAACCCGCTTCGGGCAAACTGATGCTGCGGATTCGCCCAGAGGTTCATGCTGCCGTCAGCATCGCGGCGCAAGCTGCCGGCAAGAGCATCAATCAATGGGCCGATGAAGTGCTGGCGCTGGCTGCGCATGCTTGATCTTCTCATTGAGCTGACAGCAGAGCTTGCCAGATAGGTAAAGTCGCTCGGCTGGTGCCATCCTCACGTCAGCGCGACGTCGTATTGCTCATGATGCTGATCCAACTCTGCGTGCAGTGGTGCATATCGGGATTCCGAAAAGATTGGGAATGCCAACGAGGGTCAGGCCTGATGCGGCTCGTCATCGGAGCCGCTCCCGTCGCGCGTTTGTTCTCCGTAGCACAGCGAGGCGATTTGCCATCGGTTGTCGCTAATCAACCATAACTCGAGAAATTCGAACCGGGAAAGCGTGTCGTTGCCGCAGCGCATTTCCCCGAAGCCGGAAATGGTCGACCAGCGAGGGCCTTCGACGATGGACGTGACGTCATGCCGGAGACTGACGCCTGGGAAATTCCCGGTCTGTTCGGTGCGGCGACGCGTGATAAGGGCGATCTGCTGGGACTTCGTCAGGATCTCGGCAGTGCGCATGACGAAAAAGTGCGGACTCTGCACGAAGTTGAGCTGCTCGGTGTCTCCGTGCAGATAAGCATCGATCCAGACCTCCCTCATCTGGGACAAACTGTAGCGGATGATCATGACGTCATGGCAGTCTGGCATGCACGATGATGGAGCCGGTGACCGTGATGGTTTCATGGGAAGTCCTGGCCGAGCATGGCGTGCAGCGAGCAAGCCGAAACAGTTGCCACATCTCGCCAATACCCGGAGGCGCGACACAGCCGGACACCATGCGATCGATGGTTTTCCTCGATCAGGGGCGCCGATGGGTGGATTCAAGCAGAAACGTCTGTTGCCCTGCTTCGGCTGATTCGACGACGAGATTATTGGGTAAATCGATTGATGCCCATGAGATCCGTCCGAATTTGAAATCCAGAAGCGGCGGCGCGTTGGGGGGCACATGGGCGCCGTGGAGGTTGCTGCTGCGGTTATCCGTCATGGGATAGCCGTATCGGGCAGCTCCGGCGATAGATGGCGATTCGGATGCGATGAAGTTGGGGGCTGCTTGCAGACAGGCCGACGGATGCGGCATCACGCCGGTTTTGCGGAGGACCGGGGCGAAGCAGGTTGCGAGCGTGCGCTATGTCCGTTGTTTCCGCTGAACCAGCGGGCCGCTCGTGGGAAGGGTCGGCAACCTGACTCACGAGAGAGCGCTTCACATCAGCACGATGTCGTATCGCTGCTAGATTTTAAGGAGATTCCTTTATGGATAAGGCTTTGGCGGGTGATTCCGGCCAAAAACATTCCGTCTCGTTACTCATTTGACTGCCCATTGGAGCGGGGTGGAGGGCTTCCAGGCGCGGGCTTGATGTTGTACGGGAATCCCGTATAATGCGTGCATGCGGACCGTGATCGAAACTCCGACCTTCCAGAAGCAAGCCGAGCGAATTTGGTCTGACGCCGAACGTCTCGACTTTATTGCATGGATTGCCGCGAATCCGGATGCCGGGGACGTGATCCCCGGTGCTGACGGCGCCCGTAAAGTCCGCTGGAAGCGCGCAGGTACCGGGAAGTCCGGTGGCGCGCGCGTCATCTACTTCAATCTGACCGATGAGGAAATCGTGTTGCTTGTGGCGGTCTATGTCAAGGCCGAGCGCGAGAACATGCTTCCCAAGGACATCCGAAAGGTGCTGTGATGGACATCGAGAAAATCGCCAAGGCTATTGAAGCCGACGCCGGTGAGTCGCTGCCGGATCTGCGCCAGGCGCTTCAGGAAGCCAAGGCGCGCGTTGGTCGTGTGACCACGCCCGAGCAGGTGCTCGTGCGTCAGGCACGCGAAGCTGCCGGCATGACTCAGCCTGCATTCGCCGAGCGGATCGGTACGCCTGTGGCGACACTGCGCGACTGGGAGCAGGGTCGCTTTGCTCCTTCGGGAGCCGTGCTCTGCCTACTGCGCTTGATTACGCGGCACCCCGAGTTGGCGGGCGAGCTTGCAGAGTAGTTCGGCCGTGATCATTTGATGCTCGCTATCGCCTGCCTCGAGCCGCCGTCGTCAGATTTTGCGACAGGCAGCTTGTCTCGGATCCATCGTCTCAGCTCAAGATCTGACACGACGTCCATATTGCAAGCAGCCATTGCGTCCCTCCCGCAGCTACACATTTCAGGCGCGCTTGATATGGATGGCAAGGGATCGCCTAGGATCGGTGATTTCGTCTATACGTGAATATAAAAGAATTATTTTGTATTGATCGGAATTCGGCGGCTCTCGGCAGACTCACATCAAAACGATGTCATACTGCTCCTGACTCAGATTCGACTCCACCTGCAACGACACCGGCTTCCCGATGAAATCGATCAGCATCGCCAGATGCTGCGATTCCTCGTCGAGGAACAGATCGATCACCTGCTGCGACGCGATCACGCGGAATTCCCTCGGATTGAACTGCCGCGACTCGCGCAGGATTTCACGCAGCACGTCGTAGCACACCGTGCGCGAAGTCTTCACCTGTCCCTTGCCCTGGCAAGTCGGGCACGGCTCGCACAGCACGTGCGCGAGCGATTCGCGGGTGCGCTTGCGGGTCATCTCCACGAGCCCGAGCTGCGAGAACCCGTTCACGGTCACCCGCGTGCGGTCGCGCGAGAGCGCTTTCTTCAGCTCGCTCAGCACGGCGTCGCGATGCTCGGCGTTCTCCATGTCGATGAAATCGATGATGATGATCCCGCCCAGGTTGCGCAGCCGCAGCTGCCGCGCGATCGTGTGCGCGGCTTCCAGGTTGGTCTTGAAGATCGTGTCGTCGAAGTTGCGCGCGCCGACGTAGCCGCCCGTGTTGACGTCGATCGTCGTCATCGCCTCGGTCTGGTCGATCATCAAATAGCCGCCCGACTTCAGGTCGACCCGCCGCGACAGCGCGCGCAGGATCTCCGACTCGATGTTGTACAGGTCGAACAGCGGCCGCTCGCCGGTGTAGTGGTGCAGCTTCGGGCTCACCGCCGGCGTGAACTCGGCCGCGAACTCGGCGAGCCGCTGGTAGGTCTCGCGCGAATCGACCTGGATCCGCGACGTGTCGTCGTTCGCGAAGTCGCGCAGCACGCGCTGCGCGAGATCGAGATCCTGATAGAGCACGCTCGTCGCCGGCAGCCGCTGCGCCTGCGCGACGATCGTCGCCCAGGTCTTGCGCAGGTACGCGACGTCGGCCGCCAGCTCGTCGCCCGTCGCGTCTTCCGCGATCGTGCGCACGATATAGCCGCCTTTCTCCTCGGCCGGGATCACGGCGGTCAGCCGCGCGCGCACCGCCTCGCGCTCGGCCTCGCTCTCGATCTTCTGCGAGATGCCGATGTGCGGTTCCTGCGGCAGGTACACGAGCGTGCGGCCCGCAATGCTCACCTGCGTCGACAGCCGCGCGCCCTTCGTGCCGATCGGATCCTTGATCACCTGCACCATCAGCGTCTGGCCTTCGAACACCGTCTTCTCGATCGGCTGGTGCGCCGGCGTGGACTGCGTGTCGCCCGCGAGCCGCGGCTGCCAGATGTCGGCCACGTGCAGGAACGCGGCGCGCTCGAGCCCGATGTCGATGAACGCGGACTGCATGCCGGGCAGCACGCGCACCACCTTGCCGAGGTAGATGTTGCCGACGCGCCCGCGCGACAGCGTGCGCTCGACGTGAAGCTCCTGCACGGCGCCTTGCTGCACGAGTGCCACCCGCGTTTCCTGGGGCGTGAGATTGATCAGGATTTCTTCGTTCATGGTCGGGTTCAGAAGGCGACGTCCGCCGCGCGCAGCAGCGCCGCGGTCTCAAAAAGGGGCAGACCCATGATACCCGAATGGGATCCGTCGATCCGCTCGACGAATTCGGCGGCGCGTCCCTGGATCGCATACGCGCCTGCCTTGCCGAACGGTTCGCCGCTGTCCACGTAGCGCTGCAGCGCGTCGGGCGCGGCCGGCGCGAAGCGCACCACGGAGCGCGACAGCGCGGGCGGCAGCAGTGCGCCGCCCGCGTCGATCACCGCGAGCGCGGTCAGGACTTCGTGCGAGCGGCCGGCGAGGCGGCCCAGCATCGCGAGCGCGTCGGCCGCGTCGGCGGGCTTGCCGAGGATCGCGCCGTCGATCGTCACGGTGGTGTCGGCGACCAGCACGGGCGCGGCCGGCAGACCGCGCGCGACGCGCCGCGCCCGCGCGGCTTCCGCTTTCGCGACGCAGACCCGCTGCACGTAACGGTCCGCCGGTTCGCCGGGCAGCTCGGCCTCGAGCGCCTCGGCATCCTCGTCGGCGTGCGGCAACAGCAGTTCGAAGCGCACCCCGAGCTGGTTCAGCAGCTCCTGGCGGCGCGGGCTTTGCGAGGCGAGATAGATGAACGGGAAGGCGGGGGCGGCGGGCATGGCGGTCGGATTCTCGGTTGGCGCGCGGCGCGCGTCCGAGGACGCCGCGTCACGCGCGATGGTAGGGGTGATTCTGCGTGATGCTCCACGCGCGGTAAAGCTGTTCGGCGAGCAGCACGCGCACCATGCCGTGCGGCAGGGTGAGGCTCGACACGCGCAGCAGCACGTCGGCGCGCGCTTTCAGCGCCGGGTCGAGGCCGTCGGCGCCGCCGATCACGAACGCGACGTCGCGGCCGTCCTGCTGCCACTCGGGCAGCGCCTGCGCGAGCTGCATCGTGGTCCAGTCGCGGCCGCGCTCGTCGAGCGCGACGAGACGGGCCTGCTTGGGCAGCGCGGCCTCGATCCTCTGCCGCTCGGCGGCCATCACGCTTTCCGCGCTGCGGCCGCCCGAGCGCAGCTCGGGCTTGATCTCGCGCAACTCGAGGCGCAGTTCGGGCGGCATCCGCTTCGCGTATTCGTCGAAGCCGGTCGCGATCCAGCCGGGCATCTTGTGGCCGACCGCGAGGATATGCAGTTTCATGCGGACCGCACGCGACTCAACGGCGGCGGCTGGCCGGTTGCTTGCGCGCGGGCGCCGGGGCGGCGTCCTCGTCCTCGTCGTCCCCGTCGAGCGGCTCGCTGGGGCGCGCGGGCGCGTTGCCGCCGAGCTTGATCCGGACCGGCTTGTCGCCCCAGATCTCCTCGAGGTTGTAGTACTGGCGCAGCGCCGGTTGCAGGATGTGCACGACCGCGTCGCCGCAGTCGACCAGCACCCATTCGCCGGTTTCCTCGCCTTCGGAGCTGACGATGTCGCCGCCCGCCTTCTTGACCTCGTCGCGCACGTTCGACGCAAGCGCCTTGGTCTGGCGGTTCGAGGTGCCCGATGCGACGATCACGCGGTCGAACAGCTCGGTCAGGTGGCTGGTGTTGAAGACTTTGATGTCTTGCGCCTTGACGTCTTCGAGGGCGTCGACGATGACGCGTTGGAGTTTGCGGATATCCATGGAATTCAGGGGTGGTAGAGACGATGTTGAAGAATATAGGCCCACACGGCGGCGGGGACGTGTTCGGCCGAGGCGCCCGGCATCCGGTCGCGCCGCGCGATGCATTCGCGCAGGTGCGCGCGGATGTCGGTCGCGGCGACGTCGAACGCGAGCGCCGTGTCGATCAGCAGGCGGCCGGCGGCGCGGGTCTGCAACGCCTCCGGGCCGGCTGCGCGCCGCGCGATTTCGCGCGCGACGGCCGGCGACGCGGCGCCCAGGTCGAAACCCGGGCGGCTCGCGGCGCCGATGTGCGCGAACTCGAACAGGCGCGGCCAGTCGCGCCAGGTATCGAGCCGCACGAGTTGGTCCGCGCCGATCAGCAGCGTGAGCGACGCGTCGGGGCCGATCCGCGCGCGCCAGCGCTCGAGCGTCTCGACCGTATAGGTCGGGCCGGCGTGGTCGATCTCGTCGGTCGCGACGCTGACCTCGACGCCCGGCAGCACCAGCGAGCCGGCGGCGGCGCGGGTCATCGCGAGCCGGTGATCGGCCGCCGACACGCCGCTCTTCTGGTACGGCTGGCCGGCCGGCATCAGCACCAGTTCGGTCAGCGCGAGCAGCCCCGCGAAGCGGCGCGCGAGCGCGAGATGACCGTCGTGGATCGGATCGAACGTGCCGCCCAGGATGCCGATTCGGCGTGGCAGCGGGGTGGGGCGGGCGGAAGTGTCCAGAACGCGTCCTCGGCTGGGTTCGAAGGGGCGGACGGGCTTACGCCCAGTCGCGCGGCACCAGGAAATCGCTGTAGAGGCGCGCCTCCGGCGTGCCCGGCTCGGGCTGCCAGTCATAGCGCCAGTTCGCCGTCGGCGGCATCGACATCAGGATCGATTCGGTCCGGCCGCCGCTTTGCAGCCCGAACAGCGTGCCGCGGTCGAACACGAGGTTGAACTCCACATAGCGGCCGCGCCGGTAGCCCTGGAACGCGCGTTCGCGCTCGCCGTACGGCGTGTCGCGGCGGCGCTCGAGGATCGGCAGGTAGGACGGCAGGAACGCGTCGCCGACGCTTTGCATCAGTTCGAACGCGCGCTCGAAGCCCGGTTCGGCGAAATCGTCGAAGAAGATCCCGCCGATCCCGCGCGCCTCGTTGCGGTGCTTGAGGAAGAAGTACTCGTCGCACCAGGTCTTGAAGCGCGGGTACAGCTCGACGCCGAACGGATCGAGCGCCGCGCGGCAGGTGCGGTGGAAGTGCTGCGCGTCTTCCTCGTAGCCGTAGATCGGCGTCAGGTCCATGCCGCCGCCGAACCAGAAGATCGGCGCTTCGCCGGCCTTGGTCGCGATCAGCATGCGCACGTTCATGTGCACGGTCGGGCAGTGCGGGTTGCGCGGATGCAGCACCAGCGACACCCCGAGCGCCTCGAAGCCGCGCCCGGCGAGCTGCGGCCGCGCGGCGCTCGCGGAGGCCGGCAGCGCGTCGCCCGCGACGTCGGAAAAGCCGATGCCCGCGCGCTCGAAGAAGCGGCCTTCTTCGAGGATCCGCGTGCAGCCGCCGCCGCGCAGGCGCTCGCCGGGGCCGCGCTGCCACGCATCGGTCGCGAGCGGCTCGCCGTCGAAGGCGCCAAGCGCGTCGGCGATGCGGGTTTGCAGCCCCTGCAGATAGGCGCGCACGCGGGGGACGTCGTAAGTCGAATCGGTCATCTGGGTACGGATGGCGCCCTTTTTTCGAGGGCGCCGTTCAAAAAGCATCTGCCGGGCATTCTAGCGAACCCCGGCAGAACAGGGGCGCCGCCCGCTCGGGCGGCGCCGGAACGGATACGGCGCGTCAGGCCGGCTTGCGGCTCAGCGCGCGGTAGCCGATGTCGCGACGATACTGCATGCCTTCGAAGTGGATCTGGTTGATCGCTTCGTAGGCGGCCTGCTGGGCGCCGCGCACCGAGTCGGCGAGCCCGACCACGCACAGCACGCGGCCGCCCGAGGTGACGAGCTTGTCGCCGTCGTAGGAGGTGCCCGCGTGGAAGGTGATCGCGTGCGGCGCTTCCTCGGGGATGCCGTTGATGCGGTCGCCCTTGCGCGGCGTGTCGGGATAGCCGTGCGCGGCGAGCACGACGCCGAGCGCGGTGCGGCGGTCCCAGTCGAGTTCGACGGTGTCGAGCGTGCCCGCGATCGCCTGTTCGACGACCTTCGAGAAATCGCTCTTCAGGCGCGCCATGATCGGCTGGGTTTCGGGGTCGCCCATGCGGCAGTTGAATTCGAGCGTGCGCGGATTGCCGTCCTTGTCGATCATCAGGCCCGCGTACAGGAAGCCGGTGAAGCGGATGCCGTCCTTCTCCATGCCGCGCACGGTCGGCATGATGATCTCGCGCATCACGCGCGCGTGCATCTGCGGCGTGACGATCGGCGCGGGCGAGTAGGCGCCCATGCCGCCCGTGTTCGGGCCGCGGTCCTCGTCGAGCAGGCGCTTGTGGTCCTGGCTCGACGCGAGCGCGAGCGCATGCTTGCCGTCGACCATCACGATGAAGCTCGCTTCCTCGCCGTCGAGGAATTCCTCGATCACGACGCGCGCGCCGGCATCGCCGAGCTTGTTGCCGGACAGCATCATGTCGACGGCCGCGTGCGCCTCCTCGGCCGTCATCGCGACCACCACGCCCTTGCCGGCGGCGAGGCCGTCGGCCTTCACCACGATCGGCGCGCCTTTCGCGTCGAGGTACGCGTGCGCGGCGGCCGCGTCGGAGAAGGTTTCGTAATCGGCGGTCGGGATCCCGTGGCGTTTCATGAACGCTTTCGCGAAATCCTTCGAGCTTTCGAGCTGGGCTGCCTCGCGGGTCGGGCCGAACACCTTGAGGCCGCGCGCGCGGAACAGGTTGACGATGCCCGCCGCCAGCGGCGCTTCCGGGCCGACCAGCGTGAACGCGACCTGCTCGGCCTCGGCGAAGTCGGCGAGGTCCTCGAGCGAGGTGAGGTCGATGTTCTTCAGGCGCTCGTCCTGCGCGGTGCCGCCGTTGCCGGGAGCAACGTAGACGAGCTGGACGCGCGGCGACTGGGCGAGCTTCCAGGCCAGCGCATGTTCGCGGCCGCCGGAGCCGACGACGAGTAGTTTCATGGGATTCCCCGCAGACTAAGAATTGGGGCGGCCGGCGCGCCTGTCGGACGCGCCGGCCGCGAAATCGGTCCGGCCGCCGCGTCGCGCGCGAGCGGGCGGCGTCATGCTTATTCCCCGGCGCTGACGGCGTTCGTGTACACCTCCTGGACGTCGTCGAGGTCTTCGAGCACGTCGAGGAGCTTCTGCATCTTCACCGCGTCGTCGCCGGTGAATTCGACTTCGTTCTGCGGCTTCATCGTCACTTCGGCGAGTTCGGCCTTGAAGCCGGCCGCCTCGAGCGTGTCCTTCACCTGCGAGAACGCCTGCCAGTCGCACAGCACTTCGATGCTGCCGTCGTCGTTCGTGTTGACGTCGTCGGCGCCCGCTTCGAGCGCGGCTTCCATCAGCGCGTCTTCCGAGGTGCCGGGCGCGAACAGGAACTGGCCGACGTGATCGAACATGAACGCCACCGAACCGTCGGTGCCCATGTTGCCGCCGTACTTCGAGAACGCGTGCCGGACTTCGGCGACCGTGCGCACGCGGTTGTCGGTCAGCGTGTCGACGATGATCGCGGCGCCGCCGATGCCGTAGCCTTCGTAGCGGATTTCCTCGTAGTTCGCGCCGTCCGCGCCGCCGACGCCGCGGTCGATCGCGCGCTTGACGTTGTCCTTCGGCATGTTCGCGTCGGCTGCCTTGTCGACCGCGAGCCGCAGGCGCGGATTCGAGCCCGGATCGCCGCCGCCGAGGCGCGCGGCCACCTGGATTTCCTTGATCAGGCGGGTCCAGACCTTGCCGCGCTTCGCATCGGCAGCGGCTTTCTTATGCTTGATGTTGGCCCATTTCGAATGACCAGCCATACCTTTCTCCGTCACCCGCGCACATTCCGCGCAGGCGTTTTAGCTATCTGTCGTTGAGTCCCGCGGCCGCGGCAGGGGCGTGCGCCCGGGGCCGCCCGGTGTCGGGTGGAGCGTGATTTTATCATGCGGCGGGGCCGCGCCCGGACGGGGCGGCCCGCCCGGCGCTCAGTTCTTGGTGCCGAACAGGCGGTCGCCGGCGTCGCCGAGGCCCGGCACGATGTAGGCGTGCTCGTCGAGGTGCGAATCGAGCGAGGCGACATACAGCTTAACGTCCGGATGCGCGTCCTGGAACACCTTCACGCCCTCGGGCGCCGCGACCAGCGCGAGGAACATGATCCGCTCGCCGGGCACGTTGCGGCGCTTGAGCACGTCGACCGCGTAGGCGGCCGAGTAGCCGGTCGCGACCATCGGGTCGCACAGGATGAACACGCGGTCTTCCAGGTCCGGCAGGCGCACCAGGTACTCGACCGGGCGGTGGTCGTCGGCGCGGTACACGCCGATGTGGCCGACCCGGGCCGACGGCACGAGGTCGAGCAGGCCGTCCGACATGCCGACGCCGGCGCGCAGCACCGGCACGATCGCGAGCTTCTTGCCCGCGATCACGGGCGCGTCGATCTCGACGAGCGGGGTTTCGACCCGTTTGGTCGTGATCGGCAGGTTGCGGGTGATCTCGTAGCCCATCAGCAGCGTGATCTCGCGCAGCAGCTCGCGGAACGTGCGCGTCGACGTGTCCTTGTCGCGCATGTGGGTGAGCTTGTGCTGGATCAGCGGGTGGTCGAGGATGAAGAGATTGGGGAAACGGCTGTCCTGTTTCATGACGGGCGCCTGACGGCAAAAAGGATTCGGGGGCGGCGGCCGGCTCCGGAGGGCGGCTGCGCGCGATACGGCCGTAAGTTTACCGAAGATGGGCCGCGCGATCCGGATATTATCGACGTTTCGACGGCGCGCGCCCGCCGCGCGGCCGTTTCCCGCTACCGACACACGGCCGGACACCGGCAAGGAAGGGCTCAGATGGATCTTGGCATCGCAGGACGCACCGCGCTCGTGTGCGCGGCCAGCAAGGGACTCGGGCGCGGCTGCGCGCAGGCGCTCGCGGCCGAGGGCGTGAAGCTCGTGATCGCGGCGCGTACGCCGGACACGCTCGAGGCGGCCGCCGAGGCGATCCGCGCGAGCACCGGCGCCGCGGTGACGGCCGTCGCCTGCGACATCACGACGCCGGAGGGGCGGGCGCAGGCGCTGGCCGCGTGTCCGCAGCCGGACATCCTGGTGACCAACGCCGGCGGGCCGCCGCCGGGCGATTTCCGCCATTTTTCCCGCGACGACTGGATCCGCGCGCTCGACGCGAACATGCTGACGCCGATCGAGCTGATCCGCGCGACGATCGACGGGATGATCGGGCGGCGCTTCGGCCGGATCGTCAACATCACGAGTTCGGCCGTGAAGGCGCCGATCGACGTGCTCGCGCTGTCGAACGGCGCGCGCTCGGGGCTGACGGGCTTCGTCGCGGGGCTCTCGCGCAAGGTGGCCGAGCACAACGTGACGATCAACAACCTGCTGCCGGGCCTGTTCGACACCGACCGGATCACCACCACGCTGGAGGCGTCGGCGCGCGAGAGCGGGGTCGACCTCGACACGATGCGCGCGCGGCGCGTGCAGGGTATTCCGGCGCGGCGGCTCGGGCAGCCGGACGAGTTCGGCGCGGCCTGCGCGTTCCTGTGCAGCGCGCACGCGGGCTACATCACCGGGCAGAACTGGCTGCTCGACGGCGGCGCCTATCCGGGCACGTTCTGAGCCGCGATGCATCGTGGTTTCGCCGGGCGCCGGCGCATCGCGCCGCCGCCCGCTTTTCGCTTCAAGAGGACCGACCCGCATGAACGTACCGCGCATTGCGCTGATCGCGCACGATGCCAAGAAGGATGAAATCGTCGCGCTGACGGGCGCCTACTGCGACACGCTCGCGCGCTGCACGCTGCTCGCGACCGGCACGACGGGCGGCCGGATCGCCGCCGCGCACGGGCTCGAGGTCGAGCGCAAGCTGTCGGGGCCGCTCGGCGGCGACCAGCAGATCGGCGCCGAGCTGGCGTCGGGGCGCGTCGACATGGTGGTGTTCCTGCGCGACCCCATGACGGCGCAGCCGCACGATCCCGACATCAATGCGCTGGTGCGCGTGTGCGACGTGCACGACGTGCCGGTCGCGACCAACGTGGCGACGGCGCGCGTGCTGCTCGACGATCTGGCGCGCAGGCTGGCCGGAGGATGAGGTCGGGCGCCCGCTGCGGCGGGCGCGGGGCGAACGACGGCGCATGACCGTCGTTCGCTTTTTTCGGGCGGCGAATCGCCGCCGCCGGATCAGTTGACCGTCTGGATCAGCAGGGTGGCCTGCCCGGTGTTGTCGGCGCACATGTCGTCGGTGATGAAGCCCCAGAGGGTGAGGGCGTTCCCGACGGCGGCCACGTCGACGATGGTCGGCTGCTTGGTCACCGCCACGCCCCAGCGCGCGGTGGCCATGCCGCCCACCACATGCACGCTGTCGATCAGGCAGCCGCCCCCGAGGTTGCCGCCCGAGCAGCTCATGTTGTTCGTCGACAGCGACATCACGTAACGGCCGGGAGCGAGCTGGAACGCCGCCGAATTGCCGTACGCCGCTCCCGGGACGATCGCGTTCTGGATGCAGTTCTGTTTCGCCTCGATCGTGATCGAGGTCGCGGCTTGCGCGGTGTAGGAGACAAGGGCAAGCAGGAGGGATGCAACGGTTGAAATGCGCATGACTCGGATCCTTGATTTGATTGGGATTTTGACTGGACGGCACATTTGCACATCGGTACGACCCGTACCGACTCCCAGCATAACGGCGCCGACGAGCCTGTCTTTATCCTTTCGTCCGATTTATTTGACGGCGCGCATCGCCGGCGTCGCGCGGCGGCGCCAGCAAGGAATCCGCCGACGCGCGAGAATCATGCGTTCCGTCGCCAGACGGCCGAATCTCCCCTGAACATCGAACCCAGGAGTACGACGCATGCCGAAAGCAATCCGCTACGACCAGCCGGGCGGTCCGGACGTGATGAAGTGGGTCGACGTCGAGGTCGGCGAGCCGCAAGCCGGCGAGGTGCGCGTGAAGCACCACGCGGTCGGCCTCAACTACATCGACGTCTATTTCCGCACCGGTCTCTATCCGCAGCCGCTGCCCGGCGGCCTCGGGATGGAGGCGGCGGGCGAGGTGACGGCGGTCGGCGCGGGCGTCACCGCGCTGCGCCCGGGCGATCGCGTCGCCTACGTGACCCAGCCGCCCGGCGCGTATGCGCAGGAGCGTGTGGTGCCGGCCGAGAAGCTCGTCAAGCTGCCCGACGCGATCAGCTACGACGACGCGGCGTCGGTGATGCTGCAAGGCCTGACTGCGCACTACCTGCTGCGCCGCACCTATCCGGTGAAGGCGGGCGACACGATCCTGATCCACGCAGCCGCGGGCGGCGTCGGGCTGCTCGTCTGCCAGTGGGCGAAGGCGCTCGGCGCGACGGTGATCGGCACGGTCGGTTCGGACGAGAAGGCGGAACTGGCGAAGGCGCACGGCTGCGATCATCCGATCGTCTACACCCGCGAGAACTTCACGCAGCGCGTGCGCGAGCTGACGAACGGCGCGGGCGTGCCGGTGGTCTACGACTCGATCGGCAAGGACACCTACATCGGTTCGCTCGACAGCCTCGCACCGCTCGGCTACTTCGTGAGCTTCGGCAACGCCTCCGGCCCGCTGCCGCCGATCGACTCGAAGGAGTTCGCATCGCGCGGCTCGCTGTTCTTCACGCGCCCCACGCTGTTCTCGTACATCGGCAAGCGCGCCGATCTCGAACGCAACGCGGCCGAGCTGTTCGACGTGCTCGGTTCCGGCCGGGTCGCGACCAGCATCCGCCAGCGCTATCCGCTCGCCGAAGTCGCGCGCGCACACGAGGATCTCGAAGCACGACGCACCACGGGCTCGACCGTCCTGGTCCCCTGAGCGCCCCCTCCGGCCGGCCGCCGCGCGCCGGCCGCGCCCGTCGGGGCCTTGCCCCGGCGGCGTCGTTTACACGCTTTTTACACCCCCCGTCAGACCTTTGACCCGTCCTTTACACGCATTCCCATAACGTTCTATCCGTCTGATTCCGAAGACGGAGAACATAAAAATGGATGCGGTGTATGTAGGTGGGTTGGTGCTGTTCGCGGCACTGATCTTCGCGTTGATCGCCGGCTGCGAAAAGCTTGCGCAATACGGTCGCGGGGGGCGTTCATGAGCTGGATGCTGTGGTTGGCCGGGGCGTCCACCGCCCTGTTGTTCGCATACCTCGTCTATGCGCTGCTGCGCGCGGAGGACATCGAATGAATGCGAACAACCTGTTCCAGGCGGCGCTGTTCGTCGTGATCCTGCTGGCCGCCGCCGTACCGGTGGCCGGTTACCTGACGCGCGTGATGGACGGCACGTCGCGCGTGAATCGCGTGTTCGGCCCGCTCGAACGCGCGCTCTATCGCGTCGCGGGCGTCGATCCGCAGGCGGAAATGACGTGGAAGCAGTACGCGGTCGCGACGATCGCGTTCAACGTGCTCGGCGTACTGTTCCTCTACGGCTTGCTGCGCGTGCAGGGCGGGCTGCCCGGCAACCCGCAGCAGCTCGGCGCGATGACGGTCGACGGTGCGTTCAACACCGCGATCAGCTTCGTCACCAATACCAACTGGCAGGACTACACGCCCGAGCAGACGGTCAGCTACCTGACGCAGATGCTCGGCCTGACGGTGCAGAACTTCCTGTCGGCCGCGACCGGGATCGTCGTCGTGATCGCGCTGATCCGCGGTTTCGCGCGCCATACCGCGCGCACCATCGGCAACTTCTGGGTCGACCTCACGCGCGTCACGCTGTACGTGCTGGTGCCGATGTCGGCCGTGGTCGCCGCGCTGCTGATGAGCCAGGGCGTGATCCAGAACCTGAAGTCCTACCAGGACGTGCCGACCCTGCAGACCACCACCTATGCGGCGCCGAAGCTCGACGCGCAGGGCAACCCGGTCAAGGACGCGCAGGGCAATGCGGTCACGGTGCCGACCCAGGTGAAGTCGCAGACGCTCGCGATGGGGCCGGTCGCTTCGCAGGAAGCGATCAAGATGCTCGGCACCAACGGCGGCGGCTTCTTCAACGGCAACTCGGCGCATCCGTATGAAAACCCGACGCCGTTCTCGAACTTCCTGCAGATCTTCTCGATCCTGATCATCCCGGCCGCGCTGTGCATCGTGTTCGGCCGCATGATCGGCGATCGCCGCCAGGGCATCGCGGTGCTCGCGGCGATGACGGTCGCGCTCACGGTCGCGATCGGCGTCGAGGTGAGCGCCGAGCAGGGCGGCAACCCGATGCTGACGGCGCTGCACGTCGACCAGTCGGCGAGCGCGCTGCAGGCGGGCGGCAACATGGAAGGCAAGGAAACCCGCTTCGGCATCGCGCAGACGGGGATCTTCGTGGTCGCGACCACGGCCGCGTCGTGCGGCGCGGTGAACGCGACGCGCGATTCGCTGACGCCGGTCGGCGGGCTCGTGCCGATGCTGCTGATGCAGCTGGGCGAGGTGATCTTCGGCGGCGTCGGTTCCGGCTTGTACGGGATGCTGGTGTTCGCGCTGCTCGCGGTGTTCGTCGCGGGCCTCATGATCGGCCGCACGCCCGAGTACGTCGGCAAGAAGATCGAGTCGTACGAGATGAAGATGGTGTCGATCGTCGTGCTGCTGACGCCGCTGCTCGTGCTGGTCGGCACCTCGGTCGCGGTGCTCAGCGCGGCAGGCAAGGCCGGCATCGCGAACCCTGGCCCGCACGGCTTCTCGGAGATCCTGTACGCGTTCAGCTCGGCCGCGAACAACAACGGCAGCGCGTTCGCGGGCCTGACCGTGGGCACGCCGTTCTACAACTGGATGACCGCGATCGCGATGTGGTTCGGCCGCTTCGGCACGATCATCCCGGTGCTCGCGATCGCCGGCTCGCTTGCCGCGAAGAAGCGGATCGCCGCGACGAGCGGCACGATGCCGACCCACGGCCCGCTGTTCGTCGTGCTGCTGCTCGGCACGGTGCTGCTGGTGGGCGCGCTGACCTACGTGCCGGCGCTGGCGCTGGGCCCGGGCGTCGAGCATCTGATGCTGTTCACCGGCGGCGGCCAGTAAGCCGGCCGGAGCCACGATACGAGCCTCTCTGAAAATGGGCATCTGAGGATTGCAATGAATCAACATTCCGCTACGCGATCCATGTTCGACCCGGCGCTGGTGCGCCCGGCGATCGTGGATTCGTTCAAGAAACTCACACCGCGCACGCAGTTCCGCAACCCGGTGATGTTCTGCGTGTACGCCGGCAGCATCCTGACCACGATCCTGTGGGTCGCCGCGCTGGTGGGCCAGGCCGAGGCGCCCGCGGGCTTCATCCTCGCGGTCGCGCTGTGGCTGTGGTTCACCGTGCTGTTCGCGAACTTCGCCGAGGCGATCGCGGAAGGGCGCTCGAAGGCGCAGGCCGCCTCGCTGCGCAGCGCGAAGAAGGATGTGATGGCGAAGAAGCTCAACGAGCCGCATCCGAAATCGCCGATCCGCATCACGACCGCGAGCGACCTGCGCAAGGGCGACGTGGTGCTGGTCGAGACCGGCGACACGATCCCGGCCGACGGCGAGGTGATCGAAGGCGTCGCGTCGGTCGACGAATCGGCGATCACGGGCGAATCCGCGCCGGTGATCCGCGAGTCGGGCGGCGACTTCTCGTCGGTCACGGGCGGCACGCGCGTGCTGTCGGACTGGATCGTGGTGAAGGTCACGGCGAACCCGGGCGAGGCCTTCCTCGACCGCATGATCGCGATGGTCGAAGGGGCGAAGCGCCAGAAGACGCCGAACGAGATCGCGCTGACCATCCTGCTCGTCGCGCTGACCATCGTGATGCTGCTCGCGACCGCGACGCTGCTGCCGTTCTCGATCTTCTCGGTCGAGGCGATGAAGTCGGGCCACGTGGTGACCATCACCGCGCTCGTCGCGCTGCTGGTGTGCCTGATCCCGACCACGATCGGCGGGCTGTTGTCCGCGATCGGCGTGGCCGGCATGAGCCGCATGATGCAGGCCAACGTGATCGCCACCTCGGGCCGTGCGGTCGAGGCGGCGGGCGACGTCGACGTGCTGCTGCTCGACAAGACCGGCACGATCACGCTCGGCAACCGCCAGGCCTCGCTGTTCGTGCCGGCGCCCGGCGTGACGGAGGAAGCGCTGGCCGATGCCGCGCAGCTGTCGTCGCTGGCCGACGAGACGCCGGAAGGCCGCAGCATCGTGGTGCTCGCGAAGGAGCGCTTCAACATCCGCCAGCGCGACATGGGCACGCTGCACGCCACCTTCCTCGGCTTTTCCGCGCAGACCCGCATGAGCGGCGTCGATCTTCCCGGCCGCGAGATCCGCAAGGGCGCGGCCGATGCGATCAAGCGCTATGTCGAGGGCCGCGGCGGCCGCTTCCCGGACGAAGTGCGGCGCGCGGTCGACGACGTCGCGCGGCGCGGCAGCACGCCGCTCGTGGTGGCCGATCTGCAGACGGGCGAGGCGGGTCACGGCGCGCGCGTGCTCGGCGTGATCGAGCTGAAGGACATCGTGAAGGGCGGCATCAAGGAACGTTTCGCCGAACTGCGCAAGATGGGCATCAAGACCGTGATGGTGACGGGCGACAACCGCCTGACCGCCGCCGCGATCGCCGCCGAGGCCGGGGTCGACGACTTCCTGGCCGAGGCCACGCCGGAGACCAAGCTCGCGACGATCCGCGAGCATCAGTCGGCGGGGCGGCTCGTCGCGATGACGGGCGACGGCACCAACGACGCGCCGGCGCTCGCGCAGGCGGACGTCGCGGTGGCGATGAACACCGGCAC
Source organism: Burkholderia multivorans (assembly GCF_010645215.1). Lineage (GTDB taxonomy): Bacteria > Pseudomonadota > Gammaproteobacteria > Burkholderiales > Burkholderiaceae > Burkholderia > Burkholderia multivorans_A. The sequence continues at coordinate 30,453 of NZ_JAAGNW010000027.1, read as the reverse complement.
GCAGGCGGCGAAGGAAGCGGGCAACATGGTCGATCTCGACTCGAACCCGACCAAGCTGATCGAGATCGTCGAGATCGGCAAGCAGATGCTGATGACGCGCGGCTCGCTGACCACGTTCTCGATCGCGAACGACGTCGCGAAGTACTTCGCGATCATTCCGGCTGCGTTCGCGACGACCTATCCGCAGCTGAACGCGCTCAACGTCATGCATCTGGCGACGCCGTCGTCCGCGATCATGTCGGCGGTGATCTTCAACGCGCTGATCATCGTGCTGCTGATTCCGCTCGCGCTGAAGGGCGTGCGCTATCGCGCGCTCGGCGCCGCGTCGCTGTTGCGCCGCAATCTGCTGGTCTACGGGCTCGGCGGGATCCTGGTGCCGTTCGTCGGCATCAAGCTGATCGACATCGTGCTCGCCGCTTTCGGCTGGGTTTAAAGGAATACCGTCATGAAATCGCTCTTTCGTCCGCTCATCGTCGTGTTCGTCGTGCTGGTCGCCATCACGGGCCTCGCCTATCCGGCCGTGATGACCGTGTTCGGGCAGGCCGTGTTTCCCGCGCAGGCGAACGGCAGCCTGATCGAACAGAACGGCAAGGTGGTCGGCTCCGCACTGATCGGCCAGCAGTTCGCCGCGCCGCAGTACTTCTGGGGCCGCCTGTCGGCGACCACGCCGATGCCGTATAACGCCACCGGTTCCGGCGGTTCGAACCTCGGCCCGCTGAATCCGGCGCTGTCCGACCAGGTCAAGGGCCGGCTCGACGCGCTGAAGGCGGCCGGCACCGATCTGTCGAAACCGGTCCCGGTCGACCTCGTGACCGCTTCCGCCAGCGGCCTCGATCCGGAAATCAGCCCGGCCGCGGCTGACTACCAGGTCGAGCGGGTGGCCCGCGCGCGCAAGCTGCCGGCCGACGCCGTGCGGCAGCTCGTCGCGGCGAACACCAGCGGCCGCCAGTTCGGCGTGCTCGGCGAGGCGCGCGTGAACGTGCTGAAGCTGAACCTCGCGCTGGACGCCGCGCACTGAGGCCGCTTGCCGCGCGGCAGCGCGCCGACCGACCGTGCTGATGCAGGCGGCGCCGATCCGGCGCCGCCTTTCCCTTTTTGGCGATTTGGAACGACAATGCGTTCCAGCGCGTGCCCGGAGACTCCGCTTTCGCATGAACCGCCCCGATCCCGACCAACTTCTCGACAAGCTGCAGCGCGACGAGGAACGACAGCAGCGCGGCACGCTGAAGATCTTCTTCGGCGCGTCCGCGGGCGTCGGCAAGACCTACGCGATGCTGCAGGCCGCCCGCGCGCGGCTCGGCGAGGGCGTCGACGTGCTGGTCGGCATCGTCGAGACCCACGGCCGCGGCGAGACCGCCGCGCTGCTCGCCGGGCTCGACGTGCTGCCGCTCGTCCAGATCGACTATCGCGGCCGCACGCTCGGCGAGTTCGACCTCGACGCCGCGCTCGCGCGCAAGCCGCAGCTGATCCTCGTCGACGAACTCGCGCATTCGAACGTGCCGGGCGCCCGCCACCTGAAGCGCTGGCAGGATGTCTACGAACTGCTCGACGCGGGCATCGACGTCTATACGACGGTCAACGTCCAGCACCTGGAGAGCCTGAACGACGTGGTCGGCGCGATCACCGGGATCCGCGTCTGGGAAACGGTTCCGGACCGGGTGTTCGACGCGGCCGACGAGGTGACGCTGGTCGACCTGCCGGCCGAGGAGCTGCTCGCGCGGATGCGCGACGGCAAGGTCTACATGGCGCAGCAGGCCGAGCGGGCCGTGCGCAACTTCTTCCGCAAGGGCAACCTGATCGCGCTGCGCGAGCTGGCGCTGCGGCGCACCGCCGACCGGGTCGACGCGCAGATGCGCGAATACCGCGCGGATCGCTCGATCCAGCGCATCTGGCAGGCGCGCGAGCGGCTCCTCGTGTGCGTCGGCCCCGGCCCCGAGGCGCCGACCCTGGTGCGCGCGGCCGCGCGGCTCGCGGCGAGCCTGAAGGCGGACTGGATCGCGGTGTACGTCGAGACGCCGCGCCTGCAGCGGCTGTCCGACGCGAAGCGGCAGCGCACCTTCGACGCGCTGCGGCTCGCGAGCGAGCTGGGCGCCGAGACGGCGACGCTCGCGGGCGCCGACGCGGTGGCGATGCTGGTCAGCTATGCGCAGGTCCGCAACGTCTCGAAGGTGGTGGCGGGCGGCTCGCCGAAGACCGGCTTCGCGCGCCGGATCGTGCGGCCGTTCGGCGAACGGCTCGCGGAGCGCGCGGGCGATCTCGACCTGATGCTGATCCGCGCGTCGGCGGTCGACGATCCGCGCGCGGCGGCCGCCGACGCGCATCCGGGCGGCTGGCGCGATGCGTTCGCGAGCCTCGCCGGCCATCGCTCGCCGCCGCGCCACTATGGCTACGCGGCCGCGATCTGCGCGGCGATCACGGTGGTCGCGAGCCTGCTGCACGAGCGCCTCGACCTGACCAACCTGGTGATGCTGTACCTGCTCGGCGTCGTGTTCACGGCGGTGCGGCTCGGGCGCGGGCCGGGCGTGCTGCTGTCGTTCCTGGCGGTGGCCGCGTTCGATTTCTTCTTCGTGCCGCCGCGCATGTCGTTCACGGTGTCGGACACGCAGTACGTGCTGACCTTCCTCGGCATGCTGCTGACCTCGCTCGTGATCAGCCATCTGACCTCGAGCCTGACCCGCGAGGCGACCGTCGCGCAGCGCCGCGAGGCGCGCACGGGCGCGATGTACGCGATGGCGCGCGAGCTGGCGGCCGCGCTGACCACCGAGCAGATCGTCGGGATCGGCAGCCGCCACGTGGCGGAAGTGTTCCGCGCGCGCGTCGCGATGCTGCTGCCGGACAGCACGGATCAGGTCCAGCAGAAGATCGAGGAACCCGACGAGGCGGTGATACTGACCGGCGCGTCGCCCGACATCGATGTCGGCCAGTGGGTGTACGACCAGCAGAAGCCGGCGGGACGCGGCACCGACACGCTGCCCGCGGCGGCCGCGCTGTACCTGCCGCTGAAAGCGCCGATGCGCACCCGCGGCGTGCTCGCGGTGGTGACCAGGGAGACGGGCGAGCTTGGGGTGCCGGAGCAGGAGCGCATGCCCGATGCGTTCGCCGCGCAGATCGCGCTCGCGCTCGAACGCGTGCACTACGTCGACATCGCGCGCGACGCGCTCGTCAGCATGGAGTCGGAACGGCTGCGCAACTCGCTGCTGTCGGCGATCTCGCACGATCTGCGCACGCCGCTCACGGCGATCGTGGGCCTGTCGTCGATGCTCGCGAACGCGCGCGCGGCCGGGCGCGACAGCGGCGCGGCCGCGGGGCGCGAGGACGAACTGGTCGAGTCGATCCACGACGAGGCGCTGCGCATGACGGGCATCGTCACCAACCTGCTCGACATGGCGCGGCTCCAGGCCGGCAGCCTGCAGCTCAAGCGCCAGTGGTCGCTGCTCGAAGAGACGATCGGCGCGGCGCTGGCCGCGTGCAAGCGCGTGCTCGCGCGTCATCCCGCGCAGGTGCGCCTGCCTGCCGACCTGCCGCTCCTGCAGATGGACGCGGTGCTGATGGAGCGCCTGTTCGCGAATCTGTTCGAGAATGCGGCGAAGTACACGCCGCTCGATTCGCCGCTCGAGATCGGCGCCGAACGCATCACCGAGGACGGCCAGCCGTTCGTGCGCGTGCATGTCGACGATCGCGGGCCGGGCTTGCCGGCCGGCATGGAAACCCGCATCTTCGAGAAATTCACGCGCGGCGAGAAGGAGTCGGCGACGCCCGGCATCGGGCTCGGGCTCGCGATCTGCCGCGCCATCGTCGACGCGCACGGCGGCCGGATCGGCGCGCTCAATCGCATCGCGCCGGACGGCCAGGTCGTCGGCGCGCGCTTCTGGTTCACCTTGCCCGTCGATACGCCGCCGCCCGAGCCGGACGCGGCGGACGACGACCCCGATTCCGCCCCGGCGCGCCGGCTCGACCCGCCTGCCTCGGCCCACCACGCAGACCCGCATGACCATGAGTGAACCCACGCTGACCGTCGTTCTGATCGAAGACGAAAAACAGATCCGCCGCTTCGTGCGCGCCGCGCTCGAGGAAGAGGGCATCGCCGTGTTCGATGCCGAGACCGGCAAGCAAGGCCTGATCGAGGCGGCGACCCGCAAGCCGGATCTCGCGATCGTCGATCTCGGGCTGCCCGACACCGACGGCCTCGACGTGATCCGCGAGCTGCGCGGCTGGTCGGACCTGCCGGTGATCGTGCTGTCCGCGCGCACCCACGAAGAGGAGAAGGTCGCCGCGCTCGACGCGGGCGCCGACGACTATCTGACCAAGCCGTTCGGTGTATCGGAACTGCTCGCGCGGATCCGCGCGCATCTGCGGCGACGCAACCAGGGCGGCGCGAACGAGTCGCCGAAGGTGAGCTTCGGCGCGGTGACCGTGGATCTTGCGCTGCGCCAGGTGTGGCGCGCGGGCGAGACGGTCCACCTGACGCCGCTCGAGTACCGGCTGCTCGCGACGCTCGTGCGGCATGCGGGGCGGGTGCTCACGCACCGGCAGCTGCTGCGCGACGTGTGGGGGCCGTCGCACGTCGAGAGCCATCACTACCTGCGGATCTACATGGCGCATCTGCGCCAGAAGCTCGAGAACGATCCGGCGCAGCCCGAGCACATCGTGACCGAGACGGGCGTCGGCTACCGGCTGGTCGGCGCGCTGTGACGCCGGAGCGGCGTCAGCCGCCGTACGCGCGCTCGCGCACCCACTTGGTCATCACCCACTTCTCGCCCTCGCGCACCGGGCTGCCGCCGTGCAGCGAGAGCGGGTCGAGTTGTCCGCGCGCGTTGGCGTAGCGGAAATAGACGGCCGCGCCGCGTTGCGGCGCGACCGACAGGTGGGCGTCGGGGAAGATCGTCTCGCCGCCTGCCGGCACGTCGTTCAGGTAGATCACGAGGGTTGCGATGCGCTGTCCGCCCGCCGCCGTGTGCAACGCGCTGCTGGGCTTGTCGGGCGCGAAGTAGTCGTGGTGCGGCCGGTATTCGGCGCCGACGCCGTAGCGCAGCACCTGCAGCCCCTCGCCGTTTTCGACCGGCCAGTTCATCAGCGCCGCGAGACGCCGTTCGAGGCGTTCGATGAACGGATCCGCGCCGCGCGGGAACCAGGTGCCTTCGCTGGTCCGATAGTCGGACAGCGCGGAGTCCTGGCCGTCGTGCGTGACGACCTGTGAACGCGTGAGCCGGTCGCGCGCGCGGGCGATCAGTTCCTCGCATTCGCGGGCCGACAGCACGTCGCCGAACACGACGACCTGCGGACGTTCGCAGCGGCTCAGCACGCGCACGTCGCGATCATGCGCGCGGATCACGTTGCGCGCGGCGAGCGGGGCGGGGTCGTAGACGTAGTCGCTTTGGGGCGGGGTGGCCGCGGCGTCGAGCGCGGCGGCGGCGGGCGGCGGGGCAGCGGCGGACTGGGCCGCAGGCGGCGGGGCGGCCGGTGACGGATCGGCCGGCGCGATCGACGCGAACAACGGCTCGACGATGGCGCGCGCGTGGTCGGGTGCGAAGCCGGTCTGGACCATTGCATCGATCATCGATCGGGCGGAGCAGCCGCGCGCGACGTTGGTTGCCAGCCAGTCGCGCCACGCGGGGTTGAGCGCCGGGGCGGGCGGGGAGCCGGCGGGCGGCGCGGCGGGGGAGGCTGCGGATGTGTCGGGCGCGTCAAGCGCGTCAGCTACGGCAGGCACGGCCGGCGCAGCCGGCGCGAACAGCGGCTCGACGATGGCGCGTGCGTCGTTGGGCGCGAAGCCATTCCGGACCAGCGCTTCGAGGATGGCTTGGGCGGAGCAGCCGCGCGCGACGTTGGTCGTCAGCCAGTCGCGCCATTCGGCGTTGATCGTCAACACGGGTTTTCTCTCCGGGGTCGGGCATGGCGAGCGGCCCGTGGCGCGGGTCGCCCGATATCGGGCAGCGGGTATCTGGCCGGGATTCTACCGATTCATCTTTTCAGTTCTTTTATTAACGAGATTAAGAGTGAGTCAGGTCGCGTCCCGCCGATCGGGTGAGGCGTCGCGCGTCGCGAGGGCGCGGAGGCAGGCGTGCCTGTCGCGACTACGATTATTGGTAGGTTGATCGAAGTATCGCGCGACATACGATGAGTGTCATCGTATCGGGTGCGCATGGTGCCGGATTGCCGGACGCCGTGCACGGCCCTCGCATGCAGGAGGCGCGTCATGGCGATCGAGATCCAATACCTGGTCGAGCCGTACAAGATCAAGGTGGTCGAGCCGCTGAAAGTCATGACGCGTGACGAACGGACGCGCGCGATCGAGGCGGCGGGTTTCAACGTCGTGCTGCTGCGCGCCGAGGACGTCTTCATCGATCTGTTCACGGACAGCGGCACGGCGGCGATGAGCGACCGTCAATGGGCCGCGCTGATGCTCGGCGACGAAGCCTATGCGGGCAGCCGCAACTTCTATCGCCTGGAGGCGGCGGTGCGGCGTCACTACGGCTATCGTCATGTGCTGCCGACGCACCAGGGGCGCGGCGCCGAACATATCCTCGCGAAACTGTTGATCCGTCCGGGCGATCATGTGCCGGGCAACATGTATTTTCCGAGCACGCGTCTGCATCAGGAACTCGCGGGCGGGATCTTCGAGGATGTGATCGTCGCCGATGCCTATGCGCCCGCGTCGCCTTGTCCGTTCAAGGGCGACGTGGATCTCGCGAAGCTCGAGGCGCTGATCGCGCGGGTCGGCGCGCAAAGGATTCCGTATATCAGCCTGGCCGCGACCGTCAACATGGCGGGCGGCCAGCCGATCTCGATGGCGAATTTGCGCGCGGTGCGAGCGCTCGCGCAGCAGCACGGCATTCGCGTCGTGCTCGACGCCGCGCGCGCCTTGGAAAACGCATACTTCATCCAGGTGCGGGAGCCGGGCTATCGGCAGACGAGCGTCGCGGAGATCCTGCGCGAGATGTGCGCGCTGACCGATATCTCGACGATGAGCGCGAAGAAGGATGCGCTCGTCAACATCGGCGGTTGGCTGGCGCTGAACGACGAAGCGCTCTACAAGGAGGCCAGCAACCTCGCGCTGGCCTACGAAGGCCTGCATACGTACGGCGGCCTCGCGGGACGGGACATGGAGGCGATCGCCGTCGGCATCGAGGGGTCGGTCGGCGATGAGCACATTCGCGCGCGCGTCGCGCAGGTCGAGTATCTGGGGGCGCAACTGCGCGCGCGCGACATTCCGATCGTCGAGCCGGTCGGCGGGCATGCGGTCTATCTCGGTGCGAAACGCTTCCTGCCGCAGATTCCGCAGGACGCGTTCCCTGCGCAGCGGCTGACGGTCGAGCTGTACGTCGAGGCCGGCATCCGCTCGGTGGAGCGGGGCGCGCTGTCGGCGGGCCGCGATCCGGCCACGGGGCAGAACCGTCCCGCCGAGCTTGAACTGGTGCGCCTGGCGATCCCGCGACGCGTCTATACACAATCCCATCTCGATCTGGTCGCGCAGGCGATCGAGCGCATCTATCGGCGGCGCGCCGAATTGCGCGGGCTCAGTCTGATCGAGGAGCCCAAGTACCTGCGTTTTTTCCAGGCGCGCTTCGCGCTGCTCTGATCCACGGCCGGCGGCCCGGTGCGGTCGCCATTGCGCCCGAACGACATCCGGACTTGCCATGCGCCTGCCGACTCATACCCAGGTTCTCGTGATCGGCGGCGGTCCCGCCGGTTCTGTCACAGCATCATTGCTCGCGCGCGAAGGCATCGAGGTCGTCCAGCTGGAGCGCGCGCGCTTCCCGCGCTATCACATCGGCGAATCGCTGCTGCCGTCGTGTCTCGAGGTGCTGGAGCTGATCGGGGCGCGCGAGCGGGTCGAAGCGTATGGTTTCCAGCGCAAGCCGGGCGCGTACCTGGACTGGAAGGGGGAGCAGTGGATGCTCGACTTCGGCGAACTGCGCGGCCAGTATCAGTACAGCTTCCAGGTCCAGCGCGCGGCGTTCGACGATCTGCTGCTCAAACACGCGGCGGCGTCGGGTGCGACCGTCGCCGAAGGGGTGGGCGCGGAGTCCCTGCGGTTCGATGGCGAGCGCCCCTGCGTGGCGTGCTGTCGCGCCGATGACGAACCCTTGGGCGAGCGGCGTATCGCATTCGACTATCTGGTGGATGCGAGCGGGCGGGCCGGCCTGATGGCGACGCGCTACCTGCGCAATCGTCGCTTCCACGAGACCTTCCAGAATATTGCCGTCTGGGCGTACTGGCGCGGGGTGCGCATGCCGCTGGGCGCGCGCGACGGGGCGATCGTCGTCGTGTCGATTCCGGAGGGTTGGATCTGGCTTATCCCGTTCAGCGACGGCACGACCAGCATCGGCGCGGTCGTGCGGCGCGATGGGCATCTCGCGGCGAGCCGGCGCGGTGCGCTCGACGATCTGTATCTCGGCTATCTTGCCTCGTCCGAGACGGTGGCGCGCGCGATCGCGTCGGGCGTGCGCGATCGCGCGGCGAAGAGCGAGGCCGACTACTCGTACCGCGCGGACCGCTTCGCCGGCCCCCGTTATTTTCTCGCCGGCGACGCGGCGTGTTTTCTCGATCCGCTGCTGTCCAGCGGGGTGCATCTGGCCATGTACAGCGGCCTGCTCGCGGCCGCGAGCATCGCAAGTGCGCTGCGCCGGGAGTTGACCGAGGCCGAGGCGGCCGCCTATTACGAGCGCAGCTACCGGCAGGCCTATCTGCGCTTCCTGTTCTTCGTGTCGGCCTTCTACGAAGCCCAGGGCAAGCATGGCTACTTTCGCGAGGCGACCCGCCTCAGTACCCACGACGTCGATCGGGGCGACGTCCAGCATGCATTTCGCAATCTGGTGTCGGGGCTCGAGGATTTCGCGGATGCGGAGGATGCCACGACGCACCTCATCGGCGAGTTCTCCCGGCGTATCGACGACAACCTGAGGCTGCGCAAGGACAAATGCGGGTTGAGCGGCGCGCGGCACGAAGCGGACGCGAACGCCGCGTTCTTCGATGCGATCGAGGGCTTTCCAGCGCTGTCGCCTGCCCAGTCGGACGGCGAGTTCTACGTGACCACCCGGCCGCATCTCGGCGTGGTGCGCGCGGCCGGCCCCAGGCCGCCCGGGTAGCCGGGCGGCCCCGCGCGCGGCCGCCGTTGCAATTGCGCAGCGTCGCCCGGGGCCGCGGAGACAGTTTTCGGAATTGCCTTTATGCTGACCGCTCGACAACCAGAACAAGGAGCGGCTCATGAGGGCGTTGATACGGATGGGAATCGGCGGAGCGCTTGGACTGGTCGCGGCGGGCGTGTTCGCGCAACCGCTGCCGGCCACGCCTCAGAAGATCGGCATGGCGAATCCGGCCTCGGTCAATTGCGAGAAGCTCGGCGGCAAGCTGGTGATCCACGACAGTCCGCGCGGCCAGTACGGCATGTGCGTGTTCAAGGACGGCCGCACCTGCGAGGAATGGGCGCTGTATCGCGACGATCGCTGCGTGCAGGTCGACGCCCAGGGCCTGCCGATCGCGGAGCGCGCCGCCGCCGCGCCGCATGCGCCGAAGTAGGGGCGCGCCCGCCGGCCCGCCTGCGCGCCTGTAAGCAAATTGTTATACTGGACGCTGCCCGGGGACGACCCCGGGCCTTTCGCGTCACGGGGACGACCCCATCCGATCAATCGAATCCCCTCATGTCCTGGTTCTTGCTGTTTATAGCCGGTCTGCTCGAAGTCGCCTGGGCGGCCGGCATGAAATCCTCCGCGGGCTTCACCCGTCTCGGCCCCTCCATCTTCACGATCGTCACCGCGCTCGGCAGTTTCATCCTGCTCGCGTACGCGATGCGCGAACTGCCGCTCGGCACCGCGTACGCGGTGTGGACCGGCATCGGCGCCGTGGGCGCGTTCATCTTCGGGATCGTCATGATGGGCGAGGCGGTGAGCGTCGCGCGGGTCGCGAGCGCGCTGCTGATCCTCGTCGGCCTGATCGGCCTCAAGCTGTCCTCGGCCGACTGAGCCGGCTTGCGCGCCGGCCGCGTGCGGGTTTGTTTCGAAGGGCAGGCGGAAGGCCGCGTCTATAATGGAGCGAGATTCTTTGGAATCGTCCCGGTCGCGCGCGTGACCGCGCGGGGCCGGCCGGTTCACGGGCCGGGCCCGGTGCTTTTCGGCGAACGCGCGTGACGCGCAAGGAGGCGGCACATGGTTGAAGCCATTTCGCTCGGCGCGGGGCTCGCGTGGGCGAGCGGTCTGCGCCTCTATCTGACGGTGCTGATCGCCGGCGTGCTGGCCCGGCTCGGGCTCGTCCACCTGCCCGACACGCTGGCCGTGCTCACCTCGCCGTGGGTGATCGGCGCCGCCGCGGTGCTCGCGGTCGCCGAATTCCTCGCCGACAAGATCCCCGCGTTCGATTCGCTGTGGGACGCGATCCATACCTTCATCCGGATTCCCGCCGGCGCGGTGCTCGCCGCCGCGTCGCTCGGCCATGCCGATCCGGCCGTGCTCGCGGTCGCGGGCCTCGCGGGCGGTACGCTGGCGGGCTCCGCGCATATCGCGAAGGCCGGTACGCGCGCGCTGATCAACCTGTCCCCCGAGCCGATCTCGAACTGGATCGCCTCGACGACCGAGGACGGGCTCGTGTTCGGCGGGCTCGCGCTCGCCTTCTTCGTTCCGCTGCTGTTCATCGTGCTGATGATCGGCTTCGTCGCGTTCTCGGTGTGGGCGCTGCCGCGTCTGTGGCGCGGCGTGTCGGGCGGGTTCCGGGGCATGGCGAACCAGATGGTGTCGCGCCTCAATTCATTCGGGAGCAAGCGCGATTGACGCGGCACGCTGAGGGGACGGCGGCCGGCCACGGCCGCCGCTTTGGTTGGGGCGACCTGCTGCGGCAGGCCGTGCGCATGACGCGGCGCGATTGGCGCGCGGGCGAGCTGACCCTGCTGATCGTCGCGCTGGTGCTCGCGGTGGCCGCGCTGACCAGCGTCGGTTTCCTGGCCGACCGGCTGCGCCAGGGGCTCGAGCGCGACGCGCGCCAGATGATCGGCGCCGATTTCATCGTGCGCGGCGATCGCCCGCTCGATCCTTCATTCATCGAACAGGCGCGCGCACTCGGCCTGCGCACCGCGACCACCGCGGTGTTTCCGAGCATGGTCGGCACCGCCGACGGCGCCTCGCGGCTCGCGGCCGTGAAGGCGGTGTCGGCGGGCTATCCGCTGCGGGGCGCGGTCGAGCTGGACGACGGCGCCAACCGGCCCGCGCGCACGGCCGCGACGATTCCCGCGCCCGGCACCGTATGGGCCGATCCGGCGCTGCTCGATGCGCTGCATCTGCGGGTCGGCGATCCGCTGCGGGTCGGCAGCCGCACTTTCGTGGTGAGCGCGGCGATCGCCCGCGAGCTCGATCGCGGCTTTTCCTTCGTCAACTTTTCCCCGCGCGTGATGCTGCGCGACGACGAGCTTGCGTCCACCGGGTTGATCGCCTACGGCAGCCGGGTGACCTACCGGCTGCTCGTCGCCGGCGACGAGGCGGCGATCGGCCGCTTCGAGCGCTACGCGCATGCGCGCGTCGACGGCGGCCGGCTGCGCGGCGTCGCGCTCGAATCGCTGCGGGAAGGGCAGCCGCAGGTGCGCCAGACGCTCGACCGCGCCCGCCATTTCCTGACGCTCGTCGCGCTGCTGACCGCCCTGCTCGCGGCGGTGGCGATCGCGATGGCCGCTCAGCGCTACATGCGGCGCCATCTCGACGGCTGCGCGGCGATGCGCTGCCTCGGTGCGAGCCGCCGCACGCTCGGTGCGCTGTTCGCGATCGAGTTCACGCTGCTGGGGCTCGCGGGCGGCCTACTCGGCGCGGCGCTCGGCTACGTGGGGCATCGGGTGCTGCTGGGCGCGCTCGGCAGCCTGATCGAGGTGGCCCTGCCGGCGCCGACGGTCTGGCCCGCAGCGGTCGGCATCGCGGCGGGGCTCGTGCTGCTGCTGGGGTTCGCGCTGCCGCCGCTGGTGCCGCTCACGCGCGTGCCGCCGGTGCGCGTGCTGCGCCGCGAGTGGGGCGAGGCGGCCCGCACCGCGTGGCTCGGCTACGGTTTCGGCGTCGCGCTGTTCGCGGGGCTGCTGATCCTGGCCGCGGGCAACCTGAGGCTCGGCCTGATCGTCGCGGGCGGCTTCGCGGGTGGGCTCGTCCTGTTCACGCTGCTGGCCCGGCTCGCGCTGCTGGCCGGCGCGCGCGCCGTGCGGGGCGGCCGGGTCGGGGCGGGGTTCGGCTGGCGCTATGCGCTCGCGTCGCTGCATCGGCGCGGGGCGGCGAGCGCGCTGCAGATCACCGCGCTCGCGCTCGGCCTGATGTGCCTGCTGCTGATCTCGGTGACCCGCAACGATCTCGTCGCGGGCTGGCGCCAGTCGACGCCGCCCGACGCGCCGAACCAGTTCCTGATCGACATCCAGCCCGACCAGCACGATGCGGTCGCGGCGTATCTGGGCGCGCACGGCGTGACCTCGGTCGCGCTCGAGCCGATGGTGCGCGGCCGCCTGGTCGCGGTGAACGGCAAGCCGGTCAATCCCGACGACTACAAGCGCGACGACGCGCGCCGTCTGGTCGACCGCGAATTCAACCTGTCCTATACGACGCAGCTGCCCGACGACAACCGGATCACCGCCGGCGCGTGGTACGGCGCGGCGGCTACGCCGCAGATCTCGATCGAGGCGGGCCTCGCGAAAACGCTCGGCGTGGGGCCCGGCGACCGTCTGCGCTTCGACGTCACGGGGCTCACGGTGGACGCGCCGGTCACGAGCGTGCGCAAGCTCGACTGGGGCTCGTTCAAGGTCAACTTCTTCGTGCTGATGCCGCCCGCCGCGCTGCGCGACTTCCCGGCGACCTACATCACGAGCTTCCACCTGCCGCCGGGCCAACAGCGCGTGCTCGACAGCCTGATCGTGCAGTATCCGAACATCACCGCGATCGACATCGCGCCGATTCTCGCGCAGCTGCAGCGGGTGCTGCTGCAGGTGATCGGCGCGGTGCAGTTCCTGTTCGGCTTCACGCTCGCGGCCGGCGTGCTGGTGCTGTACGCGGCGCTGGCCGGGACCCGCGACGAGCGGATGCGCGAGGCGGCGCTGCTGCGCGCGCTCGGCGCCTCGCGTGCGCAGGTGGGCGCGGTGCAGCGCGCCGAGTTCATCGTGGTGGGCGTGCTTGCAGGCGCGATGGCGGCCGCGGGCGCGCTCGCGATCGGCAGCGTGCTGGCGACGCGCGTGTTCGATTTCCAGCTCGTGTTCAATCCCTGGCTGGTGCCGGCCGGCATCGCGGCCGGCGTGGCCTGCGCGGGGCTCGCCGGCTGGCTGGGCCTGCGTCGTGTGCTGGCGCAGCCGGCGCTGCAGGCGCTGCGCGATGCGTGAGCATTGCGGTATCGTTGACGTTTTTTTGCTGGGCAGGGCGAATTCCGTATGACCGATGTAACCGAAGACGCGCCGTCGCAACCGACGGCGTTCGAACTCGTGGGCGGCGAGGCGCGCGTGCGCGAGCTGGTCGACCGTTTCTACGACCTCATGGATCTCGAACCCGAGTTCGCCGGGATCCGCGCGCTGCATCCGCCGTCGCTCGACGGCTCGCGCGACAAGCTGTTCTGGTTCCTGTGCGGCTGGCTCGGCGGTCCCGACCACTACATCAGCCGCTTCGGGCACCCGCGCCTGCGGGCGCGCCACCTGCCGTTCCCGATCGCCTCGTCGGAGCGCGATCAATGGCTGCGCTGCATGGCCTGGGCGATGGAGGACGGCGGGCTCGACGAGCCGCTGCGGGTGCGGCTCATGCATTCCTTCTACGAGACGGCGGACTGGATGCGCAACCGGCCCGGTTGATCCACCGGCACACCGCCGCCGCGCGGCGCGCAGGGCGAGCCTGTCGCCGGCGCGGCGCGCGCGCTAGGCTCGACCTTTCTCCCCACGATCGACGAGGCTTGACCATGACGACGCGCGCATTGTTCCGCGAAGACGCCTACCTGCTGCGCTGCGAGGCGACGGTGACGGCGGTCGACGAGACCGGCATCCGGCTCGACCAGACGGTGTTCTACCCGCTCGGCGGCGGCCAGGCGGGCGACAGCGGTACGCTGACGCGCGCCGACGGCACGGTGATCGTGATCGCGGACACGCGCAAGGCGCGCTTCGAGGGCGCGACGCCCGACGATGCGCTGCACGTGCCTGCGCCGGACCAGGACGCGTTGCTCGCGGGCTTGAACCCGGGCGAGCGGGTGGTGGCCGAGATCGACTGGGCGCGCCGGCACCGGCACATGCGCCTGCACACGGCGGGGCATCTGGCCTGCGCCGTGCTGCCGTATCCGGTCGACGGCTGCAGCGTGACGGCCGACTATGTGCGGATCGATTTCGCGACGGTCGAGCCGATCGAGCGCGCGCACGTCGAGGCGCGTCTCGACGCGCTGGTGCGCGGCCGGCACCCGGTGTCGATCGAATGGATCACCGACGAGGACATGGCCGCTCGCCCCGAACTGGTGCGCACGATGAGCGTGAAGCCGCCGCAGGGTCTCGGCCGGGTGCGCCTGCTGAGAATCGAGTCGGTCGACCTGCAGCCGTGCGGCGGCACGCACGTGCGCGATACCGGCGAGGTCGGCACGCTGCGCGTCGCGAAGCTCGAGAAGAAGAGCGCGCGCACGCGCCGTCTCGTCCTGGAGCTGGTCGAATGACGGAACGCAAGGACTACGACTGGCGCCGCGATCATGCGGCGCTCGATCCGCGTGCGCGCGAGGTGCTGGACTTCTGGTTCGGCGCGCCGCACGAGGCCGCTTTCGGCACGACACGCAAGATCTGGTTCAACGGCGGCCCGGCGCTCGACGCGACGCTGCGCGAGCGCTTCGGCGCGTTGCTCGACGCGGCTTGCGACGGCGCGTGCGAGGCCTGGCGCGATACGCCGCTCGGCGCATTGGCGCTGATCGTGCTGCTCGATCAGTTCTCGCGCAACATCCATCGCGGCACGCCGCGCGCGTTCGCCGCCGACGCCGCCGCGCTCGCCCAGGCGCGCGCGCTGGTCGCGCGCGGCGACGACGCCCTGCTGCCGAGCCCGCACCAGCGCGCGTTCGCCTACCTGCCGTTCGAGCATGACGAGACGGCCGCCAGCCAGCGCGAGGCGGTGCGCCTGTGCGAGCAGATCCGTCACGAGGCGGGGTGCGCGGGCTACTACGACTTCGCGCTCAAGCACGCGGACGTGATCGCGCGCTTCGGCCGCTTCCCGCATCGCAACGCGATCCTCGGTCGGCCGTCGAGCGACGCCGAGCAGGCCTTCCTGCGCGAACCCGGTTCGTCGTTCTGACGACGGACGTAAAAAAGCCCGGCAGCAGGTCAGGCGGCCGGGCGGGGGAGGCGGTCGGATCAGTGCGACGCGGCGGGCGTGCGCACGTAGACGCGCAGCAGTTCCTCGTTGTCGCCGGGGCGTGCGCCCGACCAGAACGGCTTCCATTCCGGATCGAGGGTCGGGGTCTGCGCGCGCAGGCCCTGCACGATCAGCCAGGTGCACGCGCGTGCATCGGGCTGGCCGAGCGGCGCATGGAGAATCCCGGAGAAGTAGTACAGCATCGGCGCTTCCGATTCGCCGAGGCCGAGGCTCGCCATGCAGTCGCCGTCGTTCCATTCGATCGCGAGATGGCGGTTCAGGTCGTCGTACACCGAGCGGTAGCTCTTCGCGACGTCGAGCCACGGCAGCAGCAGCGTGTAGACGAGCCCCCACGCGAGCAGCACGCCCGCGGCCCACGACAGCGCGCCGCGCCACTTGCCGGCGAGGCGCAGCGACGGCAGCAGCCACAGCCAGCCGATCGTCAGCGCGAGCGCAGCGATCACGAGCGCGGGCTCGATCGGCATCGTCCAGTCGAGCGGCAGCCAGCGGCCGAGCCAGCTCAGGCTCGCGTGCGATGCGCTCGGATCGGCCATCAGCGACCAGATCAGCCAGGCGAGCACCGCGGTGGCGCCGAACAGCACGCGGCTCAGGTAGTCCCAGCCGGTGTGCAGGCGTTGCGGGAGGCGCGCGATCGCCTGCGCGGCGACCAGCGACAGCGGGGCGATGAACGGCAGGATGTAGAGCTGGCGGGAGGTCGCGGCCATGTGCAGCACGACCATCCCGACGCCGGCGAACACCATCGGCAGCGCGCCGCGCGGCGCATGCCAGTCGCGCCACGCGCCGCGCGCGAGCGCGACGACGGCGAGCGGGCCGACCGGGAAGCCGACCGTCAGCATCGCGCGCCAGATGAACAGCGGCTTGTCGTTCTCGGCGCCGAGCATCGGCACGGAGAAGCCGAAGAAGCGGCCGACGTTGTTTTCCCAGAACCATACGAGGAACAGCGATTCCGAGCGCAGGAACAGGGCGGTCGGCCAGATCAGCGCAAACGGCGCGCACGCGAGCGCGGCGATGCCGAGCGACTTGAAGAATGCGCGGCTGCGGCAGGCCGGGTAGAGCACGAGCACCGCGCAGACGGTGGCCGCGAACACGAGCGGCACGAACAGGCCTTTCGACATCAGCGCGACGCCGACGCCTGCGCCGAACAGCGGCGCGGCGAACCGGCCGGCCGTGCGGCGCGGCTCGCCGAGCGTGTCGGCGCGCGCGTCGCGTATGCGCTGGACCACCAGTTCGAGCAGGCCGCAGAAGCCGATCGCGGCGCCGGCCATCAGCGCGACGTCGGTCATCATGTCGTGCGTGTGCTTGACCACGACGAGCGTTCCCGCGCACAGCGCGGCGGGACCGATCACCTCGAGCGCGTGCCAGCTGCGCGCGCCGGTCGCCACGCGGGCCGCGCGCGCGGTGAAAACGAACGCGAGCCCGGCGAACAGCGCGCTCGCGAGGCGCGCCGCGTCGTGCAGCGGCAGAAAGCGGCCGAACAGCCAGGCGAGGCCGGCGGCCACCCAGTCGTAGAGCGGTGGTTTTTCGAGGAACGGCTGGCCGGCGTTGGTCGGCACCACGAGATCGCCGCTTTCGAGCATGTGCTGGATGATGCCGAACGTATAGGTCTCGTCCTGCTTCCACGGATCGTGGCCGAGCACGCCCGGCAGCAGGTAGGCGCACAGCAGCGCGGTGACGATCAGCCAGGCGCGCAGCCCCGACCACGAGATCGCGCGCGGTGCAGCGCCCGTCGCGGGCGCGCCGGCGGCGAAGCCGGCGGGCGCCGGCGTGGCGACGTCGTCGGCCGAGCGGACAGGATCAGCCTGCGCGGGCACGGGCGTGCGCCGCCGGCCGGGAGCTGTGGTTCCCTGCATCTGGAAGAATCTCTGGTGTGTGTGACGAGGCTGCATGGGCCTGCCGGCGCACGTTGCCCGGGAGGCCGGCGATGACAGCGCGCGGCGACGCCGCCGCGATGGTCGCTAGTAAACCACGGAACTGTTACCGTTGTTTACAGGAGCTGTTGCCAAATCGTGGAGATTGGTGTGGATTGTGTAGTTTTGTTGCGGGGCGGCAACGTCGGGTACTTGTAATGCAGAGGGCGCGCCGCCGCCGCTCAGCGGCCGCCGCCGACGTCGACGAGCGTGCCGGTCACATAGGAGGCCGCGTCGTCGAGCAGCCACACGATGGCCTCGGCGACCTCCCGCGCAGTGCCGGCGCGGCCGAGCGGGGTCTGCGCGCCGAGCCGTTCGGCGCGGCCCGGTTGGCCGCCGCTCGCATGGATCTCGGTATCGATCAGGCCCGGCCGCACTGCGTTCACGCGCACGCCGCGCGGGCCGAGTTCCTTGGCGAGGCCGAGCGTGAGCGTGTCCACCGCGCCCTTCGAGCCCGCGTAGTCGACGTATTCGTTCGGCGAGCCGAGCCGTGAGGCGATCGACGAGACATTGACGATCGCACCGCCGGGGCCGCCGCGGTCGGTCGACAGGCGGCGCGCGGCTTCCCGCGCGCACAGGTAGGCGCCCAGCACGTTGACGTCGAACATCCGCGCGAGGCGCTCGGCCGACATCTCGGCGAGCGGCAGCGACGGGGCGACGATGCCGGCGTTGTTGACGAGCGCGTCGAGGCGGCCGAACGCGGCCTCGACCGCGTCGAACATCGCGATCACGTCGGCCTCGACGGCGACGTCGCCGCGCACGAGGCAGGCGTCGCCGCCTGCCGCGCGCACCGCGTCGGCGGTGTCGCGGGCGGCGGCTTCGTCGCGCGCGTAGTTGACGCCGACCGCCCAGCCGCGCTCGCCCGCGAGCAGCGCGGCGGCGCGCCCGATGCCGCGGCTCGCGCCGGTGATGAGGACGACCTTGCGGAGGGCTGACGTCATGACGGGGTTCCCGGGAGAGGTTGCGCGGCGGCGCGCGGGGTCAGGCAGGTTGCGGCGGGGCGGCTTCCCACTTGTCGCGCGCGGGCGGCTGGTAGTGGCGCAGCTGCTCGATCAGCGGGACGGGCGCGGTGGCGATGCGC
>NZ_JAAGNW010000027.1:0-12062 GCF_010645215.1 Burkholderia multivorans | reverse complement strand
AGAAGCCCTCGATGTTGTACAGCGCGACCGGCTTGCGGTGATAGCCGAGCTGGGCCCAGGTGTAGACCTCGAAGAACTCCTCGAGGGTGCCCGCGCCGCCGGGCATGGCGACGAACGCATCGGACAGGTCGGCCATCATCTTCTTGCGATGGTGCATGTCGGGCACCACGTGCAGCTCGGTGAGGCCGGTGTGGCCGACTTCCTTGTCGACGAGGAGCTTCGGGATCACGCCGATCGCGCGGCCGCCGGCGGCGAGCACCGCGTCGGCGACCACGCCCATCAGGCCCACGCGGCCGCCGCCGTAGACCAGCGTGAGGTCGGCCTCGGCCAGTGCGCGCCCGAGCGCGCGCGCGGCGTCCGCGTAAACCGGGCGGCTGCCGGGCGACGAGCCGCAATAGATGCAGACGGACTTCATTGCTTCGAATCCTTCGGGGCGCCGCGCGGCGAACCGTCGCGCGGCGGCAGGTAGTCGGTGAATTCGCGCTTGGGCAGCTTGCCCGACACCAGGTCGTCGAAGATCTGCCGCGAGCGGCCGCGCAGGTACGGCGCCATCACCGAGATCACGTGCATGCTGACCTGGTGCAGTTCCTCGCGGATCGCGTCCTGGTCGTTGTATTTGCGCGGATGCATCACGTACTGATAGGACAGCCAGTAGGTCGAGATCACCGCCATGTTGGTGGCGATCACCTCGATCTCGGCCGGCGTCGCGACGAGCTCGTCGTCGGACACGAGCAGCTCGCACATCTCGCGCGCGAAGCGCACCTTGTGGCTGATGATCTGCTTGAAGTGCGTCTCGAGGGTGCGGTTGCGCGCGAGCAGGTCGTTCAGGTCGCGATACAGGAACCGGTAGGTCCACATGAAATCGGCCATGTACTGCAGGTACGACCAGGTCTCGTCGATCGTCGGCCGATGATCCTCGGGAAAACGCAGGCGCCGTTCGATCTGCTGTTCGAACTGCGCGAAGATGCTGTTGATGATGTCGTCTTTGTTGCGGAAATGGTAGTACAGGTTGCCTGGACTGATTTCCATTTCCTCGGCGATCGTCGTGGTCGTGACGTTCGGCTCGCCGATCTCATTGAAGAGTTTCAACGACAACTCAAGAATCCGTTCGCGCGTGCGGCGGGGAGGTTTCGCTTCCATGTCGTCCGGCCCTGGGTTTGCCGGACTGGCGGGCGCTGCAATCGATGCTGCGTGATTCGTCCGGCTCGGGTTGCTGTTTTTTGAGACTATCAGACGATTATAAACCGGGCTTTTGCAGCACCGGGGTATTTCGTGATGGGGGCATACCCGGGCGGCGCCCCGCGCGGCGGGCTCAGCGGGCGAACCAGTGCCAGACGGGCGGGCCGAGGATGAAGCCCCAGGTGATCAGGCAGGCGCACAGCGCGACCGTCACGGCCGCGCTGCCGAAGTCCTTCGCGCGCTTGGACAATTCGTGCCGTTCGAGCGAGATGCGGTCGATCGCGGCCTCGACGCTCGAATTGAGCAGCTCGACGATCAGCACGAGCAGCACCGAGCCGATCAGGAGCGCGTGTTCGACCGGCGCGACCGGCGCGAAGACGCCGATCGGCAGCAGGATCGCCGCGAGCGTCAGCTCCTGGCGGAACGCGCTTTCTTCGCGGATCGCGACGCGAAAGCCGTTGACCGAATGCTTGAGCGCGTACCAGGCGCGCGTCAGGCCGCGGTTGCCCTTGTACGGATTGGGCGGCAGCGGCGCGAGCGGATCGTCGGGGCCGAGCGGTTCGTGGGCGTCGTCCGCGTCGCGGGCGGCCGGCGCGGCGCCGGCCGGCTCGCGCAGTCTCGGGGAGGAGGGCGCTTTCGCGCGCATCGCAGGTTTCAAACGGCAGCGCCTTCAGGTTGCGGCTGGGCGGATCGTGGCAACGGTTTCAGGTGCGAGGCGAACTGCTCGGACGCGGCGCGCCACGAGTAGCGCTCGGCCCACGCGCGCGCCGCGCCGCGGTCGATCTTGAGCGCTTCGAGGCAGGCCTCGCGCAGGTCTTCGTGCATCGCGCCCGCGCCGCCGTCGGCCAGCACGTCGACGGGGCCCGTCACCGGGTAGGCGGCGGCGGGCGTCCCGCAGGCGAGCGCCTCGAGCAGCACCAGCCCGAAGGTGTCGGTGCGGCTCGGGAACACGAACACGTCGGCGGCGGCGTATACCTTGGCAAGCTCCGCCTGGGTCAGCACGCCGAGGTAATTGGCTTCAGGATAGCGCGATTTCAGCTCGGCGAGCGCGGGCCCCTCGCCCGCGACCCACTTCGAGCCGGGCAGGTCGAGCTTCAGGAAGGCCTCGACGTTCTTCTCGATCGCGACCCGCCCGACGTACAGGAAGATCGGCCGCGCGGTGTTCAGGACCTTCGACTCCATCGGCCGGAAGATCTCGAGGTCGACGCCGCGGGTCCACAGCACGACGTTGCGGAAGCCGTAGTGCTCCAGGTCGTCGCGCACCACCGGGGTGGGCGCCATCACCGCGCGCGAGCCGCCGTGGAACCAGCGCAGGAAGCGGTAGGTGGCGGAGAGCGGGACGCCGAAGCGCGCCTGCACGTATTCGGGGAACCGCGTGTGATAGGCGGTCGTGAACGGCAGCTTGCGGCCGCGCGCGTAACGCCGCGCGGCGAGGCCGAGCGGCCCCTCCGTCGCGATGTGCAGCGCGTCGGGCGCGAATTCGTCGATCCGCTCGCGCAGCCGCCGGTACGGCAGCAGCGACAGGCGGATCTCCGGATAGGTCGGGCAGGGGATCGTGCGGAACTCGAGCGGCGTCAGCAGTTCGACGCGATGGCCGAGTTCGGTCAGTTCGCGCGCGGTGCTCTTGAGCGTGCGCACGACGCCGTTGACCTGCGGTTCCCACGCATCGGTGACGATCATGATTTTCATCGCGGCGCTCCAGTAAAGGGTCAGGCAGTGGCTTTCGTCTTGCGCGGCAGCGCGACGGGCGGGGCATGTACGACGGTCCAGTAGACGATCTTCAGTTCGCCTTCCATGGTCTCGACCAGCGCGGAGAGGCTTTCGACCCAGTCGCCGTCGTTGCAGTACAGCACGCCGTCGATGTCGCGGATCTCCGCCTTGTGGATGTGGCCGCAGACGACGCCGTCGCAGCCGCGCCGGCGCGCCTCGTCGGTCATCACCCGCTCGAACGAGGAGATGAAGTTCACTGCGTTCTTCACCTGGTGCTTCAGATACTGCGACAGAGACCAGTACTGGAAGCCGAGGCGGCTGCGGATCCGGTTGAACCAGCGGTTCAGCACGAGGATCAGCGTGTACAGCGTGTCGCCGAGGTAGGCGAGCCATTTCGCGTGCTGGATCACGCCGTCGAACAGGTCGCCGTGCACGATCCACAAACGTTTGCCGCCGAGCGTCGTGTGGAACGACTCGCCGCGCACCTGGATGTCGCCGAACGCGAGGTCGCAGAACTGGCGCGCGGCCTCGTCGTGGTTGCCCGGGATGTAGACGACCTGGGTGCCCTTGCGCGCCTTGCGCAGGATCTTCTGCACCACGTCGTTGTGCGCCTGCGGCCAGTACCAGCCCTTCCTCAGCTGCCAGCCGTCGATGATGTCGCCGACCAGGTACAGGTATTCCGACTCGTTGTGGCGCAGGAAGTCGAGCAGGTAGCCGGCCTGGCAGCCGCTCGAACCGAGATGGATGTCCGACAGCCAGATCGTGCGATAGCGGTGGGTCGCGTGGTCGTGCTCGTCGTGCGGGGTTTCGGCGGCATCGGGCGGCGCGCCGGACGCGAGGGCGTCATGCACGGCCGAACCGGACAGAAAGGCGCTCGGGCCGACAGGATGACGGAAGAAAGAGGTCGTGGACGTTTTCTGGCCCATGCATGACTCGCGCCGGTTGATATGACTGGCATTGCGCCATGCGGCGATGACTGTGCCATGACAGTCACGAGACGTTCTTATTACGCGGAAATACAGCGCTCGGGCCCGTGCGGCGGGCGTGCGCGGGGCGGGCGCTTAGCGGTGCGAAAGGTTTGGGCCCGGGCTAGCGCGGCGCGGCGACGACGCGGGTGCCGGCCAGCCGGTCGTGGAGGAACTGGCGGGTCGGGTGCAGGCGGGCGGCGAGCGCCCACAGCGCGATCCAGGCGGCCGTGAAGCCCAGCGTGGCGGGCACGCTGAAGCCGGCGAGCGGATGCAGCGCGAGGGGCGGCAGGAACCACAGCCAGCCGAGCGCGTAGCGGGCCAGCGCGCGCGCGACCGACAGCGGCGCGCCGTCGGCGGCGACGAGCCGCAGGCGCCAGGTTTTCATCGGCAGGGTCTGACCGCCGTGGGTCCAGAACCACACGAAATACGCGCCGACCACGAGCGCGATCCAGGCGGCGAGCAGGTTGTGATGGACGAGGCCGTTGCGCTGCTGCAGCGCGAGCGAGAACGCGAGGCCTGCGAAGAACACCACGCCGAACAGCAGCACGCATTCGTAGAGCAGCGCGGCGAGCCGGCGCCGCACGCTGGGCGGCGCGGAGGGCGTGGGGGCGGCGACGACGGCGGGCGTCACGGCCGTTTACGAGCCGTTGAAGATCGAGGGCGCCTCGGACGGCGACACCGGGATCGGCGTCGCGGGCACCACGACGGCGCCGGGCGTGGCGGAGGCGGGGACGGGCACGCTCGCCGGCGCGCTCGCGACGGTCGGCGCCGCGGCGCCCGGGGCGCTCGCCGGGCGATCGTGCGCGTTGACGAGCCGGTTGATGTCGCGATCGCTCTTGCCGGTCGGCGGCGCGCTGACGACCGTGGGCCGGCGGCGGCGCTCGACCAGCGCGAGCTTTTCCTTCTGTTCCTCGGGCAACTGCTGATAGGCCTTCCAGGCCTTCTCGCGCGCCTGCGCGGGCAGGTCTTTCGAGGCCTGGTAGTTTTCGCGCGCGACGCGGCGTTCCTCGGGGGTCATCGTGACCCATTCGCTCATGCGTTCGTGCAGGCGCTTTTGCGCGTCGGGCGAGAGCTTCGAGAAACGCGCGGCGATCTTGAGCCACTTGCGCTTGCGGGCGTCGCTGAACGCGTCCCACTGGTTCTCGAACGGCGCGAGCGCGACGCGCTGCGCGGGCGAGAGCCGCGCCCACGACAGCGGGCTTTGCGACGGCAGCGCGGGGAACTCGTTGGTCAGCGCGATCGCGGCCGACGCCAGCGCCGGCGCGCTCGCCACGGCGACGGCCGCCGGTTGCGGGTGGAAGCGCGGGTAGGTGGCGGCATACGCGACGACGAGCGCGATCACCGATCCGAAAAAGACGGCCAGTCCCCGTTTCTGACTCACCCGTGCGGTCCTCGTGTAGCGGTTAGTGGCTGTGAGACAGGTACGCGTTGAACCCGTGGTCGAGATACGCGTCGAGGGGCAGGTTGTCGCTCAACATGGCCGCGTCGATGTCCGCAAGCTCCGCCGTGCGCTGCTGGTCCTCCCAGTAGGCGATCCCGACCAGGCCGGCGAGCAGGAGCGCGAGCGGCCAGGCGCGCAGCAGCCGGCGCGCGAGCGAGGCCGGGCGCGGCGCTTCGCCGAACGGCAGGCCGAGCGTGCCGGCGCCGCCTGCAAACGCAGGCACCAGCACCAGCGCCGCCTCGGGCTTCTTGCGCGCGAGCGCGGTGCGGCGCGCGAGCGCGAGGCGCTCGGCGGTCGACACGGGCAGCGCGGCAGCCTGCTCGTCGAGCGCGCGGCGCACCTTCAGGGCGAATTCGAGTTCTTTCGTAGCGGGAGCGGAGCTCATAGCGTGATTCCTTTGGCCTTGAGCGCTTGCGCCAGCGCATGAGTGGCTCGGGAGCAATGCGTTTTGACGCTGCCCTCGGAGCACCCCATGGCGGCGGCTGTCTCGGCGACATCCATATCTTCCCAATAACGCATCAGGAACGCTTCCCGTTGACGTGCCGGAAGCTTCTGGATTTCACCGTCGATCAGCGCGAGCACCTGCTCCCGTTCGAGGCGGGTTTCGCTGCTTTCGACGCCGGCGCCGCCGTCCTGCGCCTCGAGGGTTTCGAGCGGGTCGAATTCGTCGTCGTCGGTGTTGTTGAGCGACGAGAACAGGCTGACCCACGTATTGCGCACCTTCTGGCGGCGGAAATAGTCGTGGATCGCGTTCTGGAGGATGCGCTGAAAAAGCAGCGGCAATTCACCGGCCGGCCGGTCGCCGTATTTTTCCGCGAGCTTGATCATCGCGTCCTGCACGGCGTAAGCAGCCTGCTTGAACGCGCGCCTTTCGACGCCCGCGAGGAAGTCGGCGAGTTCCTTGTCTGATGCCATTCCGTGAAAGGTCTGCGCTGTCGCGCCCGCGGCGAATAGGTCGAAAAATTCAGTAAAACTGGCGGATGCTAACAAATTTTCGGGCCGGAGGGCATCCCGATCAGCGCGCGGCGGGCCCGGGTCCGGCCCCACGGCCCGTCCGGCAAGGGTTCCGGGCCCTTGATGCAGTGCGGGATTTTATGCTTGACCAGTCGCGTGCGAGCCGCTATCGTTGCCAGTTCGCAACATAAGTGATGGTCACATTTGAGGCAGGCCCAAGAAGCCCGCCA
Organism: Burkholderia multivorans; assembly: GCF_010645215.1. Taxonomy (GTDB): domain Bacteria; phylum Pseudomonadota; class Gammaproteobacteria; order Burkholderiales; family Burkholderiaceae; genus Burkholderia; species Burkholderia multivorans_A. Next base: position 5,580 of record NZ_JAAGNW010000027.1, on the reverse strand, counting down.
TTCAACTGGACGCGCCGCTTGAACCTGAGCCACAAGCCCAGCAGAGAGCACCCGATCAATTTTTTGCCGAAAATTTGAAAGGTCCAAGATGAACATGCCCAGCGCGGAATTCTCCACGTCGGAACCCCTTTCCCCTACGCAAACCGGCTCGATTGGCGCCACTGTGCTGATGAAGGCACTGGCCGACGAACAGGTCGAATTCGTCTGGGGATATCCCGGCGGCTCGGTTCTCTATATTTACGACGAGCTGTACAAGCAGGACCAGATCCAGCACGTGCTGGTGCGCCACGAACAGGCGGCCGTGCACGCAGCGGATGCCTATGCGCGCTCCACCGGCAGGGTCGGGGTCTGTCTCGTCACTTCCGGCCCCGGCGTCACCAACGCGGTCACCGGCATCGCCACCGCCTACATGGACTCGATCCCGCTCGTCGTGATCAGTGGCCAGGTGCCGACCGCCGCGATCGGTCAGGATGCATTCCAGGAATGCGACACGGTCGGCATCACGCGCCCGTGCGTGAAGCACAACTTCCTCGTGAAGGACGTGCGCGACCTGGCCGAAACCGTCAAGAAGGCGTTCTATATCGCCCGCACCGGCCGTCCCGGCCCGGTGCTGATCGACATCCCGAAGGACATCTCGAAGACCCCGTGCGAATACACGCCGGTCAAGAGCGTCGCACTGCGTTCGTACAACCCGGTCACGAAGGGCCATTCGGGCCAGATCCGCAAGGCCGTGTCGCTGCTGCTGTCGGCCAAGCGGCCGTACATCTACACGGGCGGCGGGATCATCCTCGCCGATGCGTCGCGCGAGCTGAACCAGTTCGCCGACCTGCTCGGCTACCCGGTCACCAACACGCTGATGGGCCTGGGCGGCTATCGCGCCTCGGACCGCAAGTTCCTCGGCATGCTCGGCATGCACGGCACCTACGAAGCCAACATGGCGATGCAGCACTGCGACGTGCTGATCGCGATCGGCGCGCGCTTCGACGACCGCGTGATCGGCGATCCGGAGCACTTCGCGTCGCGGCCGCGCAAGATCGTCCACATCGACATCGATCCGTCGTCGATCAGCAAGCGCGTGAAGGTCGACATCCCGATCGTCGGCGACGTGAAGGAAGTGCTGAAGGAACTGATCGAGCAGTTGCAGACGGCCGACCACGGCCCGGACACCGAGGCGCTCGCGCAGTGGTGGAAGGACATCGAGGGCTGGCGCGCGAAGGACTGCCTGAAGTACGACCGCGAGAGCGAGATCATCAAGCCGCAGTACGTGGTCGAGAAGGCATGGGAGCTGACGGGCGGCAACGCCTTCGTGTGCTCCGACGTCGGCCAGCACCAGATGTGGGCGGCGCAGTTCTACCGCTTCAACCAGCCGCGCCGCTGGATCAACTCGGGCGGCCTCGGCACGATGGGCTTCGGCCTGCCGGCGGCGATGGGCGTCAAGATGGCGCACCCGGACGACGACGTGCTGTGCATCACGGGCGAAGGCTCGATCCAGATGTGCATCCAGGAACTGTCGACCTGCAAGCAGTACGACACGCCGGTGAAGATCATTTCGCTGAACAACCGCTACCTGGGCATGGTGCGCCAGTGGCAGCAGATCGAATACAGCAAGCGCTATTCGCATTCGTACATGGATGCGCTGCCGGATTTCGTGAAGCTCGCCGAGGCCTTCGGCCACGTCGGGATGCGGATCGAGAAAAGCGCAGACGTCGAGCCGGCGCTGCGGGAAGCGCTGCGTCTGAAGGATCGCACCGTGTTCCTCGATTTCCAGACCGATCCGACCGAGAACGTCTGGCCGATGGTTCAGGCCGGCAAGGGCATCACCGAGATGCTGCTCGGGTCGGAAGACCTGTAACGGCGCGCCGCGCCGCCGCGCCCGCCTTCACGAAGGGCGGGCCGCCGGGGCGCGGGCGAATCTGGCGAGTCGAGAATGAACCGGGAACAAGCGAACATGAGACACATCATTTCCGTGCTGCTGGAAAACGAACCGGGCGCGCTGTCGCGCGTCGTCGGCCTGTTTTCCGCGCGAGGCTACAACATCGAAACCTGGACGGTGGCGCCGACCGAAGACCAGTCGCTGTCGCGGCTCACCATCGTTTCCATTGGCTCCGACGACGTGATCGAACAGATCACGAAGCATCTGAACCGCCTGATCGAGGTGGTGAAAGTGGTGGACCTGACCGACGGTGCCCACATCGAACGCGAGCTGATGCTGATCAAGGTCAGGGCAGTAGGCAAGGAACGCGAGGAGATGAAGCGGATGGCGGACATTTTCCGCGGCCGTATCATCGACGTGACCGAGAAGACCTACACGATCGAATTGACGGGCGCGAGCGACAAGCTCGACGCATTCATCCAGGGGCTGGACGCCAGCGCGATCCTCGAGACCGTGCGCACCGGCAGCTCCGGCATCGGCCGCGGCGAGCGCATCCTGAAGGTGTGACGCCCGCCGGATCGTACGAAGCCGGGCAAACCGTCGTGTCCCGGCCGCAGCACCCCATTTGATTTGAACCATTACTGAATAAGCGAAGGAACCATCATGAAAGTTTTCTACGACAAAGACGCCGACCTCTCCCTCATCAAGGGCAAGCAGATCACGATCATCGGCTATGGCTCGCAAGGCCATGCGCACGCGCTGAACCTGAAGGACAGCGGCGTGAACGTGACGGTCGGCCTGCGCAAGGGCGGCGCGTCGTGGAGCAAGGCCGAGAACGCGGGCCTCACGGTGAAGGAAGTGGCGGAAGCGGTGAAGGGCGCCGACGTCGTGATGATGCTGTTGCCCGACGAGCAGATCGCCGAGGTCTACGCGAAGGAAGTGCACGCGAACATCAAGCAGGGCGCGGCGCTCGCCTTCGCACACGGCTTCAACGTCCACTACGGCCAGGTGATCCCGCGCGCGGATCTCGACGTGATCATGATCGCGCCGAAGGCGCCGGGCCACACGGTGCGCGGCACCTACGCACAGGGCGGCGGCGTGCCGCACCTGATCGCGGTTGCACAGGACAAGTCGGGCGCGGCGCGCGACCTCGCGCTGTCGTACGCGGCGGCGAACGGCGGCGGCCGTGCCGGCATCATCGAGACCAACTTCCGCGAAGAGACCGAAACCGACCTGTTCGGCGAACAGGCCGTGCTGTGCGGCGGCACCGTCGAGCTGATCAAGGCCGGCTTCGAGACGCTGGTGGAAGCGGGCTACGCGCCGGAAATGGCGTACTTCGAGTGCCTGCACGAACTGAAGCTGATCGTCGACCTGATCTACGAAGGCGGCATCGCGAACATGAACTACTCGATCTCGAACAACGCCGAGTACGGCGAGTACGTGACCGGCCCGCGCGTCGTCACGGAAGAGACGAAGAAGGCGATGAAGCAGTGCCTGCACGACATCCAGACGGGCGAATACGCGAAGAGCTTCATTCTCGAGAACAAGGCCGGCGCGCCGACGCTGCAGTCGCGCCGCCGCCTGACCGCCGAGCACCAGATCGAGCAGGTCGGCGCGAAGCTGCGCGCGATGATGCCGTGGATCGCGAAGAACAAGCTCGTCGACCAGTCGAAGAACTAAGCGATCGAACGCATCCGACCCCCGGAAACGGAGGGTCGGCATCAAAAAGCCGCCCAAAGGCCGCAGTGCCGCGGGCGGCTTTTGCTATCCTACGGGCTTTGCAATTCAAAGAACCACTCCATGAACTACCCTCATCCGATCATCGCGCGCGAAGGCTGGCCGTTCATCGCGATCGCCGCCGCCGTTGCGCTGTTGGTCCAGGCTGTCTTCGGGTTCGGCCTCGTCGCCTTGCTGTTCTGGCTGCTGCTCGCCTTCGTGGTGCAGTTCTTCCGCGATCCGGCGCGGCCGATCCCGTCGCAGGCCAACGCGGTGCTGTGCCCGGCCGACGGCCGGATCGTCGCGGTGGAAACCACGCGCGATCCGTACGCCGATCGTGATGCGCTGAAGATCAGCGTGTTCATGAACGTGTTCAACGTGCACTCGCAGCGTTCGCCGGTCGACGGCGCGATCAGCAAGGTCCAGTATTTCCCGGGCGCCTTCCTGAATGCGGATCTCGACAAGGCGTCGACCGACAACGAGCGCAACGCGGTCGTGATCCAGACGGGCAGCGGCCATACCGTGACCTCGGTGCAGATCGCGGGTCTCATCGCGCGCCGGATCCTCTGCTACGTGCGCAGCGGCGAGCCGCTCGCGCGCGGTCAGCGCTACGGGTTCATCCGTTTCGGTTCGCGCGTCGACGTGTATCTGCCGCTCGGCAGCCGGGCGCGGGTGTCGATCGGCGAAAAGGTGTACGCGTCGTCGACGATTCTCGCCGAACTCGAACAGTAAGCGGCGAGGAGAGTCGATGGCAGCATTCAAACCGCGTCGCCCGCGCAGCAACAACGGTCCGTTGCCGCGCTCGTTCCGCCACAACAAGACGGTCGCGCAGGAGGCGGTGCCCGAGAGCCGGCGCGCCGCGCGCCAGCGCTTCCTGAGGACGCGCGGGATCTACCTGCTGCCGAACGCGTTCACCACCGCCGCGCTGTTCTGCGGCTTCTTCGCGGTCGTGCAGGCGATGAACGTGCGCTTCGAGACCGCCGCGATCGCGCTCTTCGTCGCGATGGTGCTCGACGGGATGGACGGTCGCGTCGCCCGGATGACGCACACGCAAAGCGCGTTCGGCGAGCAGTTCGACAGCCTGTCCGACATGGTGTCGTTCGGCGTCGCGCCCGCGCTCGTGATGTACGAGTGGGTGCTCAAGGATCTCGGCCGCTGGGGCTGGCTCGCCGCGTTCGTCTACTGCTCGGGCGCGGCGCTGCGGCTCGCGCGCTTCAATACGAACCTCGGCGTGGTCGACAAGCGCTTCTTCCAGGGGCTGCCGAGCCCGGCCGCCGCGGCGCTGATCGCGGGCTTCGTGTGGCTCGCCACCGACAACCGGGTGCCGGTCCAGCTCGGCTGGCTGCCCTGGGTCGCCTTCGCGCTGACCGTCTACGCGGGCGTGACGATGGTGTCGAACGCGCCGTTCTACAGCGGCAAGGCGCTCGATGTCCGGCACCGCGTGCCGTTCGCGGCGATCCTGCTGGTGGTGGTCGCGTTCGTGCTGGTGTCGTCGGATCCGCCGCTGATGCTGTTCGGCCTGTTCGTGCTGTACGGCCTGTCGGGCTACGTGTTCTGGGCCTACATGGCGGTGCGGGGCCGCGCCAATCCGGCGCGCTCGTCGCAGCGCGAGCACTGACCCCGATTGTTCCCTGCCTGGACGGCGGCCCGCGCGGCCGCCGTTTTTCATGGCGCCGCCGGCCGCGCGATTTCGGGGTCGAGCCGATTGCGCGCTGCGCGGAATGCCGCTATATTCTTCGGCATGACTGCCTTTTCCCGCCTGTCTCTTCTTCCTGCTGGTGCGCTGCTAGGCGCGCTAGCGCTAGCGCGCGTGCCGCGCTGACCGTTTTCGCCCTCCGTCTGCCTCGTCTGTTGTTGAGCGTCGCCAGCGGTGGCGCGAACTTCATTACGTTTGTGGTATCCCCAACAAGCCTCCTGGAGTCCCCATGACAGACAAACTGATCATTTTCGATACGACGTTGCGCGACGGTGAGCAATCGCCCGGGGCGTCG
>NZ_JAAGNW010000269.1 GCF_010645215.1 Burkholderia multivorans | reverse complement strand
CCCGCTCCCGTCGATGCGCACGCGCAAGGGCGCGTACCGGGCCGGGCGCTGCGCGTAGTCGGCGTCCGCCACGAGCCAGACCTCGCCGCTGCGCGGCACGTCGATCCAGAACTGCAGCACCTGATTCGGTGCGATCACATGGCGCGATACGGTCAGCACCGCGCCCTCCTGGTCCTTGCCTGCGCACGGCGAATCGCCGTTCGTCATCGGCACCCAGTCGGCCTCGCGCACGATGTAGACGCACGCCTGGATCGGACGCGGCTCGCCGCTCGCGCCGAGGTTCAGGCGGCTGCCGCCGACCAGCGTCACATGCAGCTGCCGCGGGTCCAGCTTCGAGCCCGACGACGAGCAGCCGAACAGCAGGCCCAACGCCAGCCCCGCGATCAGCATTCGAACGTGCTTCATCAACTGAGCGTCATCGTGATGGTCTGGGACGGCGCGATGGTCTGCCCGGCCGTGTTCTGGTTGTTGGGCAGATTGGTGTCGGTCAGCCGGGTCTGCGGCGCACCCTGGATCATCAACTTGCCGGAGCCCGTCACGTGGCGCGACTGCGCCGACACGGTGCCCGACGCGACCCCGCCCATCGAGCCCGGTTCGTCGCTGTGCGTGACGGGAATGATCGTGTTCATGTTGTGGACGGGACCGCCCGCGTAAATGATGGTCGGGACGTTCGGCACGGCCTCCGGTTTGTTCGCGAGGTTCGAATACGACACGGGAATCGCGAGCGGCGGCGTCTTGCAGACGTCCGAGCCGGACAGCGCCATGCCACCGGCAGAGCAATTGGCAAACATGAAAATCTCCTTGCGTAACGCGCCTCAACCCATGTGGATCTGGCCGGCGTCCATCTTGAGCAGGGCCTCCGCCGTCACGACCGCGCTTTGCGCGTGCATGCCCAGGTGGTGCTCGGTATGGACGAAGGTATTGCCGGCATGCGTGGCGTCGGTGCCGCTGACGTGCGCGTGGCGTTCCGCCGCCGCCTCGGTGATCACCTCCGCGCGGCTCGACAGCTGCGCGGCTTCGAGCGCGAGCCGGTCGTGTGCCTGAACGCGCACGTTCTCCCCTTGCAGCAGGACGTCGGCCGCGCCGAAATCGAGCACGACGTCGGCCGTGTCGCCGCCCCGCTCGAGAACGGCGAGCACCCAGCACCCGCCCGCCGCCTGATAAAGCTGGACCAGATCGTCCGGCTGCGGCCTGACGACGCAACTGAGCGCCGCGCGGGCATACAGCGCGCAACCCGGCTCCACGACGATGCGCCACAGTCCGTCGGACTCCGTACCTGTCACGCGGCCGACCGACATGCGCCCCGCCGCACTCGTAGAGAACGACCCGGCGCTCTGTTTCAGCAACGTCCGCATCGGTTCGGGTATCTCGTCTTCGCTGGATTCGACCGGCCTCTCACGAACCACTCGCGTCTCGATAAGGGACATCGTCACACTCCTCTGGCGCCCGGCTGGGCGCGTTGCCGCCACTGGCGGTCGTCTTCCATCGCTGCATCGTCGAACGTCGCCTGTTGCGTATCCGCCGCGCGCCAGGCCTGCCTGGATTGACCGATCAGTACTCCCGCCCGGCAATCCGCACCGACCAAGCCGACGTGATCCAGCGTCGCGCCGCGCGCATCGAGTCCTGCCAGCTGCGCGGCGGCCAGTTGTACGCGCGCGAGCTGCGCATCACGCAACGAGATGCGCGGCGCATGCAATCCCTGAAGGTCGCAGTCCCGCAGCTGTGCGCTATCGAAGATCGCCTGAGGCATGTCCGCGTCACGCACGGTCACCCCACTCAGTTTCGCGGAATCGAAACTCACGAGCGGCAACCGGCTTGTCTCGATTCCGCCGCCCGACCATGTGCTGTGCGACCACGCCGCCTGGTTCAGCACCGAGCCGCGCACGTTCATCCGGTCAATCTGGCAAGCGATCCAGCGCACGTTGATGCCGGTGCAATCGTCGACCCTGCACGCCGCGCAACTGGATTGGCCGACGATGAAGTTGTCGATCCGGCTCGTGCGCACTTGAAGGCCATTGAGCTGCAGACTCATCCAGGACGCATCGGACCAGTGCCCGCCGTTCAGTTCGACGTTCGTCAGATCGCCCTCGATGAACGACACGTGCGCCGCGCGCACCGCGTCGAAACGCAGCGACGCACCGTTCGCCCTCGCGAAGATCACGTCCTTCAACAGGCTCGACGACCAGGCCGCGCCACGTATCTCGCAGCCGGCGAGCGAGAGGCCGTGCAGCATGCAATCGTTCCATTCCGTTTCGGCAATCCGACAATTCTCGTAGACGAGTTTCGTCAGTCCGCTGCGCACGAAGCGATTCGCCTCGAAGCGGCAGTTGACGAAATGCAGATTGGAGAGCCGGCATTCCGTCCAGGTCACCCGATCGAAATGGCAGTCGCGGTAGATCGTGTCGGTCAGCTCGATGCCGCGATGCGACGTGGTGTAGTGCCGTCCCTCGATCACGTTCGGCAAGGCCGGCGTAGAGACCGGCTGAAGAGATTCGTTCATTTTTCCCTCCTCGGCACCTCGAGCAGACCGAGACTCAGGTTGCCGCGCCACGCGCCCGCTTCGGGCAGATGCGCCCACGATGTGCGCGCGCGGATCAGGTTGCAGTCGCGCATCCGCGTTTCGCGCAGATCCGTGCCATACAGCATTGCTTCCTTGAGCGAGCAGCGATCGAACGATGCACCGGCCAGGCTGGCATGCGTGACGTTCGCGCCGTCGAGCAGCGTGCAGGTCCAGCTGGAGCGCTCCGCTTTCATGTGTTGCGCATTGAACTGTAAGAACGAGCAGTGGTCGACCTGCACGGAAGCCGCATGCAAGTTCTGGAAGCTCGACGATTTGAACGTGCAGTCGCACAGGACGGTGCGATCGATCGACGTGCCGTGCGACAGCACGACGAGCGACAACACATTGTTCCGCCAGGTGCCCGCGGACAGATTGCTCAGCAGCGCGCTCGACTTCCGCAGCGTGCAATGCGACAGCGTCAGGCCGGCCATGTCGCACTCGACCAATCCGAGGCTGTCGGCACTGATGCGGTTCCAGGTCCAATGAGACGCCTCGACGCCGTTCCACGTCACGCTCTTCCACCGGGTGTCTTCCACGATGCCGCGTGCCCCGCCGCGCCCTTTCACCGCCACCATCGACCACGATCCGCCCGCCACCGACAGATCGTCGAGGCCGCAGTCTTCGAGGTAGAGCTGTTCCAGCACGACGCCGCACCACGCGCTGCGCGCCAGCTCGCTGCGCGTCATCACGCCCCCCGTCCAGACCAGATCGTCGAACGAGGTATCGGCGAATCCGCAATCGACCGCATGCACGTTCGTCAGTTGGCAATGGCGCCAGATGCTGCGATCGAGCCGGCACGCCTCGAACCGCACGTTTTCGAAGCGCCAGCCGTCGAGCCGCAAGGCGGTCAGGTCGGCCCCGCGTATCGTCACGTCCGACAGCGCCTTGTCGTCTGCCTGATCGAAGCGCTGCCGCCAGTCGATGCCGTCCGGCGGCGCGACGGGCAGCGCCTTCCGTTGCGCCTCCTCCTTGAAAGCCTGCAACCGGCTTCGCCCCTGCTGCGCGTCCGCGAGACTCTGACGATGGCTCGCGAGGCGTGCGCCGATTTCCTCGCGCGTGCGCGGCAGCGGCGCAAACCGCGGATGGTCGTTCCTGGCGAGAATCAGTTCCCATACCCAGTTCCGCTCGATTGCCGGCATCAGCGCGTCGTCGGCGTGCTTGAGCAGATCGACATGGGTCAGGTCGGCTCGGCGCGTCGCGAACGCCATCAGCATGTCGGCGTCGAGGGGCTCGTTCGCGTCCTTGAACGCTGCAACCAGCATTGCCGCGCTGTCGTCGAGCACGTAGTCGGTCTGCACCGCGCCGTTCCACCACAGCACGCCGAGGTCGTGGTCCGGCAGCAGCCAGACGGTCTGCTGCCGCAGCGGCACCTGCTCGAAGCCCGGCCGATCCGTGCGCGTCGCCAGCACCACGGCCGCGAGGCGCGGCAGCGCCCCCGCATAGCCCTCGCCGTGCTCGCCGAAGCCGCCGAGTTCGAAACGGGCGCCCGGCGTCCAGCTGTCGTGACGCGACCATTGATCCGGCGCGGCCAGCTGGAAGTAACGCAGGTCGACATGTTCCGGCCAGCCCATGTGCGTGCCATCGCGCGCCATCGGTTCGGGTGTGCCCGGCCGGCTCGGCATCCATTGGTGGCGCTCGGGCCAGTCGCTGCCGAGCACGCCCATCGCAGCCAGCGGATCCGGTCCGACGCCGAGCGCGCTCACGCGCTGCAGCGGCGCGGAACCCGACACCACGCCGAGCGGATTCTCGCGCGAGCGGCCGGCGGCCGCCTGGGACGGATCGATTGCAAGCCGGACGAAGCCTGCGGATTGCGCCCGTTCATCGACCGTCGAACGGCACGACACGGTCTTGCGCACGCCGTCGAGTTCGACCCAGGCGGCCCAGTCGATCGCGCGTCCGCCTGCGCCGGCCGGCGCGCGCTGCACCGCATGGCCGGCGAGCAGCCACTCGGCGCAACGTTTCGGCATGGCCGCCTCGGTCAGCGGCACCGACGGCGCCGCCGCCTTCAACGCTTCCCAGACCGCGGTCTCGTGCACGAGGATGGATGGGTCGGTAAGACGGAATCCGACGCCGACACTGATCGCAAGCATCGGCGTCGAGCCGATCTGAGTACGCGTCGTCGCGACGAGCGCAGCTTGAGGTTTGATGTGGCGAAGCGGCATCAGTTGTTCTTCTCCATGCCGCGGGTCATGAGATCCGTACCCTTGTCTGCGTATTCAATACCGGTGTACGAGAATGAAAATCCCTTATGCGAGATCTTGCTGCCCGTTGTCGAAAACCTCGAACCCGTTGTGCCCATCGTGCTTCCTGTCGACGACATGGACGAACCCGTCATGCCGATCGAGCTTCCCGTGGTCGACATCGACGTACCGGTGATACTGGTCGAGCTTCCGGTACTCGACATCTTCGTGCCCGTGATGCTCGTCGACATGCCGGTCACGGACGTATCCGAGCCGGTCATGCCCGTCGACACGCCTTTGAATGACAACGAGACGCCCGTCATGCTCTGCGACTGCCCCGTCGCCGAGGTACTGACGTCCGTCAGCGACGACGAAATGCCTTTCATGCCGTTCGAGATGCCGACCACCGAATTGCTCATGCCCGTCAAGCCGGTCGACATCCCGGTCATCGACGTCGACACCCCCGTGAAACCCGTGCTGACGCCGGTAAACGACGTGCTCACACCGGTAAAGCCGGTCGACACGCCGGTAAACGAGGTCGAGACGCCCGTGAAACCCGTGCTGACGCCGGTAAACGACGTGCTGAGCCCGGTGAACGACGCCGACACACCGGTGAATTTCGCCGACAAACCCGTGTACGACACCGAGATCCCGGTATAGCTGACCTTTATTCCGATCACCGAAGTCGACGTGCTCTCCACCGAGATGTTTTGATCCTGACCGACCGCGGTCGAGCTGTTGCGCTCGACGGTCTGCTGCATGTCGCGCTCGGCGTGGATCATCACGCGCTCCGCGCCGCGCTGGTCGTCGAACGTCAGCTGGCTCGCGTTCTGCGCCTGCCCCGCCAGCTTGGTCGAGCGCGATACGATCCCCGTGTAGCGGGTGTCCTTCGGCAGGTCGTAGGGCGTCGGGTTCTCGCCGTTGTAGACGATCCCCGTCACGAGCGGCCGGTCCAGATCGCCGTCCACGTAGGTCACCACCACTTCCTGCCCCACCCGCGGCATTGCGATGACGCCCCAGCCCTTGCCCGCCCACGCCTGCGATACGCGGATCCAGCACGACGCATCGGCTTCCGTCGTCTTGTAGCGATCCCAGTGGAAATGCACCTTGATCCGGCCCAACTTGTCCGTGTACACCTCGGAGACCTGAGGGCCAACTACCGTCGCGCTCTGGATGCCCGGCACCTTCGGACGTCGCGTCACGAGCAGCGGCCGGTACGGCTGGTCGTCGGCCAGCGCGCGGAACTTCACCGTCACGTTGCGGCCTTTCGACGTGCTGTCCGGGCCGTCCTGGATGAACGACAGTTCGCTGCCGATCACGTAATAGCGGCGGTTCCGGTTCAGCGCGGGATAGCCGACCAGCGTGAACGCCTGCCCGGTCGTCAAACCCCGCGCATTCGCCTCGCCGACCAGCACGTGCGCATCGGCCTGGAACGCCTCCAGCCGCAGGCGCGCGAGACGCTCGCCGTTCCCGACGTCCTGGTAGCCGGTCGCATAGTCGTAGTACTCGAGCTGCACGCCCGACAACGCCGGCTCCGGTGCCGTCTGCGCATCGCTGTCCAGGCGGTTCGACGGCGACCAGTAGTTGAAGTCGCGCAGTGCGACGTTGTTCGAACGCACCCGCCGGGTCCGCTGCAGCCGCTGCACGCCTTCGCGTCCCTGGATCGCGCGCCCTTCCTCGCCGTCCGGCAAATACTCGAGCTGCCCATATGGCGCCGGCATATCGTCGAAACGCTGTGTATCCGACAGCACCACGACATGGCGCTCGTTCTCGTGCTCGACCCAGAAATAGATGCCTTCGTCCTCCAGCAGCCGCTTGACGAAATTCAGGTCGGTTTCCTGGAACTGCACGCAGTACTCGCGCGGCTCGTAGTTTCCCTCCAGATCGAAACGGTAGTCCGTGCGCTGATGTCCCTGAAACACCTGCTCGACGATCTCCGGCACGGTCAGGTTCTGGAAGATCCGGCTGTTGCGGTTCTCCTCCAGGAACGACAGCCAGCTTTTCAGTTCGAGCGTGTAGGTGTACTGCCCGCTCAACTGCCCCGTGTCGTAGCCGCCGAACACATAGGTGCTGAACGTGCGCACAGCGCCGTTGCCGAGGTCGATGTCGGCCTCGAGCGGCGTCCCCAGCAACGCATCCAGGTCCAGCTCCGGATCGCTGCTCAGCAGGTCGAGACGGTAGGACGGCTCGTGCGACAGGCGTTCGTCGGCGGTCAGGGACAGCGCGCTGCTGCCCGGATCCAGTACGTCGCTGCGCAATTCGATCAGGCGCATGCTGCTTCTCCCTCCGGTTCGGCGTGGATCGGTGCGTCGGTTTCATCCGGTGCGACTGCCAGCGGCGCATCGTCTTCGTCGAACGTGAGCGACAGCGTGTCGCCGGCCGACAAGCGCACGCTGCGCAGCGTCCGGCTTTCCGCACGCGCGGCGAGCACGCCGCGCGCCACGGCCGGCAGCACGTGCTGGCGCAACAGGTCGCGCACCGCACGCCCGTTGGCCGGGTGCTGCGCGACCGCCCGGGCCACCCAGCCCGCGACCGCGTCGTCCACGCGCCAGTCCAGCCCGTTCTGCGCGAGCCGCTGGCCGATCTCGTCGAGCGCCTGGCGCGCGATGC
>NZ_JAAGNW010000268.1:2232-7364 GCF_010645215.1 Burkholderia multivorans | reverse complement strand
ATCGCGCTGTGGCGCATCGCCCGCGAGCGCCGGCAGCCGCTGCTGTACCTGTACTTCCTCGCGTTCATCTGCGCCATGCTGAGCGCGGGCATGCAGGCGGGCATGGCGGTCGGGGCGGTGCCGCTCAACTGGATCACCCTCAACGGCTACCAGGTCGGCTCGCTCGTGCATGTGCTGCTGCTCAATCTCGCGCTTGCCTGGCGCGTCAAGCAGATCCAGCACGACAAGCTGCGCGCCGAACAGGCCGCGCTCGCCGCCGCGCAGCGCGCGGGCGAGCAACGGCAACTGGTCGCGATGCTGTCGCATGAATTCCGCACGCCGCTCGCCGCGATCTCGCGCGCGGCGCAGTGGCTCGGCATCAAGCTCGCCCATCTCGCGGACCCGGATCGCGAGCGCCTCGCCCAGATCCGCACGCGGGCCGACGGCCTGTTCGCGCTGGTGGACACGTTTCTCGTCTCCGAGGCGCTCGATTATCGGATGGCCGCCCTGTCGCGCGAACCGGTCGGGCTGCAGGCGTTCCTGCACCGCACGCTCGACGCGCTCGACGACGGCCGCGCACTCGCGCGCGTGCGCTGCCGGATCGAGCCGCCCGACGCCGCGTGCCGCGTGGACCCGACCCTGTTCGGCCTCGCGATCGGCAATCTCGTCGTCAACGGCCTGCGCTACTCGCCCGAGCACCATCCCGTGGCCGTCACCGCGACGCGCGACGCGCACGCGTGCGTGATCGACATCATCGACCAGGGCATCGGCATGAGCGAGGCCGAGCTGGCCCGGCTCGGCACGCCGTACTTCCGCGCGAATGCGACGGCGAGCGCCGGCACGGGGCTCGGCTTCCTGCTCGCGCGCAAGATCATCGAAGCGCACGGCGGTACGCTCAGCGTGCGCAGCGCGCCGGGCGCCGGCACGACGATGAGCGTGCGCGTGCCGGCGGCCTGAACGCGCCGCCGCGACCGCCTCGGTCGGCTCCGTGGCTCAAGGGTTCAGTGGTAGTCGTCTTCGCGCTGATGGCGGATCGCGAGGATCGTGACCTGCCGGTCGTCCTCGATCTCGAACAGCGCGACGTAGCCCGACGCGCCGAACGAGACGATCAGTTCGCGCAGGAACGGATTGCGCGCATCGACCTTGCGGCAGGTGAAGGGAAAGGTTTGCAGGATCGTCAGGCTCTGGCGGATGGTCGCGAGCGCCCGTTCCGCGGTGTCGAGATCCTCGTCGAGCCAGAAGCGGTACAACCGGACCAGGTCCTCGCGCGCCGCGCGGGTATAGCGGACGCGATAGCTCAACCGGCCGCCTTCGCGGCCCGGGCGGCCTGCAACATCGCGTCGAGTTCGTCGTGCACGTCGTCGGCGTCATGGTAGACGCCCGTCCGGCGGGCTTCCTCGCGCGCCGCCAGCCCGCGGGCCACGAATTCGCGCTGCAGGCGACGCCGCGCGATGCCATCGCGCAACGCCTCTTCCATGAACGCGGACAGCGTTTCATGTTCGGCCAGTTCGGCCTCGGCCGCCTGGCGCAGCTCCGGATCGACACGCAGCGCCGGCATGGTGGCAGTCTTCATCACGCACCTCGTGTATTACAAATGTGATGCATGTTAGCACGACAGCGGTGGGGTCGCAAAACGCGCCGCTTGCCGGCGTCGAAGGTCGCGCGAATCGGAGATTCGCGTTTCGGTTGCGTTGCCGTCGAATCAGTATATAAAGTAGCGATGCCCGATCGACACGCCTGGATCCATACGCCCCTCGACGCCTACCAGCGCTGGCAGGAAACTGCCGCCGTCGGCGCGAACCGTCGGCCGTTCGCCGCGCGTTCGGTCATCCAGCACCGGGCGATGTTCGAGCACTTCCATCGGCATCTCGGCGTACAGCGCGTCTCGCTCGCGACCTTCGGGGCCGCGCATCTCGACGCCTTCTTCGACAGCCTCGCGCCGCGCTGCGCGCCGGGCACCACCACCCGCCTGCGTTACCTGAAGCTGCTCGACCGCCTGTGCCGCCATCTGGTCGAGACGGACGTGCGCGACGCCAATCCGGTCGCGCCGTACCTGCTCGCCGCATGCTGGCCCGATTCGGAACCCGATCCGCTGTTCCTGTCCGTCGAGGACGACCGGCGCCTGCAGCAGCATGTCGGCGACCTCGCCGCGCTGGACGCGCGGGCGCTGCGCAACCGCGCGATCGTCGCGCTGCTGCTCGCGACGGGCATCACCGCCCATGAACTGCGCGTCGCACGGCGCGCGCATCTCGTGCCGGAGGGGCCCGCGCCGTTCATCGAGATCCCCGCGCATGGCGCACGGCCCGCGCGTCAGGTCGCGCTCGCGGCGTTCGCGCGGCCGGCCTTGCGTCAATGGCTCGCGAGCACGGCGGCCGATGCGACGGCGTGGCTGTTCCCTGCGCCCCGCGGCGGCGGCGCGATGAACGACGCCACCCTCGGCCTGATCGTCCGCGACGCACTGCGCGCGCTCGACGTCCGCCTGCCGGACATGAGCCCGCGCGTGCTGCGCAACACCTGCGCGCGCCGCGCGCTGCAAGCCGGCGAATCCGGCGAGGCGGTCAGCGCAGCGCTCGGCCTGACCAGCCCGCGCACCATCCAGCGCCTCATCGCGACGCTCGGGCCGGCGGCCATCGACGCCGCGGCGTCGCGCGCGCCTCAGTCCGCGCGCCCCGACGCCGCGGCAGATGCGCCCGCGCCGGGCGCGGTCGCGTCGGGCGTCGCTACGTCGGGCGTCGCCGCGTCAGATACCTCTCCCTCCCACCCGCCCCCCAGCGCGCGGAACAGCTGAACCTGATCGACGGCCACCTGCCCGTCCGCCGCCGCCACTTGCGCCTGCACGCTCGTCAGCGTGCGGGTCGCGGCGAGATCGTCGAGAAAGGACACGCGCCCGGCCCGATAGAGCCGGTGCGTCTCGTCGGCCGATTGCCGCGCGGAATCGTAGGCGACGCGCAGCGCATCCGCGCGCTGCGTGTCGGCCGCATAGGTCGCGAGACTCGTCTCGGTTTCGCGCAGCGCGCGCAGCACGACGCCGTCGAAATTCGCGAGCGCGCCGCGCGTGGCCGCCTCGGCCTCGCGCACCCGCG
Source organism: Burkholderia multivorans (assembly GCF_010645215.1). Lineage (GTDB taxonomy): Bacteria > Pseudomonadota > Gammaproteobacteria > Burkholderiales > Burkholderiaceae > Burkholderia > Burkholderia multivorans_A. The sequence continues at coordinate 4,302 of NZ_JAAGNW010000268.1, read as the reverse complement.
CGCGCTGGCCGTTCACCGGGAAATTCCAGCTGATCAGCGGCCCGAACGACCAGCGGTTGGTCTTCGACGACAGCAGGTCGCCCGCGTTGCCGACCGACCCGACGCCCGCGCCGAAGCTGATCGACGGATACAGTTCGCCCACCGCGACGCCGATGCGCGCGGTCGCGGCCGCCAGTTGCCGTTCGGCCTGCCGCACGTCCGGACGACGCCTGAGCAGCGCCGCGCCGTCGCCGACCGGAATCGGCTGGCGCAGCGCCGGCAGCCTGTCGCAACGCAAGACGCCGGCCGGCAGATCGGCCGGTGCGCGCGCGAGCAACGCGGCGAGCTGGTACTGCGCGACCTGCCGCCGCCCCTCGAAGCGCGGCGGCTCGGCGGCCAGCGTCCGGACCTGGGTCACGCCGCGCGTCACCTCCGACTGGTTGCCGCGTCCGGCCTCGCGCAACTGCCGCGTGAGCGCGACGCGCTTTTGCTGCAACGCGACCGAATCCCGCGCGATGGCCAGTTCCTCGGCGGCGGAACACGATTCGACATACGCGCGCACCACGTCGGCCACCACGGCGATCCGCGCGAGGTCGCCCGCCGCCGCGACGGCCTCGGTGTCCGCGCGCGCCGCCTCGACGCCGCGCCGCAGCGTGCCGAACAGATCCAGTTCATAGGACACGCTGAGCCCCAGGCTGCCCTCGGTCTCCACCGGCAGCTTGCTCGACAGCAGATACTGCTCGGCGGACTCCTGCGCGCGCTGGAACGCCGCGCTGGCGCCGCCCGAGAACCCGCCCTGCGCATCGGCCACCGCCAGCGCGGCGCGCGACCGCGCGAGGTTCGCGGCCGCGACGCGCAGATCGGTATTCGACTGCAAGGCCTGCCGGACGAGCGTATCGAGCAGCGGGTCGTCGTACAGCCGCCACCAGTCCGCCGGCAGCGCGCGCTGCGACACCGGCGCGCGGTCGGCGCCCGCGATCGCGCCCTGCGCGAGCGGCGCGCGGATCAGCGCGCTGTCCGGCGTGCGATAGTCCGGCCCCACCGTGACGCATGCGCCAAGCGCCGCGACGAGCGGCAGCAGCCCGCACGCGCGGGCGATCCGGCGGCGCGTCATTGCGAGGCTCCGGCAGCGCGCGCCGCAGGGGCGGCCCCTGGATGGGCGGCCCCCGCGGAAGCGGGCGCCGACTGCCCGGCGCGGGCCGACTCGCGCATCGCGACGGTCGCGGTGCGGCCCGCGATCATGCGGAAGTCGTCCGGCACCTCGTCGAGCGCGACCCGCACCGGAATCCGCTGGGCCAGCCGCACCCAGCTGAAGGCCGGATTCACGTTGGGCAGGAGGTTCGCGCCTTGCGTGCGGTCGCGATCCTCGATCGCGGCGACGATGCTCTGCACGTGGCCGCGCAGCGGGCGCGGCTCGCCCATCACGGTGATCTCGACCGGCTGGCCGAGATGGATGCCGCGCAGCTTGGTTTCCTCGAAATAGCCATCGACGCGGAACGAGTGCAGATCGACCACCGACAACACCGGCCGTCCCGCGCTCACGTATTCGCCGAGACGCGGCGCGCGATCGTTCAGGTAGCCGTCGACGGGGCTCACGATGGTCGTGCGCTGCAGGTTCAGCTGCGCGGTGTCGACGCTGACCTGCGCGTCCGCGACGGCGGCCTCGCCCTGCTCGACGCGCGTGCGGCTTTCCTCGACCCCTTCACGCGCGACCAGGTTGCCGAGCGCGAGGTTGCGCGCGTATTCGCGGCGCGCCTGCGCGAGCGTCGCCTGGCGCTGCCGCAGCGTGGCCTGCGCGAGGCGCTCGGCGAGCGCGTAACGCGCCTGGTCGATCACGAACAGCACCTGGCCGCGCGTGACCGGCTGGTCGTCCTTGACCTCGACCGCGGTGATGAGCCCCGACACGTCGGGGGCGACCTGGATCACGTCCGCGCGGACGTGGCCGTCGCGCGTCCAGGGCGAGAACATGTAGTAGTCGACGATCCGCCACAGGACGACCGCCGCCGCCGCGACGACGATCAGGGTCAGCAGGATCTTGCCGACGGAGACTGCGTTGGGCTTGACGTTCACGTTAGCTCACCACCATGCGAT
>NZ_JAAGNW010000268.1:0-2222 GCF_010645215.1 Burkholderia multivorans | reverse complement strand
GAAGACGGAGCGATGCCAGACCAGCCGATAGAAGCCGACCCAGGTGAGCAGGCGCCCGATCGCGAGATTGATCAGGTAGGCGATCAGCATCAGGAAAAGCGGCGCGGGCACGAACACGCCGAACACATCGACTTCACCGATCATGCCTGCCCCCTGCGTGGTTCCACATGGCGTGTCGTCATGCCCCTGCCTCCTCCGTCGCCTGCGGCCCGATGCCGGACATCGCCGGGAACAGCGACAGCCGCAAGCCGACCAGCGCATGCTGGGTATCGCGCAACCAGCGCTGCTTCGCGGTCGAGCGGCGCGGCGACGCATCCGCTGCCGCCGCAGATTCCGCGCCCGGCTCCGGCTCGGCCGCCCGTGCGCGGCGCGCGACCTGCCGCATCGCGCTGTCGATGTCGTCGAGCAGGGTGGTCGGCGCGGGTTCGCGCGTCCGGCTGTCGGCGCAGCGCTGGAAATGCCCGCCCACGCCCGCGAGCACGCGGTCGAGCGCGGCCGTCACGTCGTCCGGCAACTTGCGGCGCGTGCGACGCAGGTCGAGCGCGTTGAACGCGACGCGCAGATCGCGAAAGCTGTCGATCGACGGATGCCGGTGGTCGTCCGACGCGGCGAGACGCGGCAGCAGCTGCATGACCCGGTCGACCATCCGCGACGCGAGATCGCGCTGCCCGTCGAGCTGCGGCGTCAGCGCCGCGCGCGCGACGTCCACCCAGCTCGAATGCAGCAGGCGGCGCGCCGCCAGTTCGGCCCCGAACGGACGCGTCGCACGCGTCCACAGGTACGCGAACACGAGGCCCGCGAGGCTCGCGAGATTGCTGTTGATGAACACGAAGAAATCCGCCTCGTAGGCGCTCTGGATACTGATGAAGGTGGCCGTGTTGACCGCGACGAGCATCGCCACCATGTTGAAGCGCGGCCGGGCGATCAGCGTGCCGGCCACCAGGAACGGCACGAGGAACAGCAGCACCAGCATCGCGAAGTCAGGGACGTTCGGCAGCACCACGAACACATAGAGGCCGGCCAGCAGCACGCTCACGCAGGTGGCCGCGAAGAACCGGAACACCATCGGCGCGGGTTCGTCGAGCGCGGCGAAGAAGCTGCATGCGATCGCGACCATCGTGACCGCGGCCGCGCCGTCGTGCCAGCCCGACGCGATCCACAGCGCGGACGAGACGACGATCGCGGCGGCCACCGTGAGCGTCGAGAACGCCATCATGCCGCGATCGAAGAAGCGCTCGGTGCCGCCCAGCCGCCAATGACGGTAACGCGGCAGCCACGCGCCCGATTCGCGGGCGATCAGCGCGCGCAGCGCCCGGCAGTCCTGCCAGACGTCGATCATCTGCTGGAGACGCCACAGCGCATTCGACAACAGCGCGCCGTCCCAGTCCGCCAGCGCGGCGGGATCCGGCTGCAACGCGGCGATCCGCGCGCGCAAGCCGTCGGCGACCGGGTCGCCCCGATCCTCGCGATCGGCGTCGGCGCGCGCCGGCAGCGGCGCGTCGAACCAGCGCGCCGCGTCGGCGAGCAGCGCGTCGAGTTCCGCCGGCCCCGCGCGCGGATGACGCATCAGCGCGATCAACGGATCAGCCAGCGCGGAGACGACCGGCAGGAACAACTGCATGCGGCCGCGCAACGCGCCCGCGCGCGCGAGCAGTTCGGACGGCGCATGATCGTAGTCCAGCTGGCTCAGCAGCACCTCCAGCCCGTTGACGGTGGCGGCCATGCGTTGCCGGCACGCCGACAGGGCCTTGCCCGCGAGCCGCCCGGACAGCGTTTCGCGACCGTAGAAGGCCGCGTCGCGGAACCAGGCATCGGCCTGTTCGAGCAGCGCCGGCGCCAGCCGGCTCGGCAGCACGACGCTGCCGACCACGCTCGCGCAGACGATGCCGAGCACGATCTCCTCAGTGCGCGCGATCGCGACGTCGAAGACCGTGGTCGGATCGGTGACGGTCGGCAGCGCGATGAGCGGCATCGTGTAGCCGGCGAGCATGAACACATAGCTGCGCGCGGTGCGGTCAGAGATCGCGAGATACAGCAGCGTCGCCGACCACAGCGCGACGATCACGCTGAACAGGAACGGCGTCTCGACGAACGGCGGCACCAGGAACACCGCCGCGGACGCGCCGAGCGCCGTGCCCAGCGCGCGATACAGCGCCTTCGAGCGCGTCGCGCCGACGAACGGATTGGACACGATGTAGACGCTCGCCATCGCCCAGTACGGG
>NZ_JAAGNW010000267.1 GCF_010645215.1 Burkholderia multivorans | reverse complement strand
GGCCTGCGCGATGCTGTCGAGCGCGTTCTGGTAGTCGCGCGCCGAGCCCGGCTCGCGCAGGATCTCCAGCGCGAAGCGCACCCGGGCGAGCGGGGTGCGCAGCTCGTGCGAAATGCCGTTGGTCAGGTCGCGCTGCGCGGCGATCAGCCGTTCCATGCGCATCGCGAGCGCGTTCAGCGTGCGCGCGAGCGGGCCGATGATCACGCTGTGCGACTCGCGCGCCCGGGTGTTGAAGCGCCCGCCGCTGAAATCGATCGCGCGTTCGCGCACCATCACGAGATCCGACCACACGGGCCGCATCCACCGGTACGCGGCCAGCGCCGGCGTCACCACGACGAACAGGAAGATCAGCAGCGCGCCGCCCGGCAGCGCCTCGTACGCGCGCCACACCACGCGCGGCGTCAGCACGACGCACAGCGCGAGCACCGGCACCAGCGTGGTCAGCAGCACCACGCCGATCAGGTGCAGATAGGTCCGCACGTACAGGCGCGACCAGCTCGGGATCCGGTCGGCGCGCATGTCGGTCCACGAGCGGCGGAAGTTCAGCCAGCGCCACTTGCAGTAGCGCAACGGGGAAAGACGAGGGGCGTGGCTGCTGTTCATGGTCTTGGGCGGGCGGACATCCGGAACGGCGGGGAGGCGCGAGACGACGGCGCGGTGCCCGGCGCGAGCCCGGCACGGAAGGACGCAAAAAGCGGAATTATTGAATGATAGACATCAATTCAAGGCTTTGATGTCAACTTACCTGCCCACTGTGTCGATTTATGTAACGACGAGGCCCGGATCGGCCGCGAGGCCCGGCCGCCGGCCGACCTCCCCCTATTCCCAGGCGTGCTTGCTGAACTGGTAGCCCTTGCTGCGGATCGTCTTGATGCGCTGCGGGCTGCCCGCATCGTCGCGCAGCTTGCGGCGCAGCTTCGAGATCCGGCCGTCGATCGTGCGGTCCAGCCCGTCGAACTCGACACCGCGCAGTTGCAGCATCAGGTCGTCGCGGCTCACCACCTCGCCCGCGTGGCACACCAGCGCCCACAGCAGATCGAACTCGGCGGAGGTCAGGTCCGGCGTGCTGCCATCGGGCAGCCGCACCGTCCGGTTCGCGCGGTTGATCGAGAACTTGCCGAACGTATAGCTCTCGGGCTGCGCGGCCGTCTCCGCTTGCCGCACCGGCGCGCGGCGCAGCTGGGCCTTGATCCGGGCGAGCAGGATGCGCGGCTCGACCGGCTTGTGCACGTAGTCGTCCGCGCCGAATTCGAGGCCCAGCAGTTCGTCGAACTGCTCGTCGCGCGCGGTCACCATGATGATCACGCCATCGTAGTGCTCGCGCGCCTCGCGGCAGATCTCGAACCCGTCCTTGCCGGGCAGGTTCACGTCGAGGATCACGAGGTCCGGCTGGCCGCTCAGGATCGCGGGCACCGCCTCGTCGCCGTGCAGCACGGTCTCGACTTCATAGTCATGTTTGCGCAGGTAGCCCGCGATCAGCGTCGACAAACGATTGTCGTCCTCGACGAGAAGAATCCGGAAAGGCATGGGCGGTCGGTCGATACGGGCAAGAATTCAACAAAAACAACGGGATACAACGTCCATTGGGCATTCTGGTGATCGGCGTAATATCCCGAAATATTTCGCATCATACGCGTGGCTGCTGTCGCCGCGCATACATTCCGCGAAAAAGGGGATGGGATAGAACACAAAAATCGACCGAGACTATCTCACTTTTGATCTTCTCCTGCCGGCGGATTTTGGATGGAAACCACGCCCGGCGTGCGGCAAATGATGGGGACGGAACATCGGACATCCGGGCGGGAGGCCCGCCGGGCGAGCCTGAACGCCATTGTCATGCGACCCAAGAGCGCGCCCCGGCTGCTCGAAACATCCGCGGCGAGGGGCGGTCGCGGCCGGATTCCTCCGACCTGCAACGCGACGCCTTGCACAATTTTCATTGCCGGGGGCAGGACCCCGGCGCTCGCGACGCGGGCCGTCGGGCCGGCGTTGGGACCTGCCCCGCCGCCTGGACCCGCCCAGCTCACGCCGGGTGCCGGGTGCCGGGTGCCGGGTGCCCGGCCAGCCCTTGTCCGGCGCGGCTGACAGCCAGGCCCGCTGTAGTATCATGCGGTCGTTTTCGAGATGCGGGTTGCCGCCCGCGCAGTCTCGGCGGTCTCCACCGCCGCGCCCCGTCTCGAGCGCGGCCCCCGGCCCACGCTCCCGCCGCATCCGTTCGCGGACACGGACGCGCGGCCGGCCCGCTCCCGCTACGCCCCGTTGATTTCGCCTGCATGACCGCCGATCTGAATTACCAGCCGATCCTCGAACGCATCCACGCTGAACTCGCGCCCTGGATCGGCGCGGGCCGCGTCGCCGACTACATCCCCGAACTCGCGAAGGTGCCCGCCGATCGTTTCGGCATGGCGATCGTCACGCTCGACGGCGGGGTCCACACGGTCGGCGCGGCGCGCGAGCGCTTCTCGATCCAGAGCATCTCGAAGCTGTTCGCCTGCACGCTCGCGTTCCAGCTGCTCGGCGACGAGCTGTGGGACCGCGTCGGCCGCGAGCCGTCCGGCAACGCATTCAATTCGCTCGTGCAACTCGAGAGCGAACGCGGCAAGCCGCGCAATCCCTTCATCAACGCCGGCGCGCTCGTGGTCACCGACGTGCTCGCGCGCCGCTTCGTGCGCGCCGAGACGGCGCTCGTGGAATTCGTACGGCGGCTGATCGGCGTCACCGACATCGACTACGATTCGCGCGTCGCACAATCGGAGCTGCAGCACGCGGAACGCAACCGTGCGATGGCGCACTTCATGGCGAGCTTCGGCAACATGCAGATGCCGCCCGAGGTGGTGGTCGACGCGTATTGCCGGCAGTGCGCGATCACGATGAATTGCGTGGAGCTGGCGCAGGCCGCGCTGTTCCTCGCGAACGGCGGCGTCGCGCCGGTCACCGGCGAGCGGATCATCGACGTGAGTTCCTCGAAGCGGCTGTCGGCGTTGATGCTGACCTGCGGCACGTACGACGCGGCGGGGGACTTCGTGTACCGCGTCGGGCTGCCGGCGAAGAGCGGCGTAGGCGGCGGAATCGTCGCGGTGCTGCCGGGAGAGATGGCAGTCTGCGTGTGGTCGCCGGGGCTCGATCCGAATGGGAATTCGCTGGCCGGCACGTTGGCGCTGGAGTGGTTGACGACGTATTCGGGAAGGTCGATTTTTTGAGGCGTTGACGCGGGTGCGCCTCGTCTGGCGCACCCGCGTCAGATGAATATCGGCGCACGCCGGTGCTCTCGACGGAACATGCAGCCATCGGCAGCAATCGAGCCATTGCATCTCCCGGCTCCTGTTCACATTCTCACGAGCGACCCAAAAACACAGGCAAGCGAAGCGAAGATCGGAAACCTGTCCTTCGGTGGCAATCAACCGCAGGGGGTAGCCGGCGTCATCGAAGGCAAGGTGCAACTTGGTGCTCAGAGCGCCGCAAGCGCATTCAGCCCATTTTTTTCGAACTCCGAACGAATGCTGGTGGGCTCGCACGATGGTCGAATCGATCAACACATGCTTGATCTCGGTTTTGTCGGCCACGGTGGGGATCATGCGTTCCCATACCCGCTTGCGACGCCACCTGGGGAAACGCATGTCCACCGTATGCCCTCGGCCGAACGCCTTGGGCAGATCGTGCCAAGGGCAGCCGGTCAGGCCGATCCGGAGAACCGCTTCGATAAACCCGCGATTGTCGGTCGCCGTTCGCCTCTGGCACTTGAGCGCTGCTGGAAACATAGATACTTCTCTGGATTGGGATAGCTTGGATGGCAACGAGATCGGCGACCCTCGATGCTCGACCCATCAGCTTCAGACGATGGGTCGAGTCAATCGCGTCTGGACAGATCAATCCGATTCAGTGAATTGGATCGAGGGCAACGTCGTGCTCGTTCCCGCCGATACGATGCAGATCTTCGAGAGCGTCAGATTGTTGGATTCGCCGGTTGCTCCATTCGCTGCGTCGATGCCGGGGCCGCCGCATTGTGGCGCAGCCTTGCTGCCATCGTTCACGGCAATGTTCAAGGTGACGGAAACCCCTTTGTTGAAGGTCGCCACCGAGCCGCCGGCGTTGCCGACCAGGTTGAATTCCGCGGAATTCCACCACTCGCCCAGATCGACCGTGTTGCCGGGCTGGCTGGCGGAATAAGCGTCCGGACCATACGTGAATGTGACCACATCATTGCCTGCGACGGAGGCGGAACCCGACAACTTCAGGTTTGCCAACTGGCTTGCCGCGACAGCAGGGACCGTCGTCGCCGCGCTGTTGAAAAAGCAAGCGGGACTGCCATTTCCGGTGTTGTCTAGCCATCCCGCCGGGCAACCCAATTTGTTGTAATCACTCACGGACGGGTAAACCCAGTTCTGGATGAAAACCTGAGGTTGAGCGGGGAAGCCACTGGCATCGGGAGCCGACGTATCGTAGTTATTGTTGGTCGAGTAGACAAATTGCTCCCACACCTTGCAGTTTGCGTATCCGAAATTCGCGCAGGCTGTCGCCGAAGCACTTTGATTGCTGTTCAGCTGCAACGTATATTGATTGTCCCCGGTAATGCCGACATCGGGCGCATAGTCGGGGTTATTGACGCCCCGCTCCGAGATCACCCCGGCCACTGCCGGAAAACTTCCCACTGCTGAAATGATCGTAGAGGTCGTCTTGATGATGTAGTCGTTGCCGTTGCCCGCCGTATCAGGAACCAACGACAAAATCCCTTCCGGTGCGCGCGCGAGCTTCTTGCGCTTGCGCGGCACGGGGTGCACGGGTCGAATGGTCGGCTCCGGGCCGCAGACCACTCTCTCCCAGGTCATGCTGGGATAGGAAGCATGAAAGCAGCCCGTCGTGGGGGGCGCGACGTGCTTGATGCTTTCGCGCCAGGTTGCCTGCGCCCCGGCCTGGGCTTGAGCCTGGGTTCGGGCTTGACCGCCAAAGCTGTTGGCAAGCTGGTCTGCATGCGCAGACAGCGGGATCGCGCTCGTCAGGATCACCGCCCCTGCGATAGCCGCGGCAGAGGTGAGTTGACATGTCGCCAGCCATAATTTCAGTCGCATCGTTTTCTCCAGTGGGCATAACGTCGTAATGGCCTTCGCCCCAGGACTGTCCAGGGGCTTCGACCGCCGTACAGCGAACCATCACCAACTCGTATTTGGCGCCATCGATCTCAATATTTGGAATTGATCTGCAATCCTATGTATTTGGCCGTCGTCAAAGCCGTTATTTCTTCAACGGCATTGTCATCTCGATTTCACGACGGGCGTACCTGGAACCATGCTTCGAGTCGACGATCCGCATGCACCGCTTATATGCTTCCAAGATCGCACGGTTCGACTTGACGAACTCGGACCGACAAGACTGTCCGATAGCCCAACATCCCTGATCCGGTCATGCTTTCAGACGGCGCGACCACGCAGCCTGAACATGCATCGAAAATCTCTCGATGCATTTCGCTTCCAGGGGACTGTCGACGTGAACCGCTGATTCCTTCGGCACGTCCGCGAATCCCGACCCGGTATGGCGTCGATCCGCCGCCAGGCGGATCGACGTTTCATGACATCGGGAATGAATCGCGAACGAAAAAGATAGTGAAACTTCGACCCTTGAGCCGCCCTCTGTATGTAAGTTTTACCAAATACTCGTGCAAGCTATTTGTTTGAATTTATTAAGCCATGCTAAATGTCATCGCTATTTTTGCGAAAGGATGCAACGGAAAATTCTATTCGTCAAATTCTTTTTGATGAGCCGGCTTCCAACCCGAAGCTGCCAAATATTCTGGAATCCTACATTGTAGGATCGCATTGATTTAACGTGCAGCGATCCCGAAGACGGCGTCAAAAAATACCTTGTTGCGCTGCCAACTTGCGCGGCGAGCTGCCACCCACATGCATCGGAACAATCGAGGCCGAGGAGATGTGCAAGTCGATCATCGACGACGCATTGTGGACACTGATCGAGCTGTTCCGATTGGCGCGAGCCTGGCAACACCTGGCATCCCGACGAGATGGCGTCGCTGTTCGGCGAGTCCTATCTGTTATGGCGCGCCGTTGACGAACGCGGCGCCGGCCCCGAGATCCTGTTGCAAAAGCGACGCGACAAATTCGCGGCTAATCGTTTCTTCCAGCGAGTGCTGCGCACCAGCCCCGCGCCACGCCAGATCGCCACCGATCAGCTACGCAGTGATCCGGCGGCCAAGGCCGACATCCCGGCACAGTTGGTAGCCGCGCAGCGGGTGACGCCCCAGCAGGACGACAGCGGACTTCATTATTCATAGCTGACTGATCGACGGATATAAATATAGGCGATGCCAGCAAGTGAAGGTAATTATTTTATTTGTGGATAAATGTACACACTAAAAATACATTAATACACAATTCAATTGATTTTGATGAGGAAGTTGATGGATTGTCATATATTGTACTGCTGGTCGAGGGGAGTGGAATTGCTTCATTCGCAATAAAAAATAAGCCATTTAAGTTACAAGGTATACGGAAACCTCCTTTGCCTTGATGGATGCGAAGGCGCTTCAAGGCGCTTCGGTTCCTGGTCGCGACGTTGAATTTCAACCATTAATCGTATGGGCATTGCCACGTTGCGCCCCAAGCGACGGAATGGGCAGATGGACAATCGGTCAGACGGATTGGGGCGCTCTCGGGTAGGCTGATGACTGTTCTCGGCGCGATTGTTCACGCACACCGCAGCTTCGACAAATATATGCGTCGCATTCGCGCATGCCGGGATATCGGCCTCGGCCACCGGATCGCTGCGTAGCTGATCGGTGACGATCTTGCGTGGCGCGGGGCTGGTGCACAGCCCCCGCTGGAAGAAACGTTTAGCCGCGAACTTGTCGCGTCGCTTTCTCGTCGAGATAACAGAACCTAGAACAGGCGCCAGCGCACAGCAAGCAGTCACTCGCTCCGACGCTCCGAAAGCTTGTCCTCTCTTACCGGAGCGGCTGCAGCAACCGAGATCCCGGCGCACCACGAGACTGACCTGACGCCAACCTCGCACCCAGCACAACTCGAGACCTCAATGACACGCAATGGTCAGAGATCGCCGCGCACTTCGCCGGTTCCCAGCGCGCTCCGCTGCCGGTTGACTTCCGCCCAAAGCTCATCGCTGTCGTCGTTGCGCAGCAGAACCATCCAGTCCAGCTGCTCATCGGTCACGCCGAAGTATTCCAGGATTTCCCCGCGAATCGGATCGACGAACTGCGCGTACTCCGGCGTTGCCTGGGCCTCCGCGTGCAAGGCATCGTATGTCGCGTCGTCCTCGCCGCCGCCCTCTTGCTCGATATAGCGCGAGATCCACTGGTCTCGTTCGTGGTCGTAATCGGCCTCGGCGCGCATCGCTTGCACCGC
>NZ_JAAGNW010000266.1:6975-7426 GCF_010645215.1 Burkholderia multivorans | reverse complement strand
CGGTTCGGCGATGCCGGTGCGCGCGAGCAGCGCGACCGCGCGCCGCCGCGCCTCGACACGGCTTACGCCGTCGTGCTGCTCGATCGTCTCGCCGATCTGCTCGCCGATCGTAAACAGCGGATTGAGCGCGCTCATCGGCTCCTGGAAGATCATCGCGACGTCCGCGCCGCGCAGGCCGCGCATCTGCCGCTCGCTCTTGTCCGCCAGATCCTCGCCCGCGAAACGGATCGTCCCGCTCGTTTCCGCCTCGCGCACGAGCCGCAGGATCGACAGCGCCGTCACGCTCTTGCCCGAGCCCGACTCGCCGACCAGCGCGACCCGCTCGCCCCGCCCGATCGCGAGCGACACGTCGTCGACCGCGAGGGTGTCGCCGAAGCGCACGCTGAGCCGTTCGAGCGCCAGGAGCGGCGTCGCGTCGCCGTCCCGCACGCCGGCGCTCATCGCCCGCCTC
>NZ_JAAGNW010000266.1:5273-6965 GCF_010645215.1 Burkholderia multivorans | reverse complement strand
GTCGAATCCGCGATGCGCGTGTCGAGCGCGTTGCGCAGCGCGTCGCCCATGAAGGTCAGGAGCAGCAGCGTCGCGACCAGCACGCAGAAGGTCGACAGCGAGATCCACCAGGCGTCGAGGTTGCCCTTGCCCTGCGCGAGCAGCTCGCCGAGGCTCGGGGTGGGCGGCGGTACGCCGAGCCCGAGGAAATCGAGGCTCGTCAGCGCGAGGATCGCGCCGCTCATGCGGAACGGCAGGAACGTGATCACGGGCGTCATGCTGTTCGGCAGCACGTGCCGCCAGATGATCTGCCAGTTCGACAGGCCCAGCGCGCGCGCCGCGCGCACGTAGTCCTGGCTGCGGTTGCGCAGGCATTCGGCGCGCACGTAGTCGGACAGCCCCATCCAGCCGAACAGCGACAGCAGCACGATCAGCAGCAGGAAGCTCGGCTCGAAGATCGACGCGAAGATGATCAGCAGGTACAGCTCCGGCATCGCGCTCCAGATCTCGATCAGGCGCTGCCCGACGATATCGATGCGGCCGCCGAAATAGCCCTGCACGGCGCCCGTCGCGATGCCGATCAGCGTGCCGGTGAAGGTCAGCACCAGCCCGAACAGGACCGACACGCGGAACCCGTACACGAGCCGCGCGAGCAGGTCGCGGCCCTGCGCATCGGTGCCGAGCCAGTTGTCGCGCGACGGCGGCGCCGGATTCGGCGCGGTCGAGAAGTAGTTGAGCGTGTCGTAGTGATAGCGGTTCGGCGCGTACAGCACGAAGTTGCCGGGCGTCTCGAGCTTGCGCCGCACGTACGGGTCGAGATAGTCGGCGGGCGTCGGGAAATCGCCGCCGAACGCGGTTTCCGGATAGTCCTTGAGCAGCGGGAAGTAATAGTGGCCGTCGTAGCGGACCACGAGCGGCTTGTCGTTCGACCACAGCGGCGCGGCGAGGCTCGCCGCGAACGCCACGAGGAAGATCACGAGGCTCCAGTAGCCGAGGCGCTGCTGCGTGAAGCGCAGCCACACGCGCCGGGCGGGCGACGGCGACAGCCGCGCGCGGGCGGCGTCGAGGCGGGCGGACGGGGCGGCGGCTCGGCTCAAGTCAACGCTCCAGATGTTCGAATTGAATGCGCGGGTCGACCCACACGTAGCAGAGATCGGAAATCAGCTTGGTAGCGAGCCCGATCAGCGTAAACAGATACAGCGTGCCCAGCACGACCGGATAGTCGCGGCGGATCACCGATTCGTACGACAGCAGCCCGAGCCCGTCGAGCGAGAACAGCGTCTCGATCAGCAGGCTGCCCGTGAAGAACGCGCCGACGAACGCGGCCGGAAAGCCGACGATCAAGGGCAGCAGCGCGTTGCGGAACACGTGCTTCCACAGCACGCGGCGCTCGGGCAGCCCCTTCGCGCGCGCGGTCAGCACGTATTGCTTGCGGATCTCGTCGAGGAACGCGTTCTTGGTCAGGATCGTGACCACCGCGAAGCTGCCGACCACCGACGCGGTGATCGGCAGTACCAGGTGCCATAGATAATCGGTGACCTTGCCCAAGAGGCTCAGCTGCGCGAAGTTGTCCGAGGTCAGGCCGCGCAGCGGGAACAGCTGCCAGAACGAGCCGCCGCCGAACAGCACGAGCAGCAGCACGCCCAGCACGAAGCCCGGGATCGCATAGCCGACCAGCACCACGAGGCTCGTCACGACATCGAAGGTCGAGCC
>NZ_JAAGNW010000266.1:0-5263 GCF_010645215.1 Burkholderia multivorans | reverse complement strand
CACGGCCTTCGCGATGCCGAGCGGCACCGACAGCAGGTAGGTCAGCAGGAAGGTCCACACGCCGATGCTGATCGACACCGGCAGCTTCGACACCACGAGCGACCACACGCTCTGGTGATGGAAATAGCTCTGGCCGAGATCGAAGCGCGCGAAGCGCGACAGCATCAGCCCATAGCGTTCGAGCGGCGGCTTGTCGAAGCCGTAGAGCGCCTTCAGCTGCGCGACCTGCTGCGCGTCGACGCCCGTCGACGCGCGCATCCCGAAGTGCGCGCCGCCCTGCTCCGCGCCCTTGCGCAATTCCTGCACCGCCTGCTCGACCGGGCCGCCCGGCACGAACTGGATCACGACGAAGGTGACCGTCAGCACGCCGAGCAGCGTCGGAATCATCAGCAGCAGGCGTTTGAGGATGTAGCTCCACATAGGCGTTCCAGAAAGTCGGCCCGCGACGGGCCGGGTGGATCAGCGGGCGGGCAGCGCCCACCAGGTCGACGGCACCCAGGTTTCCGCCGCATAGTACAGCGGCAGGCGCGCCGGATAGGCGAGCGTGCGCTTGTAGGCGATCCGGTGGGTGTTGCTGTACCACTGCGGCACGACGTAATAACCGTGCATCAGCACGCGGTCGAGCGCATGCGTCGCGTCGAGCAGCTGCTCGCGCGTCTGCGCCTGCAGGAGCGTCTTCACGATCGCGTCGATCGCGGGCGACTTGACGCCCATCAGGTTGCTCGACCCCGGCTGGTCCGCGTAGCGGCTCCCGAAGTACAGCGCCTGCTCGCTGCCCGGCACCTGCACCGCCGGATAGCGCAGCGTCGTCATGTCGAAATCGAAGCTGTCGAAACGCTTCTGCAGCAGCGCGTAATCGGCGACCCGCAGCTTCGCGACGATGCCGAGCTTGGCGAGATTGCGGGTATAGGCGTTGATCACCCCCTCCATCGTGGAGCCCGCCCCCGAGGATCCCGAATCGTCGAGGATCTCGAACACGAACGGCTCGCCCTTCGCATTGCGCAGCGCGCCGTCGCGATAGGTCCAGCCGGCCTGCGCCAGCAGCGCGCGCGCCTCGAGCAGGTTCGCGCGCAGCGACCCGGGCGGGTTGGTGTTCGGCTGCACGGGCATCGGCCCGAACACGGCCGGATCCAGCTGCGCGCGCAACGGATTCAGGATCGCCAGCTCGCCCGGCCCCGGCGTGCCGGCGGCCTGCAGGTCGGTGTCGGCGAAGAAGCTGTCGATGCGCGTATAGCCGCCGTAGAACAGCTGCCGGTTCAGCCACTCGAAGTCGAGCGCGAGATCGAGCGCCCGGCGCACCCGCACGTCGCGGAACATCGGCCGGCGCTGATTCATCACGAAACCCTGCATGCCCGCGCCGTTGTGCTGGCGAAACTCGCGCTTGATCAGCTCGCCGCTGTCGAAGGCCTTGCCGACGTCGCGCCGCACCCAGTTGCGCGCGATGTTCTCGACCAGCACGTCGTACTCGCCGGCCTTGAAGGCCTCCAGACGCGTGACCGGATCGCCGTACAGCTTGTAGACGATCCGGTCGAAGTTGTTGGTGCCGACCCGCACCGGCAGCCGCGCGCCCCAGTAGTTCGGGCTGCGCTTGTAGCTGATGGTGCGGCCGCTGTCGTACTGGTCGATCACGTAGGGCCCGCTGCCGATCGGCTGCTGGAACGCGAGTTGATCGAACGGCACGCGCGTGCCGTCCGGCCGCAGCCCCCACTTGCGCGAAAACACCGGCAGCGAGCCCGCGATCAGCGGCAGCTCGCGGTCGCGGCGGCGGAACTCGAAGCGCACGGTGGCCGCATCGACCGCAACCGCGCGCGGCAGATCCGCGAGGTAGGCCGGGTACTGCGGCGCCGCCTGCGGGCTCTTCAGCGTATCGAACGAATACACGACGTCCGCCGCGGTGACGGGCTCGCCGTTCGAGAAGCGCGCGGCCGGATTCAGGTGGAACGTGACGGACAGCCCGTCGGGCGCGATCGCGATGTCGTCGGCGAGCAATCCGTAGGCGCTCGCGGGCTCGTCGCTGCTGCCCGTCACGAGGCTCTCGAACAGCATGTCGAGGCCGGGCGCCGGATTGCCGCGCATCGTGTACGGATTGAACTTGTCGAACGAGGTGAGCCGGTTCGGGTTGGCGAGCACGAGCGTGCCGCCCTTCGGCGCATCGGGGTTCACGTAGTCGAAATGCGTGAAGCCCGGCGGGTATTTCGGCTCGCCGTACTGCGCGATCGCGTAGACCGCGCCCGCCGGCCGCGCGGCCAGCGCCGCCGCGGCGAGCACCGCCAGCGCCGCGGCGCGCGCCAGCCGGTGCGCCGCGCCGGCGGTTCGTCGCGCTGCCGCGTGATGGGGCGCTTGCGGCGGTTGCGGCCGGGCGGCCGCGGGCGAACCTGTCGTCATAGAAGCCTGTCGGTCGATCGGGAATGCCAATGTGAGAGAATTCTACCCACTCAAAACCGATCATGACCATCCGCCGCCCGCCGAATTGCACGGGCGCGCGCTTCAATAGGAGAATTCATGGGCTTTCTCGCCGGTAAACGCATTCTGCTGACGGGCCTGCTGTCGAACCGCTCGATCGCTTACGGCATCGCCAAGGCCCCGAACTCGCGTTCACCTACGTCGGCGATCGCTTCAAGGATCGCATCACCGAATTCGCCGCGGAGTTCGACAGCACGCTGGTGTTCCCGTGCGACGTCGCCGACGACGCGCAGATCGACGCGCTGTTCGCTTCGCTCGGCCAGCACTGGGACCGTCTCGACGGCCTCGTCCACTCGATCGGCTTCGCGCCGCGCGAGGCGATCGCGGGCGACTTCCTCGACGGCCTGTCGCGCGAGAACTTCCGCATCGCGCACGACATCTCGGCGTACAGCTTCCCGGCGCTCGCCAAGGCCGCGCTGCCGCTCCTGTCGAACGACGCGTCGCTGCTGACGCTGTCCTACCTCGGCGCCGAGAAGGCGATTCCGAACTACAACACGACGGGCATGGCGAAGGCCGCGCTCGAAGCCAGCGTCCGCTACCTCGCCGTCTCGCTCGGCGCCAAGGGCATCCGCGTGAACGGCATCTCGGCGGGCCCGATCAAGACCCTGGCCGCGAGCGGCATCAAGGGCTTCGGCAAGATCCTCGAATTCGTCGAGCACAATGCGCCGCTCAAGCGCAACGTGACGATCGAGCAGGTCGGCAATAGCGGCGCGTTCCTGCTGTCGGATCTCGCGAGCGGCGTGACGGCCGAGATCATGCACGTCGACAGCGGCTTCAACGCCGTCGTCGGCGGCATGGCCGGCCTCGAAGAGTAAGAGAAGAAGCGCGCGTCCCGCGCGCGAACGCGCCCCGGCGGCCGGCCTCCATGCCGGCCGCCGGGGCGTTTTTGCTGTGGCGCACCGCGCCGCCGCTCACGCGGGCAGCGTGCGATGCAGGTCGGCCAGCGACACCAGCGTGCGGAACAGGCGCGCGAGGCTGCGGCTCGCGTAGCGCTCGATCTCGTCGGGCGAGGTCCAGCGGAACGCGTCCATCTCGGGAATCATCGCGCCGCTGACGCGGCTCGGAAAGAACGAGGTGCACACGCAGCGCGACGGATCGATCTCGCCGGACGCCGCGCGCACGGCGAACAGATACAGGTCCTTGTCCGGCCGGTATGCGAAGCGGCCGAGGTCGACCAGCCGCGCGGGCGCGAGCGTGATCCCGGTTTCCTCGACCAGCTCGCGCAGCGCCGCCTGCTGCGCGGTCTCGCCCGGTTCGCCCTGCCCCTTCGGGATGTCCCAGTGGGTAGTCTCGGTCGCGTGCGCAAGCAGCACGCGGCCCTGTTCATCGAGGATCACGACCCCGCACGACAACGTGCGGGACCGGCTGGCGCGCATCATGCGTCGTTCCAAACGCGCGACTCAGCGCTTTTGCAGCGCCCACTTGCCTGCCGCCGTCTTGCAGTAGCGCGGCTTGAGCGTCATCGACTGCCCCTTCGCGCTGATCTCGACGACGATCTCGCGGCAGGTGCGGCCGCCGTCGTCGGCCGTCGACGGCGTGAGCTTCGCCCCGATCGGCGTGCCTTGGCGGTCGTTCTGCCAATCGACTGTTTCGCCGTCCTTGCCATCGTCGCGCACCTGCTGCACGGCCTTCGTCAGCGGCAAGGCCGCGCGGGCGACAGCGGTCGAGGATAGCATGGCCGCCGCGCTCAGCGCGCCGGCGCGGCCGCGGCCGGACCCGCTCGATAGCCGTCGGTGAGGGTCTCCAGGAACGCGATCACGTCCTTGATCTCGGCTTCGTTCAGCACCGGCGGATCGCCGCGCTTGCGATCGAACGGCGGATCGGTGTTGAGATTGCCCCAGTACTGCTTCGGCAGATCGTCGTATTTCTGCACGACGCCGTGCCGCACCGGATAGAACTTCTCGGGGTTCGTGTCGCGCTCCGCGTAGAAGCGCATCACGTCCTCGAGCGTGTGATAGATGCCGTTGTGAAAGAAGCTCTTGCGCAGCGCGACGTTGCGCAGCGTCGGTGTGCGGAACAGCCCGCAGAATTCCGCGCGCCCCTTCAGGTCCTGCCGCTCCGGGCCGCAGGCGCCGAGATCGTAGAACTTCGGATCCCGATTCACCGGCAGCGCGCGGTTGCGCGGCACGCCGACCGCGATCAGCCCGAAATCGCTGAACTGCGGCGGCGTGCCGTCGAGCGCGCGCTGGCTCAGGTGGCAGCTCGCGCAATTGCCCTTCTTCTCGTCGTTGAACAGCTGCAGGCCGCGCAGCTCGGCGGGCGTCAGCTGCGCGCGGCCGGCGAGGTACGCGTCGTACTTGCTCGTGTACGGATAGAACACCTCGGGCGTCTGCTCGAAGGTGCCGAGCGCGCGCAGCACCGCGGCGAAGGTCGCGTTGTCGTCGTCCAGCACGCGCGCGCCGAAGGTCGCGCGGAATTCCGCGGCGTACGGCGCCGCGCGCACCGCGCGCGCCACCTTCGCGGGCGTGCTGTTCATCTCGAACGACGAGGTCAACGGAATGCGCGCCTGTTCCGCGCCGCTGTCGACGCGGCCGTCCCAGGTCAGGCCGCCCGTCGGGCCGTTGTCGACGCTCTCGTCGCCCTCGTCGTCGGAGTCGTGATAGTGCTCGCTGAACGCGGGCACCGACTGCAGGTATTTGAGCGTGGGCGCCGCGCGGAAGCCCGGTTTGCTCAGGTCGTCGCCGCCGAGCTGCACCGCCAGCGCGTTCGGCGGACTGAAGCCGTGCTCGGGGCTGTGGCACGACGCGCAGGAAAGCTTGCCCGAACCCGACAGCGACGGATCGAAGAACATCGCCTTGCC